>DAMDJY010000051.1:11101-21476 GCA_032100225.1 Mobilicoccus sp.
CCGCCGCATCCTGGTGCGCACCGCCGAATCCGGCCTGTGAGTCCCACGCCCTACCAGAACGCGGACGCCGACCGTCTCCACGACGAGGCCGCGGACATCGAGACCCCGCAAACCGCGCGAACTCCGCCGGCCGTGTCTGCGCCTCTGCCCTCACCGAGTGCGTCCCAGGCCGAGCCCGACATGGCGCCGCCTGTGCGCGTGGTGCTCGTGCGTCACGGGGTCACGGACTTCACCCACCAGGGCAGGCTCGACGGGCGGGGCGGTGCCGATCCGGCATTGAACGACGCGGGCCTGGCCCAGGCCCGGGCTGCGGCCCGCGGCGTTCAGGACCTGCTGGGCGACGGTGCAGGAGTGCGCGTCGTGTCGTCCTCGCTGCACCGCGCCTGCCAGACGGCTCAGGCCATTGCCGGTGCGTTCGACCTGCAGCCCGAGGTGGAGAACGACCTCGACGAGCTGTGCTTCGGTGAGTGGGATGGACGCCGCGTCGCCGACATCTCCCGCGAGTCCGGGGAGGCGTTGCAGCGGTCGCGCTCCGAGGAGGACGTGCCTCCTCCCGGGGGTGAGAGCTACGCCCAGCTGGCCGAGCGGGTCCTGGCCGCGTTCGCCCGCCTCGTCGACGAGACGCGGGAGATGGCCACCGACGACGCCTCCGCAACGCTCGTCGTCGTCACCCACCGAGGCCCGATCGGCTGCATCCTCGCCGACGTGCTCGGTATGCCGCTGCCGACCGTGTGGCGCATCGCCACCCACCCCTGCTCGCTGACGGCGATGCAGTTCTGGCGTGACGGCGGCGTCGTCGTCGAGTTCGTCAACGACACCTCCCACCTGCGCTGACGACGTGGACACAACACAGGCTCCCGGGGGTCCGCCCCGAAAACGCTGGTGAGACACCCCATATCGCGGGGGTGCCGTGCGCATGTCCGGCAGGAAAACACGGGCCCTTGGTCACTGCCCGGCGCGGAGTCGTGCGGGCAGGCTGGCAGCGAGACGAGACGAGTTCTGGCGACGATGCCGGATTCCGTCGGTGCCTAGAGGGAGCATGGTGAGCGACCATCTGACCCGGCTGCGCGAGATGCGCGAACGTTCTCTCGCCGGAGGCGGTGAGAAGCGCATCGAGGCCCAGCACGCACGGGGCAAGATGACCGCGCGGGAACGCCTGGCGATCCTGCTCGACGAGGCGTCGTTCCAAGAGCTCGGTGCGTTGGCGACGCACAACTGCACCGACTTCGGGATGGGCTCGCAGAAGGTGCCGGGGGACGGCATCATCACCGGCTTCGGCAAGATCAACGGCCGCCGCGTCGCGGTGTTCGCGCAGGACTTCACGGTGCTCGGCGGATCGTTCTCCGAGGTGCAGTCGAACAAGATCAGCCGGATTCAGGACCTCGCGCTCGAAGCAGGGATCCCGCTCATCGGCCTCAACGATTCCGGCGGCGCCCGCGTGCAAGAGGGAGTACGCTCGCTCGCCGCCTACGGCGAGGTGTTCGTCCGCAACGTCGCGGCTTCGGGTGTCGTCCCGCAGATCTCGCTGATCATGGGCCCGTGTGCGGGTGGCGCCGTGTACTCCCCGGCCCTGACCGACTTCACGATCATGGTCGACGGAACCTCGAACATGTTTCTCACCGGCCCCGAGATCATCAAGCAGGTCACCGGCGAGGACGTCAGCGCCGAGGAGCTCGGTGGCGGCGCCGTCCACACCGCCCGCAGCGGGGTCGCGCACTTCCTCGCCGCCGACGAGCACGAGGCGCTGCGCCTCACCAAGCACCTGTTGTCCTACCTGCCGCAGAACACGACCGAGGACCCGGCGCCGCTCGTTCCGCACGACGACCCGGACCGCATGGACGAGGCGCTCAACACGATCGTTCCCGACGAGGACGGCATCGCCTACGACATGCTCGACGTGCTGTCGATGGTGTTCGACTCGGGCAGCATCCTGCAGGTCGCAGAGCACTTCGCGGGCAACGCGATCACTGCGTTCGCGCGGCTCGACGGGCACGCTGTGGGCATCGTCGCCAACCAGCCGTCGGTGATGTCGGGCTGCCTCGACATCGACTCCTCCGACAAGATCAGCCGCTTCATCCGGCTCTGCGACGCCTACAACGTGCCGCTGCTGACCTTCGTCGACTGTCCCGGCTACCTGCCCGGCGTGCAGCAGGAGTACGACGGTGTCATCCGCCACGGCGCCAAGATCATCTACGCCTACTGCCAGGCCACGGTCCCCAAGATCTCGATCGTCACCCGCAAGGCGATGGGTGGCTCCTACGTGGCGCTCTCGTCCAAGCAGATGAACAACGACGTCGCCTTCGCCTGGCCCACCGCGCAGATCGCCGTGATGGGCGCCGAGGGCGCGGCCAAGCTGCTCAATCGGCGCGCGATCGACGAGGCCGACGACCCGGCTGCGCAAGAGGCCCGGTTCGTCGCCGAGTACAAGGACGCGTTCTTCAACCCCTACCGTGCCGCCGACGTCGGTCAGATCGACGAGGTCATCGAGCCGGCAGAGACTCGCCCGCGCCTCATCCGTGCCCTTGAGGTGCTGCACACCAAGGTCGTCCACACCGTGCCCAAGAAGCACGGCATCTTCCCGGTGTAGGAGGCCGCGGTGTCCGATCTCGCCTGGGGCCTGGGCATGACCGTGGCCGGCATGGGCACCGTGTTCGCCCTGCTGCTCCTGCTCATGGCCCTGCTGTACCTCATCGGATGGCTCGACCGTCCGAAGCCCGAACCTGCCGCCGTCGGTGGTTCCACCAGTTCTGTGCCTGGCGCGACGGCCGCCGCGGCGATCGGCTCCCCACCGGATGCCCACATAGATGCGGAAGCTGACGTTGAAAGTGACGTCGAGGTCGAGGCTTCCCCGCGCGTGCGGGTCCTCGCCGACAGGCTCACCGAGGACCAACTCGCGGCGATCACCGTGGCCGTCCTGAGCCACCGTGACACCCAGCGCCACCAGGCCGCGCCCGAACAGCGCGCCCACCAGCCCGGATCCCAGCTCTACGCCAGCAGGTGGGTCTCCGTGGGGCGTGCTCAACAGACCCAGCCCTGGCGACGTAAGTGAGGCCCTGATGCGCCGGTACACGATCACCGTCAACGACACCTCCTACGTTCTCGACGTGGAGGCCCACACCGCCGACGAGTTCACGGTCGAGCTCGACGGACGCAGCATCGAGGTCCGCCTGGACGACCACACGGAGCTGGGGCGGGCACAGATCGCTCCGGCCGTGCAGGTGCGCTCCGGTCGCCCCACCGGCCCAGCAGGCTCGGGAGTCGGACGGGCTGCCGAGCCCATCACGCCCACGGCACGACCGACCCCGCCACCGCCGCGAACTCCGAGCGTGGCGCCAGCCTCGGCTGCTCCAACGACCGGCGCTCCCGCCCCCGCTGGTTTCGGCACGTTGACGGCGCCGATGCCCGGGGTGATCCTCTCGATCGCCGCGCAGCCCGGCACCCACGTCGAACGGGGTGACACGGTGCTCGTGCTCGAGGCGATGAAGATGAAGAACGCGCTCAAAGCCACCCGCGCCGGCACCATCGGGACCATCCACGTCACCGAGGGCCAGCAGGTCCGCTTCGGCGACGCCCTCGCCACGATCGACGGCGAGTAGGCGACCAGATCGATGAATGCCGACACTCTGAGTTCGCTCTTCGCCGGCGTCCAGGCCGTCACGTGGCAGTCCGTCGTGATGCTGTGCGTCGGGCTGCTGCTCATCTTTCTCGCTGTCAAGAAGGAGTACGAGCCGCTGCTCCTCCTGCCCATCGGTGCGGGCGCGATCCTCGCCAACCTCCCGCTGTCGCCCCTCATGGGGGAGGACGGGATGCTGCGGATCCTCTACGACATCGGTGTGGGCAACGAGCTGTTCCCCCTGTTGATCTTCATCGGGATCGGCGCGATGACCGACTTCGGCCCGCTGCTGGAGAACCCGAAGATGGTGCTCCTCGGCGCCGCGGGCCAGTTCGGCATCTTCCTGACGCTGCTGCTCGCGCTGGCCCTCGGGTTCACGCACAACGAGGCCGCGTCCATCGGCATCATCGGCGCGATCGACGGTCCCACCTCGATCTACGTCTCGGGAATCCTCGCGCCGCACATGCTCGGCCCGATCACGGTCGCGGCGTATTCGTACATGTCGCTCGTGCCGATCATCATGCCGCCGGTCATGCGACTGCTGACGACGAAGAAAGAGCGCTCGATCCGCATGCCGTACAGCTCGCGGGTGATCAGCAAGCGCACCCGCATCCTGTTCCCCATCGTCGTGACGATCGTCGTGGGCACCCTGGTGCCGTTCGCGACGCCGCTGATCGGGATGTTGATGCTCGGCAACCTCATGCGGGAGTCGGGCGTCGTCGAGCGGCTCACGCAGGCGGCGGGCAACGAACTCGCCAACGTCGTGACGCTCTTCCTCGGTCTGGCGATCGGCTCGACCATGGCCGGTGAGGCGTTCCTCAAGCTCTCGACTCTCGCGATCCTCGCGCTGGGCCTGCTGGCGTTCGTGCTCGACACTGCGACCGGAGTGCTGTTCGGCAAGATCCTCAACGTGTTCTCCCGCGGCACGTTCAACCCGCTCATCGGTGCAGCCGGGATCAGTGCCTTTCCGATGGCGGCTCGCGTGGTGCAGCAGGAGGCCTCCAAGGAGGACTTCGACAACTTCATCCTCATGCACGCCATGGGCGCCAACGCCGCAGGGCAGGTAGCCAGCGTCGTCGCCGGTGGTGTGTTGCTGGCGCTGATGGGCGCCGCCTGACCCGCGGCGCGGCAACACCTGCCGGGATGGCCCCGGGTCCGTACCCTGGGGCCATGCCAGCTCGCAGCTACCGCCTCGCCCACCCCGACGCCACACTGGAGTCGGCCTTCGATGCCATCCGCGCCGAGTTCGAGGTGCCGGGCGAGTTCTCGCCGGAGGTGATCGCCGAGGCACAGGAGGCCGCCGATCGCGCGGAACAGGTGGCCGCGACACTGCCCGACGCCACGGAACTGCCGTTCTTCAGCGTCGACCCGCCCGGCAGCATGGACCTCGATCAGGCGATGCATCTCGAGGCCGAGGGTGACCGATACCGCGTCCGCTACGCCATCGCCGACCTGTCCGACGCCGTCCGCGCCGGTGGCGCGATGGACGCCGAGACGCGCCGCCGCGGTCAGACGATCTACCTTCCCGACGGACGCGCACCGCTGCATCCCGCCGTCCTCAGCGAGGGCGCGTGCAGTCTGCTGCCCGGTGTCGTGCGCGCCGCGTACGTGTGGGATCTGCACCTCGACGCGACCGGTGAGTTGACCAAGGCGCATGTCTCCCGGCAGCGGGTTCGCAGCGTGACGCGGTACGACTACAGAGAAGTGCAGGGGATTCTCGACGGTGCCTCCGGTCAGGCGCCGGCCACCGATGCCCAACTGCCGCTGCTGGCCGCCATCGGCACGCTGCGTGCGGCAGCCGAGATCCGGCGCGGCGGTGCGAGCCTGCCGATGCCCGACCAGGAGATCGAACGCGCGGAGGACGGCACCTACCGCCTGGAGTTCGGGCCGCTGGTCCCGGCCGAGGACCACAATGCGCAGATCTCCCTGCTCACCGGGATGGCGGCGGCTCAGATCATGCTCGAGGGACGCCTCGGGATTCTGCGCACCATGCCGGCCCCGGCCGAGAAGGACGTCGCGAAGTTCCGGCGCCAGGCCCAGGCACTCGGCATCCCGTGGACGACGGGGACGTACAGCGAGTTCTTGCGCACCCTGGATCGGACGAACCCGGCCCACCTGGCCCTCATCCACAACGCGACGTCACTGTTCCGCGGCGCCGGCTACACGCCGTTCGACGGGGATGTCCCCGCGGATCAGGTGCAGTCGGCGATCGCGGCGCCCTATGCCCACGTCACCGCACCGCTACGGCGCCTCGTCGACCGGTTCGGTCTCGCGATCTGCGCGGCGCTGACCTCGGGCGAGCCCGTTCCGCAGCATGTGCGTGAGGCGCTGCCGCTGCTGCCCGACCTCATGCGCGAGAGCGACCGGCTCGCCTCCGCTGTCGACCGCGCCTGCACCGATGCCGTGGAGGCCGCGGAACTCGCTCACCGCGTGGGGGAGACCTTCGATGCTGTCGTCGTCGAGGATCGTGGCGCGAAGGGCGTCATCGTGCAGGTGACCGACCCCGCGGTTGTCGCCTCTGCAGATGGCACGGCAGAACTCGGCACCGCAGTGACGGTGACGTTGACCGAGGCCGACATCACGGCTCGGCGCGTGCGCTTCGAGGTCAGCCCAGGCAGGTGATCACCAACCCCGCGAGCGCTGAGGCGCCTGCGGGCGAGGGATGCACGCCATCCTCGATGAGATCGGGGATGGCGTCGCCGCTGCGGGCGAGAAACTCGAACCAGCGGACGAGTTCGATGGTGCCTGCCGCAGCAGCTCGTTCGAGGACGAGCCCGAGGAGTGTGGAGTTGCGCAGATCGGCCGAGGGGGCCGACGGACGACTGACGTAGGGCGTCACCCAGAGCAGGCGTCGCTCACCGGCGATCGCCCGCGCGCGGCGGACAGCGTCTTCATAGTGCCAGGGGTCGAAGATGTCGTTGCTGCCGAGCACGATGAGCACCGTCGGCGCCAATCGGTCCTCGTCGACGGCGTGCGCCAGGCTCTCCAGTGCCGGTGCCGTGGGGCGCCCGTTCCACACGTCGTAGGAGACCGGCCGTGAGCCGGCGCGATGCTTCAGCGCGGGCAGCAGGCGGCTCCCGATGGAGTCGCCGAGCAGGTGGATGCCGTCGCCACGTGCGGCGGCACGGTCCTCGTCGGGAGTCGAGGCCTGGTGTGAGGAGGTCTGCCAACGCCCGATCCCGCCGGAGGAGAACGGTTCTCTGGCCTGCGTCCCCGGCGCGGGCGCCGCGACCGGGGTGGGGAGCCCGAGGTCGGCTGCGGGAGACTCCTGGCGTGGCCGTGCGTGCGCGAGCTCCGTCGAGGCGGCGCGCAGGCCCCAGGCGCCGGTCAGACCGAGGCCGCCGAGCAGCAGCATCGAGCGACGCGCCACAGGCTCGTGAGGGAGGAGGGCGCCGACGCGGGAGGGAGTGTTCGCAGACATCGCCCTCCCATCGGCACGACCCCGGCCGAATCAACGGATGCGGCACACCTGGATCGCTATCTGGGGCTATGAGTCCTGTTCTGCGACGGGGGAGTCCGTGGCGCGGGGCATCCCGCCGGACGGGCGGGTGAAGCCGCGCAACATGTGCGGCAGCACCGTGCGGGCGAGGCCCAGCAGATCGTCTGCTCCGGTGAGGGTCGCGCGGCGAATGCTGCGCTCCGTCAGAGCAGTGACGGCCTCGGTGATCTCGGTGAGGCCGATGACCGGCTCAAGGTGGAGCCGGTGCAGTTCGCGCTCGAGGATCGTGCGCACGACGTCGCGGAAGGCCGCCTCGGACTCCGCGAGGATGGGCGCGAACTCGCGTGTGCGCAATGCGTGCAATTGCAGTTCGTACTGGATGACGAAGTAGTCGACGCGGGGCTTCTGCGCGGTAAGGATGGCCTCGACGGCGGACTCGATGTCGGTGGAGACGCTGTCGACCTGAACGGTTTCGAGGATCCGGGCCTGTTCGCGGCGCAGCAGGTCGCGGGTCAACTCCTCCTTGTCCGCGTAGTTCGAGTAGAACGCGCCGCGCGTGAATCCCGCTGCCTCACAGATCTCCTCGACGCTCGAACCGTGCACCCCGCGGGCTGCGAACACCGATCGCGCGGCGTCGAGCAGTCGCGTGCGGGTGGCGAGTCGACGCCGGGACACCGCTGTCTCGCAGGTCGTCCCGTCCTCGGTCGATCGGGCGTCGTCGGCCTCGGGGTCGTCCGGGCGGGACGTGTGCAGGTCTGTCATGGCGTCCTCCTTCGACGTCCATAGTGCCACATTCGATACACATGTGAATTGAAGACAGATCTGTATCGCGTACAGTTGCGTATCGAAGATGGGTGGCGAGGTCCGTGACCCCTCCACCACCGCCAGAACCCGAGGTGAACCCGTGCAGCTCAACCAGCAGTCATCGGCAGCGCTATCTGCTCCCGATGCGCCCGACGTGCCGGAGTCCGACGTGTTCGATGCTCCGGAACTCGTCCTGTGGGCGAGGGACGTGCAGATCACCGGCAGTCAGGGCATCGCCGTCGACGGGCTCGACGTCGACCTGCCCGCCGGAGGCCTGTGCATCCTGCAAGGTCCCGACGGCTCGGGTAAGACCTCGGCCCTGCTCGCCCTCGCCGGCCGCATGCGCGTCAAGCACGGCTCCATCGAGGTGGCCGGACGGTCGCTGCCCCGCCACCGCGGCGCCGTCCAGCACGATGTCTCGCTCGCCGAGGTCACCGGTGTCAACGACCTCGACGACGCCCTCACCGTGGTCAACCACATCGCCGAACGCCTCGCGTCTCAGACGCTGCTGCCGTGGGCGAGCCGCGCCTCGATTCAGGCGGTCATGGACTCCTACACATCGGCGCTCGTGGCAGCTCGGCGCTATGCCCCGGCGCAGAGCCCCCGGTCCGAGGTCGCGCCCGACTGGTTCGTCGGCGACCTCACCGGCGTCGAGCGCACGCTGCTCGGCGTCACGCTCGCGCTCATCGGCTCGCCCGCCGTGGTCGCCATCGACGAGAACGGCGAACTGCGGTCCCGCGAGGATCGGCGCGCCGCCACTGCAGGCGTCGGATATCTCATGCGCGCGGCACGCACTCCCTTCGCCGTCCTCGCTACCAGTACCGAGGCTGTCGACGTCGAGGCCGTCGCCGAGATCACCGGACTGTCCGTGTCGCTGATCCGCGTCACCGACCTGGGGCGCGATGCGGAACGCCTCGCGCCTCGCATCGCCACGTTGCCCCTTGCAGACGCAGACGCTGCCCCGAGTCCGACGACAACGCCCGAGCCTGGAGGGTCAGCGCCTGAGCCTCACGTAGAGGTGGAGCCAGAACCAGGGGCCGAGCCGGTCCGTGCGCCGGAGGGGCCTGCTGAGTCAGGCCTGACGGCCGAGCACGACATAGCGACCGATCGCCCGTCTCGGCAGGACGCCGAGATTCCCGCGGAGACCGGGGTCGACTCCGACCTCGACGACTCCGCCCACGACGTACCGAAAGCGAATCGCTGATGTCCATCTTTCCTCCGCTCAGCAGTTCTGAGCTGGCCCGGTTCAACGGGACGTGGTTCAGCCGCCTGGTCCTCGTGGCGATCATGGTCATTCCGAGCCTCTACGGCGGCCTGCTCGTCTGGTCGAACCGCGATGTGACGACGCACCTGAGCGGCATGCGCGCGGCGGTCGTCAACGAGGACAAGGCCGTCTCGCTCGAGAAGGAGGACGGCAAGAAGGAGCGGGTGGCCGTCGGTGAGGAGATCACCGACAGCCTCACCGAGAGCACCGACACCGACAACCTCGACTGGGAGAGCACCGACCGCGCGACCGCCGACAAGGGTCTGGACGACGGCACCTACTACGCGGTGCTGACGATCCCCAGCGGATTCTCGGCGGCGGCGACGTCCACCAAGGACGCCGACACGGCGCACGCTGCGCAGATGGATCTGCGCACCAACGACGCCGTCAGCTACTTGGCGGGCAACATCGCGAAGTCGGTGGGGCAAGTTGTGGCGCGGGAGGCCGGTGACGACGTCTCGGCGCAGTACCTCGACCAGGTGTACCTGGGTCTCAACTCCGTCAAGACGTCCCTCACCGACGCCGGTGAGGGCGCGGGCAAGCTCGCGGACGGGTCGAGCGACCTCTCCGAGGGTGCGGACAAGGTCGACGACGGTGCTCGCAAGCTCAGTATCGGCCTGAACGACCTGGCCAAGGGCACGTCCAGCCTGTCGAACGGCACGGGGCAGCTCGCGACCGGTGCGAGCACGCTAGCCACGGGCGCCCAGAACTTGTCGACCGGCGCCACCAAGGTCGCGCAGGGCAACGCGAAACTCGCTCAGGGTCTCGGGGAGATCAACGCGGGCACGTCCTCCATGCCGGGGCAGGTCAAGCAGCTCTCCGACGGCGCGAACACGCTCGCGGCAGGAACCCGGGAGCTCAGCACCGGCGCCACTGCGCTCAACCAGGGGCTGACAAAGCTCCAGGCTCCCGTGTCCCAATTGCCGGCGCAGACCAAGGCTCTCGCCGATGGCGCCACCACGCTCACCGACGGCGCGACGAAGGTCGGGCAGGGTGGCGCTCAGCTCGCTCCTGCGGCCCAGCAGCTCGCGACCGGCGCGGAGGGACTCAGCGGGGGAGCTGACAAGCTGTCCGCCGCGGCTGCCCAACTCGACCAGGGTGCAGGCACGCTCGGTGCCGGGGCCAAGGACCTCGCTGCGGGCGCCCAGCGGTCCAGTGCCGCGACGTCCACGTACACCGGAGCCGTCTCCGAGCTCGCCGCGTCCTGCACCAAGGCCGGGGGCGCGGACGCCTACTGCGCCAAGCTCGCAGCCGT
>DAMDJY010000052.1:0-21384 GCA_032100225.1 Mobilicoccus sp.
CGTCCTCGACGGCGTCCATCGCCTTGTAGATCCGCTTCTCCGAGACGGGGTGGGCCGTGCCGAGCGACTGCGCGAACAGGCTGACGCGTAGCTCCTGGATCATCCATCGCAGCGCGACGACATCGTCCGCGTCCCGCTCGGTGGCCGGCAGCGATTCGACGACCTTGACCCGCTCGGCCTCGACGGTGCGCACGATCTCCAGCCGCTGCGCATCGCGCCAGGGTTCGGCCGGGGCCTTCTCGAGCCGTACGAGCATCCCCTGCAGGTAGCGGGGCAGATGACGGAGGTAGGTATGACCCGTCTCGGCGACGAAGCCGGGGTGGACGAGGTCGGCGAGGTGGCTGTCGAGGTCGCTCTTGAGCGCGGCGAGATCCTTGTTCGACGGCTTCATGGCATCGAGAGCCAGGCGGACCGACAGGGCGCGGTCGAGCAACGGGTGCACCCACTCGACGATCTCGATGACGGTCGGCACGATCTCCCGCTTGACCGCGGCGAGGGCGTCCTCGAACTGCTCTGGCGTGCGGACGATCTCGGCGCCGACCGCGGTGAGTCGGCGCGCGGCGATCGCGTCGACCGCGGCGGCGAGGATGTCGTCGAGCAACGCAGGCATCGTGCCGTGTGGGTTGTTGCCGAGCGCGAGCTTCTGGGTGTTGCTCAGGAGCCCGAGAATGCGCGGCCACGGCACCTGCGTGTTGAGCAGCAGGAGCCTGCGCAGTCCGAGGCGGGTGGCGCTGACCTGTTCGGCCTTGCCCGCGAGCACCTGCACGGCCACGGAGTCGCCCTGGTCCACCAGGGCCGGGTAGCCCTGCACCTCCCGCTTGCCGACCCGCCGTTCGAAGACAGCGGGCAGCTCGGCGAGGTCGAAGGTCTTCAGGCCGGTGCGTTCGACGTCGCCGGCGGCCTTGGCCATGGTGCTGCGCACGGCGGGCGCGAGCTCGGCCTGAAGTTCGGCGAGATCCTTGCTCTCGCCCAGCCGACGACCGCGGGGATCCTCGACGCGGAAGGTCATGCGCAGGTGGTCGGGCACGCGTGTGATGTCCCACTCCCCCGCCGGAACCCGATGCCCGGTGCGGATGAACAGGGCGCGGGCGAGTTCGTCGACCAGCGGGACCCCCGCCTCCATCTCGGCCTCGTCGGCCTCGGCGAGGGCTGCCTGGGCGTGATCGGGCGTTGGGACGAAGTGCTTGCGGGTGGCCTTGGGCAGGCTCTTGAGCAGCGCAGTCGCGAGCTCGGGACGCAGGCCCGGCACCTGCCAGTCGAAGCCCTGCTCGTCGACCTGGTTGAGCTGCTCCACGGGGATGTGGCACGTGACGCCGTCGGCGTCGCCGCCCGGCTCGAACTGATAGGTGAGCCGCAACCGCAGATCGCCCTGCACCCATTCGTGCGGATAGTCGGTGGCGTCGATCTCGTCGGCGTCCTCGGAGACAAGGAAGTCCTCGGTGAACGTCAGCAAGTCGGGACGCCGACGCCGCTCCTTCTTCCACCAGGCATCGAAATGGGCGCCGCTGACGACGGTCGCGGGAATTCTGTGCTCGTAGAACTCGAAGAGCGTCTCGTCGTCGACGAGAAGGTCACGGCGACGCGCACGCGATTCGAGATCGGCAAGCTTGGCGACGAGTTTGCGATTGTCGTGGAAGAACCGGTGCGGCGTGTCCCAATCACCCTCGACGAGGGCATTGCGGATGAACAGATCGCGCGAGATCTCCGGGTCGATCGAGCCATAGCCGACCTGACGTTCGGTGACGATCGGCACGCCGTAGAGCGTGACCTTCTCGGCCGCGACGACCCCGGCCCGCTTGCGACTCCAGTGCGGCTCGGAGTAGCTGCGTTTGACCAGGTGAGCACCCGCCTCTTCGATGGCGGCGGGGTCGGTGGCGGCGTTGGTCCGAGCCCAGAGTCGGGTGGTCTCGACGAGTTCGGCGCTCATCACCCAGTCGGGAGTCGACCGCTTGAGGGCCGAGCCGGGCTGAATGGCGAATCGGGCCCCGCGGGCGCCGAGGTAATCGCGCTTCTCACGGTCGTAGACACCGATCTGGCTGAGCAGACCGGTGAGCAGCGCGCGGTGGATCTTCTCCGGCGTCGACGGATTCTGGTTGGGCTCGAGGTCGAGTTCGCGAACCGTGCTGGTGAGCTGCCCGACGAGGTCCTGCCATTCGCGAATGCGCAGGTAATGCAGGTACTCGTTCTTGCACAGACGCCGGAAGGCGCTGCCCGACAGTTCCTTCTGCTGCTTGCGCAGGTACTTCCACAGATTGAGCAGGGAGGTGAAGTCGGATTGTTCGTCCTTGAACCGTGCGTGCAACTGATCGGCCTGCGCCTGCTTTTCCAAGGGCCGTTCGCGCACGTCGTGAATCGACAGGGCGGCGACGATGATCATGACCTCGCGCAGACACCCCTCATCGACGGCGGCGAGCATCATGCGGGCCAGCCGCGGGTCGACGGGGATGCGCGCGATGCGGCGACCGATGTCGGTGAGGCGGCGACGCGGGTCCGTCTGCTCGGGGTCGATGGCGTGGAGTTCGTGCAGCAGGCGCAGACCGTCGGTGACCATGCGCGAGTCCGGCGGCTGCACGAACGGGAATCGGCCGATGTCTCCGAGGCCCAGCGCGGTCATCTGCAGGATGACGCTGGCGAGGTTGGTGCGCAGGATCTCCGGGTCCGTGAACTCGGGTCGATTCGCGTAGTCGTCCTCGGTGTAGAGGCGGATCGCGATGCCGTCGCAGACACGCCCGCAGCGGCCCGAGCGTTGGTTGGCGCTGGCCTGGCTGATGGGCTCGATCGGGAGACGCTGCACCTTGGTGCGTTGGCTGTACCGGCTGATGCGCGCGGTGCCGGCGTCGACGACGTAGCGGATGCCGGGGACGGTGAGTGAGGTCTCGGCGACGTTGGTGGCGAGCACGACGCGGCGACCGGAGTGGCGGCTGAAAACCCGGTGCTGGTCGGCGGCCGACAGGCGTCCGTAGAGGGGCAGCACCTCGGTACCGGGCAGGTTCATCCCGGCGAGGGCGTCTGCGGCGTCACGGATCTCGCGCTCACCGGAGAGGAACACAAGGATGTCTTCGCCGCTGCCGTCGCGGGCACGTTCGGCGGCGCCTCCCTCGGTCCAGAGCTCCTCGACGGCCTCGCAGATGCCGGTGACCTGGTCGACCTCGGTCTCGATGTCGGGCTTGCCGGGGGTCTTGTTCGGCTCGGTGCGCACGAGGGGCCGGTATCGGATTTCGACCGGGTAGGTGCGCCCGGAGACCTCGATGATCGGCGCGGGCGTGCCGTGCCGGTCGGCGAAGTGGGCGGCGAACCGCTCGGGGTCGATGGTGGCGGAGGTGACGATGACCTTGAGGTCGGGGCGTCGCGGCAGGAGCTGCTTGAGGTAGCCGAGCACGAAGTCGATGTTGAGGCTGCGTTCGTGGGCCTCGTCGATGATGATCGTGTCGTATCGGCGCAGGTCACGGTCGCGTTGGAGCTCGTTGAGCAGGATGCCGTCGGTCATCACCTTGACCAGGGTGTCGCGGCTGGATTCGTCGGTGAACCGCACCTGGTAGCCGGCCTGCTTGCCGAGATCGACCTCGAGCTCTTCGGCGAGGCGCTCGGCGACCGACCGCGCAGCGATGCGTCGCGGCTGGGTGTGACCGATCTGGCCGACGATGCCGCGTCCGAGTTCGAGGCAGATCTTGGGGATCTGCGTCGTCTTACCCGAGCCGGTCTCACCCGCGATGATGACGACCTGGTGGTCCCTGATCGCTGTCGCGATGTCGTCCTTGACGGCGGAGACGGGCAGGTCGGGGTAGGTGATGGTCGGCACCGACGCGGCTCGCCTGGCCTGATGCTCCAACGCCCGAGCCTTGCGCTCCTCACGCTGTTCCGGGCTCAGTTGTGAACGGCCACTACGGGCCTCTCCCCCACGCCCGCGGTTCTCCCCACGACCCTGCCCGCGATTCTGTCCGCGACTCCGGCCACCGTTCTGCCCGTCGTCCGACGCGGTTTCGGAGCGACGCGGACGGCCCTGGCGACCTCTACCTCGTGGCCCCCGGCGGCCGGGTTCACGCGGCGATTCACTCTGCGCGCGCTCGCCCGAAGAGGGCGTCTGTTCGCCGGACGCGTCGCGCTCTTGCCGGGCCCGCGGTTCGGCGGGACTGGGCTGCTCGGGCGTGGGCGAATCGGACACGCCTTCCAGGATACGGGCGCGGTCCATTGGGTTTCTTCACACGGTTGGGAACGTCCGCTACCCGGCCGCGCGCTGCCCCATGCACCATGGCGAAGAGGCCAGACTCACCGCCGCCGTCGCAACGGTCGGTCGGATGCGTTTCTGGGTGGGCCTTTGCGTGTCCGAGCGCCGTGCCAGAACCGCCGCCAAGGCCACCCGGCACCTTCCCCTGCAGGCCCAACGCTACGAGCGCCGCGGCGGCTCCCATCATTGTGGCTACACCGAGCGTTCCCACACTTTGACAACCAATCTAGCTGTCGTACGATCTCGATTTATGAAGTCACGGGCTACTGTTGCCACCCTCCCCGATTTGAGGTAGAGGCACGTAACCGGCTTCTCCTCAAGAGAGTTGAGTGCAACCCCGGAAACATTCGGAATAAGTGCACCCACAAGGCCGCCATCCAGCTTCTGCCAGTCCAGCGCCTGGAGACAGCTGGAATACTCAGCTCCAGCTGGAACGGTTGCGGCGATAACACCGTTGGCAACCAAGAGTCCGTCAGCGAGGTAAAGACCGTCCTCATCAACCCTTTGACTGAACGGATTGACTTCGAAAGTGTCCCAGCTTGGCGACGACGGGGGCGCGTTTAAGTTGATTGCCGTTGTTTCGGAGACCACCACCTGGCCCTCATGGAAAACTGGCGGCGTCGGCACTACGGTCACGGTCGCTGCGTTTGATGGCGGAGCCATAGTGGGCGTGTTGGACGATGCCACGGACACTGGAGGTGCGGGGGCCGCAGCCTGACCTGTGGCTACCGGGGTGGGGGCCGGAGATTCGTTGAACAACTCGATCCAGGACGGTCCGAACTGCAACGCCGCCACCAAGAGGGTGACGACGAGCGCCAGACACCCCGCCCCTTTCACGCCCGAGCCCTCGCTGCCGCTTGTCGCGCCCATGCGCCCTCCCGAATTCAGTTGTGGTTAGACGCATTACATCACCCGGGTGCGACAGTTTCCAGTCTCCCGGCCCGAGGCTGCCGCTTCGGTTGGTTGACGTTCTCGCCGACAGGCGAACGTTCGTGTTGTGACGCGACAGGACCGTCATCACCGACCCACTCACCGCTTCATCCCTCAACTGCCTGGCCCGTGTCCTCCACACACGTCGAGACGACCATCGATAGGGTCGGATCCTGGGCGACTCACTCTGAGGCGGCAGCATCACATGGAAGTGAGAAGCATGGGGCGTACTCGTAGACCAGGGACTCACAGTTCCCCGCGAATGCCTGGCGTCACCCCTCAGTCCGAGACGTGCACGGGAGGACACCGCCCGTAGGAAGATGGGCCGCACACCCATCGAAGGAGATCCGATGATCCTCATCAACGTGAAGTTCTCTGTGAAGCCCGAGTTCGCCGACCGCTGGCCGCAGATCGCCGAGGAGTTCACCCAGGCGACGTTGGCCGAGCCGAAGAACCTCTGGTTCGAATGGTCGCGCTCGGTGACCGACCCCAACACGTACGTGCTGCTCGAGGCGTTCGAGGACGACGGCGCCGAGGCGCACGTCAACTCCGATCACTTCAAGGCGATGCAGGCCGAGTTCCCGCAGTACCTCTCGGCGACGCCGGACATCGTCAACGGCCAGATCCCCGCGACCGGCTGGGACAAGATGGCCGAGATCAGCGTCGACTGACGCTATCCACGCACGCCACCTCGAACATCACGACCCCCCAAGACCGACGGAGGCCAGCCATGGCGCAATACCTGTTGTCCGTGTTTCACGAGCCCGGTGTGCACGCGGCCGGCGAGGCGTACGAGTCGGAGGAGGACATGCAGGCGGCCTTCGCCGCTGTCGGCGCCTTCAACGAGAAGCTCCAGAGCAGTGGCGCCTTCGTGTTCGCGTGCGGCCTGACGCCGCCGGAGCAGGCCGTGGTGGTGACCCCCGGCGGCGGGCAGACCGACGGCCCGTTCGCCACCGACGCCCCCGCCTACGTCGGCGGGTTCTGGGTCGTCGAAGCCCCTGACGACGCCGCTGCCCACGCCCTCGCGGTCGAAGGCGCAGCCGCCTGCGGTCAGCGCCTCGAAGTCCGCCGCCTGCAGGGCTGACGCCGACCGATCTTGACCAACGCGAGGAGCATCCGGGCTCAGACCTCCGGGTGTTCCTCGCGTTGGTGTACGCAGGTGCTCGCAGTGGTCACGTACCCGAGCGACTCGTAGAGACCGAGGGCTCCGCTGGGGTTCTCGGAATCCACACCGAGGGCTGCCGCATCCATGTCAGCGGCCGCGAAGCGACGCATCGACTCGATGAGCAGTGCGTGGGCGATGCCGCGACCGCGGTACTCGCGCAGCACCCCGAGCTGGTCGGTGTACCCCTCGCGGTGGTCCTCGCTCCAGTCCTGCTCGTAGGCACAGTTGAATGCGACGCCGACGACGCGGTCGGTTTCGGCGTCCAGCGCCAGGCACGACCACTCGGGGCGGAAGGACGACGCAGCCAGATGGTCCACCCACATGGCGGGGCTGGTGTCGGCGTGCCCCCAGTGGTCGCGGAACGCAGCGTTCAGGACCTGCAACACCTCGTCGCTGCGATCCGGGTCCCACCCGCTGATCCGAATCCCGTCCGGCGTCACCGGCTCGGGGACGTCGGTCAGCGGGCGGCTCATCTCGAAGAAGTGGCGCTCGACGTGGAGACCGGCACGATCGGCCAGGTCGCGCACGTCGGCCTGGTCGACCGGGCACCAGAGGCGCAGGAGCAGCGGTCCGAAACCGGGCTCCCGGGTGGCACGATCCCAGGCACGGCCGTGGGCGATGTCCCAGGCGAGCACCGCACTACCGATGCCCTCACCTCGCCATTCGGGACGCACCCCGCCGCCGAGAAAGACGCTGCGCCGCTCGGTGACCGACCGGTTGCAGCCCGACCACGCAGTCGCCACGATCCGCCCGTCGGCGTCATAGCCCGCGAGCGTGTCCTCGCTGGGCACCGAACGCGGCGAATCCCAGAACTCCTGCAATCCACTCAGGGAGGTGCGCTCGGGGTTGCGGTCGAACGCCTCGACCTCGGCGTAGAACTCGGCGATGGCCGGCAGGTCGTCCCGTTCGAACGGACGCCAGGTGATACCAGGAATCGCATCGAGCGCGGCCCGCGCTTCACGTTCTGCATCGGACTCGGGCGTCGTCTCAGCCGGGTTCTCCGGGGTGTCGGTCATGGCGTGAGTGTCGCAGCCCATCCGGCCCCTCACCAGCGATTTACCGATGCATCACACGCTCGGATGCTGCGCCGCACCGACACGAAGTCGGCCCCCGGCTGCCCTCCTACATGTCGCGGAAAGAATCCGACCATCATGCGGAAGGGGCAGCCAAGGGCCGCGGTGGCGTGACTTCTCAGAGGCCCGCGAGGAGGGCGCCGGGGCGTTCGACACAGTCGGCGACATGACGAAGGAATCCGCCTGCCACTCCCCCGTCGCACACGCGGTGGTCGAAACTCAACGACAGCTGCGTCACCGGACGCACCGCCAATTGACCGTCCACGACCCACGGCTTGTCGATGATGCGACCCACGCCGAGCATTCCCGCCTCGGGGTGGTTGATGATCGGCGTCGATCCGTCGACCCCGTACACGCCGTAATTGTTGAGCGTGAACGTTCCGCCGGACATTTCCGCCGGTGAAAGGCTGCCGGCGCGGGCACGCTCGGTCAGATCACGAATGGCCGCCGACAAACGCTCGGTGCTCATGTCGCTGGCACCGTGCACCACAGGCACGACCAACCCACGCGGACCCTGCGCAGCAAAGGACAAATTGACCCGCCCGATCCGCACGATCTCGTTCGCCTCGGTATCGACCTGCGCATTCAATTCGGGGAATCGCACCAAGCCGGCCACGACGATCCGCGCCATCAACGCCAGATAGCCGATCCGTGCCTCGGGGACCGTCGCCGCCAGATCGTTCTTGAGCGACCGCAAACCGGTCGCATCCACGTCGACCCATGTCGTCGCGTCCGGAATCTCGGTCCGCGAGCGGGTCAGCCGATCGGCGATCGTCCGCCGGATCCCCGTCAACGGAATCCGCTCGTTGACCAAGCCGCCCGACGATGCAGATGCTTGACCGGATGGCGTCTGTCCCGGGGTTGCCTGAGCCTGCGTCGCCTGACCAGCCGGCTCGCTCGTGGAGGCCACTGCGGTTGCCGTCATCGCACCTGTGCCGGCTGCGGCCTCGCGGGCAGCCTCGACGTCGCGGCGCGTGATGATCCCGCCGGGCGCGCTGGGCGTCACGGTGAAGAGGTCGATCCCGTACTCCCGCGCCAGCTTGCGCACCAACGGGGAGATGACCCGGACGGCCTCGCCGGGACGTGAACTCGGTTCGGCGACAGGGGTGGTCGTCTCGGTCGGGAGCGTCAGCGCCATCTCGGCCGCGGGAGCCTCGACGGGAGCAGCCGCGGGCGTGCGTCCGAGGCGACGGCGGCGGGTGCGCTTCTCCTCGCTCGTGCCGTAGCCGATGAGGACGTTGCCGGACCCGGCGCGCTCCTCGCTCATCCGCTCGTCCGTGCGCGCTCCGCGGTCCGAGCTGCCCTCGACCAGGGCCGACGGGCCACCGCCAGACCCGGCCACATCGACGCTGATCAGGGGCGAGCCGACGGGCAGGATCTGCCCGGCCTCGACATGCAGCGTCGAGACCTGACCGGCGAACGGGCAGGGCAGGTCGACCTGTGCCTTGGCCGTCTCGATGACGGCGATGACCTGGTCGACGACGACCGTGTCACCGACCGCGACCTCCCAGGAGATGACTTCGCCCTCCGTCAGGCCCTCACCCAGGTCGGGCAGGTTGAACGTCTTCGTGCTCATCGGCCGATCTCCTGACGCGCACCGGGGAGCTGCAGGTGGCGAGCATCCGGCTCGTCGTCCCACTGCAGGCGGGCCACGGCGTCGAGCACCCGGTCGACGCCGGGCAGGTGACGGTGCTCCAGCTTGGGCGGCGGGTAGGGGATGTCGAGACCGGCGACACGCAGCACCGGGGCGGCCAGGCTGTGGAACGCCCGCTCCTGCACCCGAGCTGCGATCTCCGCGCCGACGCCCGCAAAGCCCTGGGCCTCCTGCACGACAACACAGCGGCCGGTACGTCGCACGGACTCGACCACCGTCTCGTCGTCGTACGGGTTGATGGTGCGCAGGTCGACGACCTCCACACTCCAGCCCTCGTCCTCCGCGGCCTCGGCCGCTTCGAGGGCCACGGGCACGCTCGGCCCGTAGGAGACGAGGGTGACGTCGGTGCCCGAGCGCCGCACCACGGCCTTCCCGACGGGAGTTCCGCCGCCGGCCGCGAGCGCAGCCAGGTCCACGGAGTCCTTGCTCCAGTAGAGGCGCTTGGGCTCGAGGAAGATGACCGGGTCGGGGTCGTCGATCGCGGCCCGGAGCATCGTGTAGGCGTCCTCGACGGTGGCGGGGGCGTAGACCCGCAGGCCCGGGGTGTGCGCGTAGTAGGCCTCGGAGGAGTCGCAGTGGTGCTCGACACCGCCGATGCCACCGGCGTACGGCATGCGGATGACCATCGGCATCGGCATGGCGCCGCGGGTGCGGTTGCGCATCTTGGCGACGTGGCTCGTGATCTGCTCGAACGCGGGGTAGGCGAACGCGTCGAACTGCATCTCGACCACGGGCCGCATCCCCGACATGCAGAGGCCCACGGCAAACCCGACGATGCCCGATTCGGCGAGCGGGGTGTCGAAGCAACGGTCGTCCCCGAAGTCGCGGGCGATGCCGTCGGTGATGCGGAACACGCCACCGGCGACGCCAACGTCCTCACCGAAGATCAGGACGCGGTCATCTGCCGCGACGGCGTCGCGGAGGGCCTGGTTGAGCGCCGAGGCGAACGTGGTCGCCGACGGGTTCTGCGCCATGTCAGGCGTCCTTTCCTGCGGTGAGGGAGTCCTGCTCGGCCTCGATCTCGTCGAGAACCATCTGACGCTGCTCACCCAGTTGGGTGGTCGGCTCGGCGTAGACGTGCTGGAAGAGCAGCTCCGGTGAGGGGTTGACCTCAGCGTTCATTCGGTCACGCAGCTCGGCCGCGGCACGCTCCCCCTCCTGCACGTAGGACTCCTTGAGCTCGTCGTCGAGACGTCCCACCGAGCGCAGGTAGGTCTCCAGCCGCTCCACGGGGTCCTTCTGCAGCCACGGGTCGAGCTGTTCAGCGGTGCGGTAGCGGGTCGCGTCGTCGGCGTTGGTGTGCGCCTCCATGCGGTAGGTGTGCAGCTCGACCAGCACCGGGCCCTTGCCTGCGCGTGCCCAGTCCACGGCTTTGCCGACGACGGCCAGCACGGCCAACGCGTCGTTGCCGTCGACCTGCTCGCAGACGACGCCGTAGCCGATGCCCTTGTACGCCAGGCTCGGTGCAGCGGTCTGCTTTTCGAGCGGCACCGAGATGGCCCAGCCGTTGTTCTGCACGACGAACACCACGGGCGCCTTGAACACGGCCGCGAAGTTCAGCGCCTCGTGAAAGTCGCCCTCGCTGGTGGCGCCGTCGCCGATGAACGCGAGCGCCACGGAGTCGCGTCCCTGCCGCTTCTCGCCGTACGCGACGCCTGCGGCGTGCAGGAGCTGCGTCGCGAGCGGCGTGCACTGAGCCGCCGTTCGGGTGGCTGCCGGGTCGTACCCGCAGTGGGAGTCGCCGCGCAGCAGGGTGAGCACCTCGACGGGGTCGATGCCCCGGGAGACGAGTGCCACCGAGTCGCGGTAGGTCGGGAAGAACCAGTCGTTCTCGCCGATGCACATGACCGACCCCACCTGGCAGGCCTCCTGCCCGCGGGAACTCGGGTAGACGGCGAGCCGGCCCTGGCGGGTGAGCGCGCTTGCCTGCGTGTCGAATCGGCGGCCGAGGAGCATGCGGCGGTAGCACTCGAGGACGTCGTCGTCCGACGGGGCGACGTAGTCGTCGGTGACCGGCTCGACCCGCCTGCCGTGCTCGTCGAGGAATGAGACGGGCGTCGGCGCGGGAATGAGCCCGCGCTGGAACGGCGCCTCGACCTCGGGTGCTGCCTGTGCCGCCGCTTTCGCGGCACGTGCGTTCGCGGCCTTGCGTGTGGGAGCCATCCGGCCTCCTGGGATGCTGGTCGACAGCGATGTCGACGCGCTGGGTGTCCGTCCGATCGTGGGGGACTCTGTACTCCCGGCTCAAGCATCGGGGAGAATGGCAGACGAACTGCTACGAGGAGGAACTCAGATGGCGCCTTCGTCCGATCAGACCCCACCCCTGGACGACATCGACCGACGCATGGTCACAGCTCTGGTCGCCGATGCGCGCATGTCGATGCGTGCTCTGGCGGAGGAGCTGCACATCAGCCGCGCCACCGCGTATGCCCGGTTGGAGCGCCTCCAGAAGGCTGGTGTCCTCACCGGCTTCTCGGCCACGGTCGATCCTGAACGCGCCGGTCTGCGCACCAGCGCTTACGTCGCCCTGTCGATCTCCCAGGACGCGTGGCGCGAGATCGCGGCGGGGCTGCGCAGCATCCGCTTCGTCGAGCAGTTCTCCCTCATGGCTGCCGACTTCGACGTCCTCGTCCTCGTCCGCGCCCCCGACAACACCACCCTGCGTGAAGTCGTGCTCGAAGAGATCCAGAACGTCCCCGGCGTCCGCTCCACCCGCACCTGGCTGATCTTTGCCGACGAAGACGGCCCGGGCGCCTGGCCGCGGTAGTGCTCCTGAGTTAGGCGTCCCAGCCCTGGGGAATCGCGTGTTCGCGCCGGCGTTCCTCGGGTGTTGTCAGTGTCGCTCGGTCGGGAAGCGGCGGACGATGGCGGCGTAGATCGCGCCCGTGATGTTGTGCAGCACCGCGGCGACAGCGCCGGGCAGGGCGGCTTCGGGTGAGAAGAACTTCGCCGACATGCCCGATGCCAGACCCGCGGACTGGGTGCCGACCTCGATGCCCATCGTGCGGCTCTGCGCCTCTGGCATCCGGAAGATGCGCCCCGTCGTGTAGCCGAGGACGTACCCGGCGACGTTGTGCAACAACACGGCTCCGAACACGAGCAGACCCACCTGCGCCAGGCGCCCGACGTTCGCGGCCACCGTCGGAAAGACCACACCGCCGATGCCGAAGATCGACACCCACGGCAGGATCGGCGCGATCGCGGTGACGGCTCGGTCGAAGAAGTACCGGATCACGAGGCCACCGATGACGGGCAGCAACACCGTCTGCGCGAGGGTGATCGCCATGCCGACCGCGTTCACGTCCGTCCGGGCGCCCGCGAGCATGAGCATCAGCAGCGGCGTCATGATCGGCGAGACCAGCGTCGACACCGACGTCATCGCCACCGACAAGGCGACATCACCGCGTGCCAGGTAAGCGATGACGTTCGACGAGGTCCCGCCCGGTACCGAACCCAGCATCAGCAGCCCGACCGCTAGTGCCGGGTCGAGGCCCAGCAGGGTGGCCACGCCGACCGCCGCGAGCGGCATGATGACGAACTGCGCCAGCACACCGAGGAGCACCGGCAACGGCCGTTTCGCGATGACCTTGAAGTCCGGGATCGTCAGGGTCAGCCCCATCCCGAACATGATGATCATCAGGAAGACCGTGATGTACCGCCCGAACGGCAGAAACGGCGCGGGAAAGAAGAACGCGACCACGGTGCCGGCCAGGATGAACAGCGGAAACGCGGTCACCGCGATGGCGGCAGAACGGTCCTCACGCGCGGCGGCGGAATCCAGGTCGGTGGTCATCGGTCATCTCCTGCAGGGCGAGGGGTGGGAGGGAGCAGCGCGCAGGGACGCGGGGAACGAATCCCCGCGCCCCTGTGCAACGGTCATCGAGCCTCGTGAGGCGGCGACCGTCAGAGTGCAGCAATCACGCTGCGGCAGTCAGAGCAGCGGCTGTCAGGACTTGGCTGCGGCGAAGCCCTTGTCGAGGTCGGCGAGGATGTCGTCGATGTTCTCCAGGCCGACGGACAGGCGGATGAGTCCGGGCGTGACACCGGCGCCGAGACGGTCCTCGTGGGTGCCCTGGCTGTGGGTCGTCGAGGCGGGGTGGATGACGAGGCTGCGCACGTCACCGATGTTGGCGACGTGGCTGTGCAGTTCGAGGCCGTCGACGAACTTGCGACCGGCCTCGATGCCGCCGGCGATCTCGAAGCTGAACACCGCACCGGATCCCTTGGGGCAGTACTTGGCCGCGCGCTCGTGGTCGCGGTTGCCCTCCAGCGAGGCGTAGTTGACCGACTCGACCTGCGGGTGCTTCGCGAGGTAATCGACGACCTTGCGGGTGTTCTCGACGTGGCGCTCCATGCGCAGCGACAGCGTCTCGATGCCCTGAGCCAGCAGGAACGCGTTGATCGGTGCAGCCGCAGCACCGGTGTCGCGCAGCAGGTCGACGCGCGCCTTGAGGATGAAGCTCATATTGGCGCCGAACGCCGAATCCTTGCCGAGGTCACGGGCGTACACGAGCCCGTGGTAGCTCTCCGAGGGCTCGTTGAACGACGGAAACTTCTCGGGGTCGGCGCCGTAGTCGAAGGTGCCCGCATCGACGAGCGCACCGACGATCGACGTGCCGTGCCCGCCGAGGTACTTGGTGGCCGAGTGGATGACGACGTCGGCGCCGTGCTCGATCGGGCGGATCAGGTAGGGCGTGGCCACGGTGTTGTCGACCATGAGCGGCACCCCTGCGTCGTGCGCGACACCGGCGACGGCCTCGATGTCGAGCACCTGCTGGTCGGGGTTCGAGATGGTCTCCCCAATGAAGAGCTTGGTGTTGGGGCGCACCGCGTCACGCCA
This sequence comes from Mobilicoccus sp., assembly GCA_032100225.1. Classification (GTDB taxonomy): domain Bacteria; phylum Actinomycetota; class Actinomycetes; order Actinomycetales; family Dermatophilaceae; genus Mobilicoccus. Next base: position 13,888 of record DAMDJY010000052.1, read on the forward strand.
GGCCTGCACGTCGCCCTGGTCGACGACGAACGTGGTCTCGATGCCGAGCCGGGCGAGGGTGTACTTGAGCAGGTTGTACGTGCCGCCGTAGAGCGCAGCACCCGCGACGACGTGGTCACCTGCGCCGGCGACGTTGAGGATCGCATACGTCGTGGCAGCCATGCCCGAGGACACGAGCAGCGCACCCACTCCCCCTTCGAGGCTGGCCAGACGTGCCTCGACGACCTCGTTGGTCGGGTTGCCCAGGCGGGTGTAGATCGGGCCGAGGTCGGAGAGCGCGAACCGGTCGGCCGCCGTCTGCGCGTCGCCGAACACGTAACTCGTCGTCTGGTAGATGGGCAGCGCGCGTGCACCGGTCTGGGAATCGGGGGTCTGGCCCGCGTGGATCTGTCGGGTCTCGAAGGCCCAGGTCGAAGGGTCGGTCATCGCTGCTCCTCGTCGACGTACGTGCGTGTTTTGCGCCCGACGCTAGCATCGCGTCCCACGTTGTGAAACACGAATCTCATCAGGCAGACGCCGCGCCGGGCCGGCTCCGGAACGCTTCACCAGGCAGTCGAATGCGTCGGTCTACGACGACTCAGTACTGGCGGTCGGTGGCGTCGGTGATGTCGGCGACTCGACGGGGGGCGTCGTCGTAGCCCGGAGGCCGGGTGCGCAGATGGGCTCGGGCGAGCATCTGCGCCGAGGCGGGGATGGTGAGCAACTGGAACAGGCCGACGAGCACCAGCAGTCCGATCACCGACGGGTCGCGCAACCGCAGCCCGACGCCGACGAGCACGAGCAGCACACCGAGGACCTGCGGCTTGGTCGCAGCGTGCATCCGGGCGTACAGCTCGTCGAGGCGCACGAGGCCGATCGCCGACGCGAGGCACAACACGGCGCCGAACAGGAGCGTGCCGAGACCCACCCAGTCGCAGACGTCGCCGATCCGATCGGCCGTCGCAGCGTCGAACAACGCGCTCATCGCCGCTCCCCCGGTCCGGATTCGGGCACCCAGCCCACGTCGCCACCCAACTGCACCCCGTCGTGGTCGCGCGCGACGAATCGCGCCACGGCCACCGAGGCGAGAAAGCCCAGCAGCGAGAGCGACACGAGGATCGGCAGGGTCGTGGCGTGCCGGTTGACGGCCGCCTCGATACCGATGGCGCAGATGACGGTCGAGACGAGGACTTCATTGGCCACGGCGCGGTCGACCGCACTCGGGCCCCGCACGAGCCGCACCAGGCAGAGCACCACGGCCACCACCAACACCACAGTGCCGACGAACACCATCGAGGTCTGCATCACTGCTCCTTCGCGAGGATCCGGTCGGCGTCCTTGGCGAGGGCTCGCAGCACTCGCTCCTCCTGGGCCCGCACGCCCTCGGCGATGCGGGGCAGGTCGTCTTCGGTCGCATCGAAGATGTGCAGGAGGATTCGCCGCTCCGCAGGCAGTACGTCGACGACGACGGTGCCGGGCACGAGAGCGACCATCTCTGCGGTGATCATCGCGAAGAGGTCGTCGTCGGTGCGCAAGGCCACGTCGACGAGGTAGCCGTGCGGGTGGAACCACGGCGCAGCCGCCTGGTAGGCCACCTGGATGCTGGCCACAACCATGTCGGCGAAGAACCGCGCCACGAGCACCAGCAACGACCACGGCCGGGGAGTGATCCCCAACAGCAGCGGAGGCAGGGGAAACATCGCCAGCACGAGCACCGACAGCAGCAACCCGCCCGCGAACGACATCGGGGAGAACGTGCCCCAGAACAGCACCCAGACGACGGTCAACAGGATGACGACGCGCGGCTCGAGACGGTCCCGCAGCGGCCGGTCGGCTTTGGCGACGGTGCTCACGGACGACCTCCCAGCGTCACGGACGACAGGTAAGGCGTGCGCTCGATGAGGTCGGCGGCCGCCCGGTCGGTGACGCTGAACAGTGGACCGGCGATGAACGTCAGCCCCACGCTCGCGACAACCATGAGCAGCGTGGGCGCCATGATGCCCTTGGGGATCGGCCGGTCGGCCACCTTCTGCAGATGGATGATGCGCTCGACGTCGAGCTGCATCGGCCCGGTCGCGGCGTCGCTTCCGGTGGTGCCCATGACGAGCATCCGCACCGGGTTATCGGGGTCGGCGACCTTGGCCCGCTCGGCGCTCTCCTTCGGGCTCGGTAGCTCCGTGATCGGCCGCTGCCAGAAGGCCCGCGCCCACAAACGCGCCACGGCGTACAGAGTCAGCAGGCTGGTCAGCGCAGTGGCGCCGACGAGCAGGTATGCCAACCACCCGCCGTGCTGGACTGCACCCTGAAAGATGCCGACCTTGCCGAGAAATCCGGAAAACGGCGGAATGCCCGCCAGATTGATCGCGGGGAGGAAGAACAGGATCGCGATAGCGGGGGCGGTCTTGGCCAGCCCGCCGAGCTCATCCAACGCCGTTGTGCCGCTGCGCCATTCGACCAGCCCCACCACCAGGAACAGCGTCGTCTGCACGAGGATGTGGTGCACGACGTAGAAGATCGCGCCCGACAGCGCCGCCTGATTGGCCACGGCGATGCCGAAGATCAGGTAGCCGATATGGCTGACGAGCGTGAACGACAGCAGTCGTTTGATGTCGCTCTGCGCGATGGCACCGAGGATGCCGACGAGCATGGTCAGCAGAGCCGCCCACATGAGCAGCGGGTTGATGTCGCCGTTCGGAAAGAGCAACGTCTGCGTGCGGATGATCGCGTACACGCCGACCTTGGTGAGCAACCCCGCGAACACGGCCGTCACCGAGGCCGGAGCTGTCGGGTAGGAGTCCGGCAGCCAGCCCGACATCGGGAACACGGCGGCCTTGACGGCGAAGCCGACGAGCAGCAGGACCTGCAGCGTCTGCGCGGTGCCGGGAGCAAGATCGTCGAGGCGCCCGGCGAGCTGCGCGAGGGTGACGGTGCCCGTGGCGGCGTAGATCAGCGCAATGGCCGAGAGGAAGAGCAACGAACTCAACAGGCTGACGAACACGTAGTTGACGCCGGCGCCCACCCGGTCCGCCGACCCGCCGAGGGTGAGCAGCACGAAGCTCGACACGAGCAACATCTCGAAGCCCACGTAGATGTGGAAGAGGTCGCCGCTGATGAACGTCGTCGCCACACCGGAGATCAGCACCATCATCGTGGGGTGAAAGATGGGCAGCGGTGAATCGCCGTCGGACTCGTCGCCGCCGGTGCGCCCCTGCCCGATGGCGAAGAGCATGACGCCGCCGGTGACGACGATCGAGACTGCCAGCATGATGGCGGCAAGACGGTCGACGACCAGCACGACTCCCATCGGAGCAGGCCACCCGCCCACGTGAACGACCTGTGGTCCTGCGGTATCGGCCAGGACCAGCAGCCACACCGACGCGACGAACATGATGCCGAGCGCCGTGATCGTGATGATGCGCTGCATGACGGGGTTGCGGGTGACCACCAGCGTCAGGCCCGCCGCCACCAGCGGAAGCACTACTGGCAGGGGAACGAGGATCGAGGCGAGATTCATCGACGTTCCGCCTCTCGCACGTCGGACTCGTCTCGCAGCAGCCCGCCTGGGTCGTCGGTCTCGTCTTCGGCCGGCTCGTCGCCGCTGAAGTCGCTGTGTGAGATGTCGTCGGCCACGGCCTTCGCGTGGATACGCGCGTCCTCGGCGTCGTCGGTGATCGCGTCGCTGCTGCGCACCTGCCAGGAGCGGTGGGCCAGCGCCAGGACGAACCCGGTGAGGGCGAGGGTGATGACGATGGCAGTCAACGTCATCGCCTGCGGCAGAGGGTCGCTCATCTGATCGGCGGGAACCTTGCCGACGAAGGGTGCCGTCATCGACGGGCCCGCCGCCGCCACGAACATGAGGTTGATGCCGTTGCCCACGAGCATCACCCCGAGGAAGGCCCGGACGATCCCTCGTGCCATGAGCAGCGTGATGCCGCATCCCATGAGCACTCCGACCAACAGGGCGAGAGTGAGATTGGTGGTCATCGGTTCCTCCCCTGCGCCGCCGGTGGATCGATCTGGTCGGTGTGCGAGCTGCGTGGCCCGCCTACTCCCGGCGCGTCCCCGAGGGCCGGTGATCGGGCGAGGAGGTGTTCGTCGGCGACGTGCTCGCCGTCCGGCCGCTCACCGAGGGCGTGGTCGGAGTGTGCCGGGGAGTCGTCGCGCGTGCGCCCGGGCGCGGCCTCGATCTGCGCATCGAGAGCGCCGCCGAGGCTCTGCAGGATGGCGAGGACCAGCCCGATGACGACGAGGTAGACGCCGACATCGAAGATCACCGAACTCACCAGGTGAAGCTCGCCGAGCAGCGGGATGCGCAGGTACGTATGCCAGGTCTGCAGAGCGTCACCGCCGACGAGCATGGAGGCGAGTGCGTTACCGGCCGAGAGGAACAGCCCGAGTCCGAGGAGGACGGCGGGCATGACCGGCAGCGCGGCCCGCACCTCGTCACGGCCACCGGCAAGGTACCGCAGGCAGAGGGCCAGACCCGCGACGAGTCCGGCAGCGAACCCGCCACCCGGGGCATTGTGCCCCGACAGCAGCAAAAACACCGACCACAACACCACGATGTGAAAGATCAGTCGGGTCACGACCTCGAGCACGACGGCCCGGCGCTCGGGCATCAGGCCGCTCTCGGCCAGCCACCGGCTGCCGACCTCGGCGTTGGTGACACGGGCACGACGGGCGAGGACCTCGCTCAACTTGCGTCGCGCACCTTCGACGTTGGTCTCGCGCAGGAACACGAGGCTCGCGATGCCGGTCGCCGCTGCGAGGACGACCGACAACTCGCCCATCGTGTCCCAGGCGCGCATGTCGACGAGGATGACGTTGACAATGTTGCGGCCACCGCCGAACTCGTAGGCGACCTCCGCCATCTCGGCCGACGCCGGAGGGGCCGTGCGTGCCGCGGGCATGATGTACGTCATCGCTGCAGCCAGGGTGCCGACACCGATGCCCAGCAGGATCCGCAGGCGGCGCCCCATGTTCCACGGCTCGTCGTCGAACCGGCCGGGCAACCGTCGCAGGACCAGCACGAACACGATGATCGACAGTGTCTCGACGAGCACCTGGGTCAGCGCCAGGTCGGGCGCTCCGTGGAGAAGGAAGAGGTAGGCACAGCCGTAACCGGTCGCCCCCACGAGGAGCACGGCGCGCAGACGTCGCCGGGAGCGGACGGCGGCCACGGCTGCGAAGGCCACCGCTGCGGCCCCGACGAACTGCCCCACCGAGGCGGCGACGACCATGTCGGCCCCGGCCCAGTCGAAGCCGCCGACGATCGTGGCCCACCCACCGACGGCCACGTAGACCGTGACGATGAGTCCGAGGGACAGCGGGAGCGAGCCGCGCTGGAGCGCACCGGTCACCTCGAGCGAGACGCGATCCAAGGTCCGCATGACGCGGCGATAGGCGGCCTGACCGGCGCCGGTGCGCTGGACACGGGCGTCCTGGGGCACCCCGTGCTTCTCGTGGACCAGCGCGTCGAGTCCGAAGCCGAGTGCCCAGGTCATGGTCGAGAGGAACAGCGCGACGTTGATGCCGTGCCAGAGCCCGAGGTGCGCCGAGGCGGGCGGCTCCCCCAGCAAGGCGGCGTGGGCGAGCAGCGGCTGCTCTAACAGGGAGGACACCGGGCCGGCCACGAGGGTGAGAACAGCCAGCACCGCGGGCACGATCACGACGGCCCGAGGCAGGGTGTGCAGCTCCCGCGGTTCGACGCCTGGTTTGGTCGAGAAGGCGCCGCGAATGAACCTCACGCTGTACATGAGGGTGAGGACCGAGCCGCCGACGAGCACGACCAGCACGGCGAGGTCGACCGCAGCCTCACTGTCGCCGAGGATCGCGAACTCGCTGGTCAGTGCCTTCTCAAGGCTGGCTGTGAACGCGGAATAGGCGACCTCCTTGCCGACGAACCCCACCATCGGCGGCAGGCCGGCCATGGAACCGGCAGAGATGACAGCGGCCCAGAAGAGCATCGGAAGTCGTGTGCGTAGACCGGTCAGCTTGCGCAGGTCGCGTGTTCCGGTGGCGTGATCGATGGCGCCGACGACGAGGAACAGCGACGACTTGAACAGCGCGTGCGCCAGGAGGACAGCCAGACCGGCGAGCGCAGCCTTGGGCGTTCCGGCGCCGTTGAGGATGACGAGAAAACCGAGCTGGCTCACCGTGCCGTAGGCGAGCAGGAGCTTGATGTCGGTCTGCTTGAGCGCTGCCAGGGCACCGACGATCATCGTGGCGCCGCCGAGGACGAACACGATCGGGCGCCAGACCGGCAGGTCGGCGTAGGCCGGAGCGAGCCGCGCCACGAGATACACGCCAGCCTTCACCATGGCCGCAGCGTGGAGATAGGCGCTGACGGGTGTGGGCGCGGCCATGGCGCCGGGCAGCCAGAAGTGGAAGGGCACCAGGGCCGACTTGCTGACGGCTCCCGAGAGGAGGAGCACCACGGCCGCCGAGGTCAGCGGACCGGAGGCGCCGTGCTCGAGGATGACCGACAGGCGGTAGGAGCCGGTGGACTCCCCCAGCATGACGAGGCCCACGAGCATCGCCAGGCCGCCGAAGGTCGTGACGACGAGCGCCTCCATCGCAGCCGACCGGCTGGCCCGACTCTCGGGCCGGTGCCCGATGAGCAGGTAGGACAGGATTGTCGTGAACTCCCAGAAAATGAACAGGACCAGCACATCATCGCTGGTCACGAGCCCGAGCATCGCCCCGGCGAACGCGAGCAGACACGCCCCGAACCGGCCGAGGCCGGGCTCGTCATCGGTGAAGTACCCCGAGCAGTAGAGCAGGACGAGAAAGCCGATGATCGAGACGACGAGCGTGAGGATCCACGACAGCGCGTCCATACGGAAGGCCAACTCGAGGTGGATCGACGGCACCCACGGGACGACCTCGATCAGCGGCGCTCCCCCGATGATGCGAGTCGCCGACGCCAACGCCCAGATCGCCGTGACCGCGGGCGGTACCGCGAGGATCCAGAATGCCCGTGCCCCCATTCTGCGCACGATCCACGGGGCGAGAAGAGCCACCGCGAGATGGGCACAGATCAGGGCGATCATGACGTGGGCCTCCGCGGGGTCGGGACTAACTGACAGGTGAGTCGGACTGCCCCTCAGACCTCGTCGGGCGCAGTGAACGCACTCGGGAAAGCGTCCGAGTACCCCCTCCATATTCCCGCGGGAGTCTCCGTGGTTTCGGCGGCGAGAACCGCGCGGGCCACAGCGCGGGCGACGACGAGCGATGCACGGGTGAGGATCTCGTGGAACGACTCCAGGCCGGGCGCGTCGCGGCGGGCGGTCGACAATCCGAACAAGGTGTCCCCGTCGAGCATCGTGTGCGCAGGCCGCACAGCGATGCCGATGCCGTCGTGACCGACCCCGGCGAGCTTCGCGCACTGCGCCTTGGTGAGAGTCGCGTCGGTGGCGACGATCCCGATCGTCGTCGCCAGGCCGGGCCGTCCGACCGGCTGGGGTGGCACCTGGGCCGCTGCTGCGCGGGAGTCCGCCAGCTCCGCGGCCTCGGGTG
>DAMDJY010000053.1:0-391 GCA_032100225.1 Mobilicoccus sp.
AGATGTTCGACGAGCACGAGGGCGCGGGGCCACGGACCGAGCGCAGCAGCGATCTCGCGCAGACCGGTGCCGACATCGGTCATCACCGCGACGAGGGGATGGGCACGAATGACATTGACGGCACGGCGCAGATCACGCCCGTGCGCCGAGACGACCTGCCCGTCCTCCCACGGCACGCCCGCCCGCCCGAACGCCAGCGCGCACGCCGAGGGGCACGGCTCGACGACGAGATCGAGGCCAGCTCCCTTGAGGCGCCGCACGATGCCGAAGAAGCCGGGGTCCCCACTCGCGACGACCACCGCGCGCGTGCCCGGCTCACGACGTTGCAACGCGTCGATGGCCGGATCGAGCGGACCGAGGACGACGCGTCGCTCGGCCGGCACGTCGAACG
>DAMDJY010000053.1:401-5965 GCA_032100225.1 Mobilicoccus sp.
GTCGTCCACCGACGACGAGGTGAGCGTTTCGGATCGCGTCCATCATCGCCGCGGATGGTGGAGCCGCATCGCCGATGTACCCGTAGACAGGGATCAGCCCTGGTGATGCCTCGCCTGTCACCGCGGGCCTCGGGCGGCGGGCACGATGACGGTGCTCGGCAGATCGGTGCGGCGCCCGACAGGCAGGTCGCTGAGCAGGGTGATCCTCTCGCCGTCCAGGCTGACGTCCTCGCCGAGCACAGCACCCTCCAGGCGACCACGCAGGCTGAGTTCGCCCCGCATCGCGGCCAGGTATCGCCCGCCCTTGTACGCGACGACGGTGTCGGAGTGCTCGAGGGCATCGGTGAACGTGGCCAGGCCCGCGGTGGCGGGCACCAGCGTCAGCGACTCGGTGCCTTCGACCAGCGGTGTGGCACTCGCCGCTGCGAGCGCCTGCATCGCCGTGATGCCTGGCACGACCTCGACACCGACCTGGGCATCGGCCTCGCGCACCGCCTGGGCAGCGAAGCCGAAGATCGAGTACACGCTCGGATCGCCCAGCGTGGCGAACGCGACGACTCGCGCGCCTTGCTCGAACGCCTCGAGCGCGGCAGCGGCAACACATTCCCAGCACTCCTGCGGCACACCGGAATCCGTGAGACCCGGCTCCACGCGGCGCAGACGAGGGGCGTCGGCGAGGTGTGCCAGCACGGTCAGTTCGGCGCGGCCCGGCTCAATGCCCGGCTGTGAGGCCACCAGAACGACATCGGCCTCGTTCAGCAGGCGCACGGCCTTGCAGGTGAGCAGCTCGGGGTCGCCGGGGCCTAACCCGACCCCGACGAGTCGGCGGTCCTGTTCCATCGCTCCTCCTGCACCCATCCGGCTGTGTTCGGGCCAATCCTGCCCTGAGCCACCGACACCCCTTCATCCGGGGACCGGAAAACCCCGTCACCAGGGGCGCAGCGTTCGGTGTGCTCCACCGGAACCGCGCCGGGCCCGCCTCGGTGAGCACCTGGAGCTGCGTGCACGGACTGGAGCGAGAGACCAGCGGCACGCGTGAGTCAGTGACTGTGCGCGAGCACCCAGTCCAGCGCGGCCTCGGGATCGGGCACGCACGTGACGCCGGTCGGCAGCGGTGGTCGGCGCACGACGACGACGGGCAGGCCGAGCTCGCGGGCGGCCCACATCTTGGCCACCGTGGCTCCCCCGCCGCTGTTCTTGGTGACGAGGCAGTCGATGCCGCGGCTCGTCATCAGCTCGATCTCCTCGGGGACGACGAACGGCCCCTTGTCCAGCAGGATCTCGTGGCGGGCGGGCAGCGGCGGTTCAGGCGCATCCACGCTGCGCAGCAGGCACCAGGCCTGCACACCGGCGAACGCGCTCGCCTCCTGACGTCCGGTGGTGACGAACAGTCGCGTCCCCACCCGGTCAGCGAGCGCGGCGGCGTCGGCGACGGTGTCGACCTCGTGCCACACGTCTCCCTGACGGGGCTTCCAGGCCGGGCGATCCACCCGGATCAGCGGCATCCCGACGATCTGCGCCGCCTTGGCCGCGTTGTGCGTCATCTCGGCCGCGAACGGGTGGGTCGCGTCGATGATCAGGTCGATTCTCTCGGCGTAAAGGTGGGCCATGAGGCCGTTGACGCCGCCGAACCCGCCCACGCGGACGTCACCGGGCAGGGACATCGGCTCGGAGACCCGGCCGGCCAGGGAGGTCGTGACCTCGACACCCGGTTGCTGCGCGAGTTCCGTTGCCAGGGCCCTCCCCTCGGCCGTGCCGCCGAGCAGGAGGATGCGCGTGGGTGCCATATGTCCAGTGTGCCAGGGCCCACCCCGGGGGCCGCCAGGCCCGATGTGGACGTGTCGGTGGCGAGGAGGCGGATTGCGCGAAGCATCGTCGTCGGTTCGTGCCTGCAGCGGCCTGTGCTCGACCAGGGGTATCCGCCCGGTTCACCCGGTTGTGCCCGGGCCGGGGAAGGGTTGTCGGTGCGGGGTGGCAGCATGAACGGCGTGACCGAGACGCATGCGCACGCCGACCATCCCGAGGGCGGGAGGCAGGCCCAACTGGACCACACCGGCCTTCGACCGGGCTGGACGACGGGTGCCTGCGCGACGGCCGCAGCCGCTTCGGCCACCCAGGCACTGTTCACCGGAGAGTTCACCGACCCGGTCACCATCACCCTACCCAAGGGCCACACGCCCGCGTTCGCGCTGACCCGCGAGGCCACCGGCACCGATGAGCGCGGAGCCTGGGCCACGGCCGCGATCACCAAGGACGCGGGCGACGACCCCGATGTCACGCATCTCGCCGTCGTCGAGGCGACGGTGCGTGCAGGAGCACCCGGGTCCGGAATCACGTTCGTGGCGGGTTCGGGCGTCGGCACGGTCACCCTGCCCGGCCTCCCTCTGCCCGTCGGCGAACCGGCGATCAACCCCGTCCCCCGGCGCCTCATCACCGAGCATGTGACGACCGTCGCGGAGGGTGCAGGCGCGCAGAGCAACGCCACCCCGCCCGACATCGAGGTGACGGTGGGCGTGGTCAAGGGTGAGGAGATCGCGCAGCAGACATGGAACCCCCGTCTGGGCATCCTCGGCGGGCTGTCGATCCTCGGCACCACGGGCGTCGTCGTCCCCTATTCGTGTGCGGCGTGGATCGATTCGATCCACCGCGGCATCGACGTGGCGCGAGCGCTCGGGCACACCCATGTCGCCGGGTGCACGGGGTCCACGTCGGAGAAGGTCGTGGTCGCCGAATACGACCTCCCCGAGACGAGCCTGCTCGACATGGGCGATTTCGTCGGCGCCGTGCTCAAGCACCTGCGCCGCCACCCCGTCGACCGCCTGACGATCTGCGGTGGGTTCGCCAAGCTCTCCAAGCTCGCGGCCGGGCACCTCGATCTGCATTCGGGGCGTTCCACCGTCGATCTGGACCACCTCGCCATCCTCGCGAGCGAGGCCGGGGGCGACGAGGCACTGGCTTCGGCGATTCGCGCCGCCAACACCGGACTCGAGGCGTTGACCCTCTCCCGCGCAGCCGGGGTCGCGCTGGGAGATGCCGTTGCGACCGCCGCTGCTCGTGAAGCGACCGCCGTCCTCAAAGACGCGCCGGTGCGTATCGACGTCATCTGCATCGACCGAGCCGGCACCGTCGTGGGTCGTTCCCACGTGTCGGGATCGCCGGACGAAACCCTAGGACGGACGTCCGACCGGGAGTAGCGTGCGCTCAGTTGGGGCGGATGGATCCGTCCCCGGGGGTAGTACGAGGGGAAACGCCATGCGCGCAGGGGACATCGGGGCACCAGGGCCGGCAACGCCACAACCGAGTGGAGCAGTCCGACCCGTGTAGCGGGCCTGGACGGGATCCGCACGGTCGCCGTCACGGTCGTCCTCCTCGTCCATGCCGACCTCCTGCCCGGCGGATTCATCGGCGTCGACCTGTTCTTCGTCCTCTCCGGGTTTCTCATCACCTCTCTGATGCTCGGAGAAGTGACCAAGACGGGACACCTCGACCTCATCGGCTTCTGGTCGCGCCGCGCCTTCCGGCTCGTTCCCGCCGTCAGCGCCTATCTGCTCGGTGGCATCCTCGTCGGGCTCGTCCTCAAACCCGACGTGTTGTACCAGGTGAGCGTCAACGCCGTGGCCGTTCTCCTGGGGGTTTTCAACTACGTCTTCGACGCGTTGGGTGGCAACACCGCTTGGGACGGGCACCTGTGGTCGCTGTCGGTCGAGGCCCAGTTCTACGTGTTCTGGCCCCTGCTTCTCGTCCTGGGACTGCGTTACGCGACCACCCGACGGCTGCTGCAGATCGGGGTCGCCGCCATCGCCGTCCTCGGCGTGTGGCGCGCCGTCGTCGGCCTGGGCTTCATCCCTGGTCACACCGACTGGTACCACTCGACCGACACCCGCGTCGACGGGTTCGTCGCGGGCGCCGTGCTCGCCCTGGCCCTGCACATCGGCGCCGCTCACGCCCACGCCGGGATGCGGCGTGTGTGGGCGATCGGCGCCCCCGTCGCCTGGGTGGGGCTGGCCGCCGCATGCTGGTTCTCGCCCCGCATCCAGGACGACCCGCGGTGGGCCTACACCGGTGGCCTCACTCTCGTCGCCATCGCGGCCACGCTCATCGTCGGAGCCACCGTCCTCCTGCCCCAGCACCCGCTCAGCAGGCTCCTCGCCACCCGCCCCATGGCCTACGTCGGCCGCATCTCCTACGCCTTCTACCTGTGGCATTTTCCGGTGATCTTCGGCCTCGAGCCGGTTCTCGACCAGCGCGTGGGGCGCCTCGGCACGGCCGCCGTCGCCTTCGCCGTCACGATCGTGCTCGCTCAGCTCTCCATGACTATCGTGGAACGCCCGATCGCCCGACTGCGTCCCCGCATCGACGGATGGGTGCCCGTGCAGCGCATGCGCCTCCTGCCGCAGTTCAACCCGGCCGTCACTCCGCTGGCACCAGCCTCCCTCGGCATCGCTCCGGCCCGCTGAACCGGAGGGAGGCGCCCCGACCTCCCGCCGAGTCCTAGGCTGTCTCGCATGCCGTCCCCCGATCTGCCCCGCGACGACGCCACTACCGGCGACGACGCCGTCGAACCCGCGCCGCGGGCCACCCTGTCCGAGACGTCGCCAGTGGCCCTGCCCGTCACCCCGGGGCTCCCCGACGACGCCTACGACCACGACGGCCAGATCACCAAGCGTGAAGTGCGGGCCGTCACCCTGGCCTTCCTCGCGCCGCGGCCGGGCGAGCTGCTCTGGGACGTCGGCGGCGGGTCGGGCAGCATCGCCATCGAATGGATGCGCGCGCACCCCACCTGCCGCGCCCTCACCGTCGAATCCCACCCCGAGCGCGTCCAGCGCATCGCCGCCAACGCCCGCGCCCTCGGTGTGCCGTCACTGCAGATCGTCGACGGTCGCGCCCCCGACGCACTGGCCGGCCTGCCCACCCCCGACGCCGTGTTCGTCGGCGGCGGACTCACCCGTGAGGGCGTCGTCGAGGCCTGCCTGTCTGCTCTGCGCCCCGGCGGTCGATTCGTCGCCAACGCGGTCACCCTGGAGACCGAGGCCGTCCTCATCGAGGCGCACCGACAGCACGGCGGAGACCTGACGCGCATCGCCGTCGAACGCAGCGGCACGGTGGGTGGATTCCGCGCCTGGACCCCCGCTCGTGCCATCACCATCTGGTCTGCGACGGTGGGCACATGAGGCTGAGCCTGATCGACGAGATGCTGCTGCTCGCCTCCACCGACGAGGGCCGCCACGCATTGCGCGACCTCCCGACGCTCGTCGCGGGAGCCGCGCTCGCCGACCTCGGCCTGCGCGGCAGGCTCGACTCGCCTGCTCGGGTCGTCACCGTTATCGACCCCTCTCCCACCGGGCACCCGGTGCTGGACGACCTGCTCGCCTCCGTCGCCGCGCTCCACCGCCAGCGCCCCGCGTGGCGCTGGGCCTTCGATTCCGCGCGTTCCCTCACCCGTGCCGAGCGCGAGCACCTCGTCGACGTAGGTGTTCTCGGGCGTCAGGACGACGTCGTCCTCGGCATGCTGCCCCGCACCCGCTACCCCATCGCCGACCCCGAGGCGCAGCGTCAGGTCGTCG
>DAMDJY010000053.1:5975-14068 GCA_032100225.1 Mobilicoccus sp.
ACGCCGTTCTCGGCCCTCAACCGATCGCCCACCCCGGTGCGTCCCACCGAGAGGAGCCGAACGGTCAGGCGCACGCGCCCGACGACGCCGATCTCGAGACCCGATTGCTCGTCTCCCTGCTCGCGACGGCCTTCCACTCGCGGCGCACCGCGCAGGCGCTGTTCCCCGAGCTCGACGCACGCGCCCTTCGAACCAAGCTCAGGGCCGCGTCGCTGCCCCACTGGGCCGTCGCCGGCACCGCTCACGCCATCCGTCTGGCCAACGCCGCTCACACCTGAGCGCAGAACCTTACCGATCCTTTACCAATCCTCTACTCCCCCAGACGTCTTCACGAACCCATCACGAGGCGGGCGCACGTAATCTGACAGTGGCCTCCGACGCCTCCCCCCGGCTGGAGGAGACCCAGCGGCCCCGGTCCCCCCCACCGGGGCCGCCGTCATGTCCACGCCAGTTCCGCCCTTGTGCCCGGCCAGCGGGATGACGACCGAGGCGGACAGCAGGGCCGGGCGGAGTCGGTCGGAGTATCCGGGTCTCGGGCAGGACTCGGTCGGATGAACGACCGATCACAGCGCCAGGACGACCGCTCCTCGCATGTGACGTAGACCCCCCAGGTCACGGCCCCTCCTCCCGCCCGCGCGCGTGGCATTGTGGCCTCGTTCATCCCGGTGTCGCCCCAATCGGGCAGCACCGGAGAGCACCTCACCCGCCGCGCACCACGCGCGAACCGGGGTGCCGATCCCGACCGGGACGGCGTTTCGACTCGTTCTATTCGTCATGCCACCGGCACCGGGACCCCCGGGACAGCCGGGACAGGGAGGAAGCCGTCCCGATGGACGCACTACTGGAGTTCAACGACACCGTCAACGGGTTCGTGTGGGGCCCGATCATGTTGTTCGTACTGGTCGGAACGGGGGTCTACCTCACCTTCCGCAGCGGGTTCTTCCAGGTCCGCAAGTTCGGCTTCGCGATGGAGAAGACCATCGCGAGCGTCATCGGCCGCCGCGCGAAGAAGGCCGACGACAAGAACATCAGCGGCTTCCAGGCCGTCTCCACCGCTCTGGCCAGCACCGTCGGTACGGGCAACGTCGTCGGTGTCGCCACCGCCATCACCATCGGTGGCCCCGGCGCAGTCTTCTGGATGTGGGTCAGCGCCTTCTTCGGCATGATGACGAAGTTCGCCGAGATCGTTCTCGCGATGAAGTACCGCGAGGTCAACGAGTTCGGCCAGTACGCCGGTGGCCCGATGTACTACATCAAGAACGGGCTCAAGCAGCCGTGGCTGGCGTACGTGTTCGCCGTCTTCGCCACGCTCGCCACGTTCGGCATCGGCAACATGACCCAGGCCAACTCCATCGCCTCTGCGGTCGGAGAGAGCTTCGGCGTCAGCCCCGTCATCGTCGGCATCGTCGTCATGATCCTCACCGCTGTCGTCATTCTCGGCGGAATCAAGAGCATCGCCAGTGTCACCGAGAAGCTCGTGCCGTTCATGGCCGTCTTCTTCATCCTCCTGTCGATCCTCCTGCTCATCCTCAACGCAAGCGAAATCATCCCCTCGCTGATCCTCATCGTGCACGCCGCCTTCGACCCCCAGTCAGCCCTCGGTGGCGCGGCGGGATACACCGTGGCCATGGCGATCCGCATGGGCATCGCCCGCGGTGTGTTCTCCAACGAGGCCGGCCTCGGTTCGGCCCCCATCGCCCACGCCGCCTCCAACACCAAGGAGCCGGTCGAGCAGGGCCTGTGGGGCATCTTCGAGGTCTTCGTCGACACCCTCGTCATCTGCACGATGACGGCGCTGGTCATCCTCACCACCGGCGTGTGGCAGGGCGGAGCCAAGGGTGCGGCCCTGACGATCGCCGCGTTCAACCACGGGCTGCCCGGCACGTGGGGCGGCATGGCGCTGACCATCGGCCTGACGCTGTTCGCGTACTCCACGATCCTCGGCTGGTCGTACTACGGCGAGAAGAGCCTCGAGTTCATCTTCCGCAACATCGGCGGTGCGCGCATCGCGATCCTCGTCTACCGCGTCATCTTCGTCCTCGCCGTCTACGTCGGCGCTGTCGGCGGTCTGCACGCGGTCTGGGCCGTCGCCGACACGCTCAACGGCATGATGGCCATCCCCAACCTCATCGCGGTCATCGGTCTCTCCGGCGTCGTCATCGCAGAACTCAAGAGCTACCTGGCCCGGGCGAAGGCCGGCGAACTCGAGGACTGATTCCTCCACTGCACACACAGTCGAACCGCCCGGGGCAACCCGGGCGGTTCGCTCGTTTCGGAAGACGCGTGCGGCCGGAACACTGCGCGCGTCCTACGCGACGTCCGTCGACAAGGAGGTGCTCAGCGCACGGGGATGCCGTCGGCGGCGAGGGCCGCCTTGACGTCGCCGATGGTCATCTCGCCGTAGTGAAAGACGCTGGCGGCGAGGACGGCGTCCGCGCCGGCGTGGACTGCGGGGGCGAAGTGGTCGACGGTTCCTGCCCCGCCACTGGCGATGAGCGGCACCGAGACCCGCTCGCGCACGGCAATGATCAGCTCGATGTCGAAGCCTGTCTTGGTGCCGTCGGCGTCCATCGAGTTGAGCAGGATCTCTCCCGCGCCGCGCCGAGCGGCTTCCTCACACCAGGCGAGGGCGTCGATGCCCGTGCCGCGCCGCCCCCCGTGGGTGGTGACCTCGAATCCGCTCTCAGGCCGGGGGTGGCCCTGCTCGTCCGTGTCGTCTCGCCAGCGGCGCACGTCGGCCGACAACACGAGGACCTGCGCCCCGAACCGCGCCGCCACCTCATCGATGAGCTGCGGGCGCGCGATCGCGGCCGTGTTGACCCCCACCTTGTCGGCGCCGGCGCGCAGTAGGGCATCGACGTCGTCGACGGTGCGCACCCCGCCCCCGACGGTGAGGGGGATGAACACCTGCTCGGCCGTGCGGGCCACCACGTCGTACGTGGTGCGGCGGTCGCCACTGCTGGCGGTCACGTCGAGAAAGGTCAGCTCGTCGGCGCCCTGCGCGTCGTAGCGCTTGGCCAGCTCGACGGGGTCACCCGCATCGCGCAGGTTCTCGAAGTTGACGCCCTTGACGACGCGTCCGGCGTCGACGTCGAGACAGGGGATGACACGGGTCGCGAGGCTCACCGCAGCAGTCTACGAGTCGCCCCGCCTGCCCTCGACTCCGTCCGAGATGCACTCCAGTGGGAGGGAACTCCCCGGCGCGGCCCCTATCGTGGGGTGTGTGCACGTCCCCCACAGCGATGAGCTTCACGGCGCCCTGGCGCGCAGCGCGCGCGCCGCGCGCCGGCGCAGCCGTACCTCGATGGAACACCGATGGGGGCGTCTCAAGGCGCGGTCGTTCTTTCTCGCGCAGATCGCGATCTCGGCAGCCATCGCCTGGTTCATCGCCCGCGACATCGTCGGCCACACCCAACCGTTCTTCGCGCCTGTCGCCGCCATCGTCGGACTCGGGCTCTCGTTCGGGCAGCGACTCCAGCGCGCCTTCCAGATCGTCACCGGCGTCGCCGTCGGCGTCATGGTCGGCGACCTCGCCGTCTCGGTCCTCGGCAGCGGGTATTGGCAGATCGCCCTGATCATCTTCACCGCCATGGCGATCACGACCTTTCTCGACGGCGGCGTGCTCACCACCACCCAGGCAGGAGTGCAGTCGGCCATCGTCACGATCCTCGTGGCACAACCCGACCAGGCGTTCTCCCGATGGCTCGACGCTGTGATCGGCGGATGCGTCGCCCTGCTCGCCGCCACCATCACCCCGGCCGCGCCCCTGCGCCGACCACGACAGCACACGTCTCAGATCGTGCGGGAGATGTCTGTCCTGTTCAGCGAGACGGCCGAGTCGCTCGCCTCCGGCGATCTCGACCGCTGCAACAAGACCCTCACCCGAGCACGCCGTACGGAGCGCTCCCTCAACACCCTCGAATCCTTGGCGGACGACGGGCTCGCGGTCATCCGCTCGTCCCCGTTCCGGCGGCGCCACCTGCCCGCGGTGCAACAGATCGCCGACCTGCTCGAGCCCCTCGACCGAGCGTTCCGCAACCTGCGTGTCCTCGTCCGCCGAGGCACCATCGCCATCCGGCAGGGCGAGACCGTGCCCCGCCACTACGTGCAGATGGTGCGCGACCTCGCCGAGATCGCCTCCGGCATGGCCGACGACCTCGCTGCCCGCGAGATGCCCGAGGCCCGCCGAGCGGCCCTCTACCAACTCGCCGAGGAGACGACGACCGTCTACCCGCGCCCCACGCTCTCCTCCGAGGTCATCCGGGCTCAGGTCCGCTCCATCGTGCTCGACCTGCTCATGGTGAGCGGGCTGAGCTTCGAGGAGGCGCTGACCGGAATCCCCAGCTCTTACAGCCTCAACGGCGAGGCCGACGAGGTCATCGGCGACATCGACCTCGACGACGATCACGACGTGTCGGAGTCCGACGCAGCGCACGACGACGCCGAGTACCGACGCCGCACGCGAGGCACCAACGGCGGGCGCGGCGTGGAGGAACTGCCTCAGCGGAAGTCGTCGGATTCCGGCGTCGAAGGCCCGTCGACGACGTCGTCGACAGACCGCGGGTCATCGGGCGACTGAGCCTGCTGCATCTGCGGACTCGCCTCGGGATCGGCAGCGTGCGGACGCTCGGGCTCGCGGCCGGAGTGGAAGTCGATCAACGCGGCGAGACGAGCAGCCTCACGCCGCCCCAGTTCGCCGTCGGCCTTCTGAATGGCCATGAGCGGGACCGTGTCGGCATCCCACATGTCGAGGTAGGCCCAGGGAGCGCCGCCGCCGAACTGCATCCGCACGATCTGGCCCCACTCCAGATGCCGCGTGATGAAGAGGTTGCGCACCTCGAGGCCCTGCTTGCTGGGCTTGGCCTGAATCATGACGAAGCGCCACAGGAACGCCGCGATGGCCGCGCCCATGAGGAAGAGCATGATGCGATCCGAGATCGCCCAGTCGTCCTTCTGCTCGACCCGTCCGGGGACGAAGATCGCCGAGGCAGTGAACGTGACGAGCACGAGGACCGCCGCCACGACGGGCACGACGCGGCCTCGCTGCGGCCGGATCACGGCGTAAGGATCCTTGCGTGGTGCGGCTGGAGTCGACACGGCCAACTCCTTTCGGGTCAGAGGCGGCAGGCGGCGATGTCGGTGACGAGGATGCCGCGCGCGCCGAGACCGTAGAGCTCGTCCATGACGCGGTTCATGCCCTTACGCGGAACCATGGCCCGAACGGCCGCGTAGCCCTTGTCGTGCAGCGGCGAGACGGTCGGGGACTCGACTCCGGGGGTGATGCGCGAAGCGCGGTCGACGAGCTCGACGCGGATGTCGTAGTCGATCATCACGTAGGTACGGGCGGTCATGACCCCCGAGAGGCGTCGCTTGAGCACTTCGAGGAGCGCCTGCTGTGTGGGCTCGGGCCGCGCGATGAGCACGCCCTCGCTCTGCAGGATCGGCTCGCCGAAGGTGACCAGGCCCTGGTTGCGCAGCGTGGTGCCGGTCTCGACGACGTCGGCGATCACGTCGGCGACGCCGAGGGTGATGGAGGTCTCCACGGCCCCGTCCAGGCGCACGATCTCGGCCTCGACGCCGCGCTCGATCAGGTGGGCACGCACCAGGCCGGCGTAGGACGTCGCGATGCGCATGCAGCCCAGGTCGTTGACGGACTCTGCCACCCCTGGACGTGCCGCGAACCGGAACGTCGAGGGGCCGAAGCCCAGCGGCAACACCTCGGCCGCGTTGGCACCGGAGTCGAGCATGAGGTCACGCCCGGTGATGCCCGCATCGAGCGTGCCCTCGCCCACGTACACCGCGATGTCGCGAGGGCGCAGGTAGAAGAACTCGATGTCGTTGTCGGCGTCGACGAGCACGAGCTCCTTGGAGTCGCGGCGGACGGCGTACCCGGCCTCCTTGAGCATCGTGACGGCGGCCTCGGACAGCGAGCCCTTGTTGGGGACGGCGATGCGCAGCATGGGACTCCTCGAACAGCGGTTGGGCAGGGGTCATCGACGCAGGTGGCGATCAGGCGTCAACAGGTCGCGGGGCGGATCACAGGTGCTGGTAGACGTCTTCCAACGTGATGCCCTGGGCGACCATGAGAACCAGCGTGTGGTAAAGCAGCTGGCTGATCTCCTCGGCGGATCGGTCGTCGCCCTCGTGCTCGGCGGCCATCCACACCTCGGCCGCCTCTTCGACGACCTTCTTGCCGATGAAATGCACGCCCGCGTCCAGCTCGGTCACCGTTCGGGAGCCTTCGGGGCGGGCCTTCGCCTTCTCGAGGATCTCGGCGTACATCTCTTCAAAGGTCTTCACCGGGCCGAGCCTATCCGCTGACGCGCACCGGCCCGGCGGGGGTTCGCATGACGAACCGGCCGGGATCCGGTGCAGGCCGTTCAGGCGAGGTCGGCGAGGATCCGCGCCGTCAGCAGGGCTGCCAGGGCTGCTTCGTGTCCCTTGGACTCGCTGCTGCCCTCGATGCCGGCGCGGTCGAGGGCCTGCTGCTCGTCATCGCAGGTCAGCACGCCGAAACCGATCGGCGTCCCCGTCTCCAACCCGGCCTGGGTGAGTCCCTGGGTCGCGGCCTGGCAGACGTAGTCGAAGTGCGGCGTGCCGCCCCGGATCACGACGCCGAGGGCGACGACGGCGTCGTTGCGCTCCGCGAGGGCCTTGGCCACGAGCGGCAGTTCGAAGCTGCCGGGCACGCGCACGAGGGTGACGTCGGTGCACCCGGCCTGCGCGAGCGCGTCCTGAGCGCCCGCGACGAGTCCGTCCATGACCTGCGTGTGCCACGACGCGGCGACGATCGCGACGCGCAGTCCGCTTCCGTCGACCTGGATGTCGGGGGATCCTGCTCCGCTCATGGCTGGTGCTCCTTGTCGATGGTGGTCGGCACTGCTGTGCCTGTGGACATGCCGGTGGGTGCGTCGCCCGCGGCGACGTCGTCGGTCGTGAAGGTGTGGTGCATCCGTTCGGCCTTGGTGCGCAGGTACCGCACGTTGTCGGGATGCACGCCGGTGACCAGGGGCGTCGTGGTGACGGCGTCGAACCCGGTGCCCAGCAGGCCCTCTGCCTTCTCGGGGTTGTTGGTCAGCAGCTCCACCGACGTGACGCCGAGGTCGAGCAGGATCGCGGCGGCGGCTCCGTACTCCCGGGCGTCGACGGGCAGGCCGAGTTGGGTCTGCGCCTCGACGGTGTCCGCTCCCCCGTCCTGCAACTCGTAGGCCGAGAGCTTGGCGAGCAGCCCGACGCCGCGCCCCTCGTGGCCGCGCAGGTAGACGACGACGCCGCCCTCGTCTCCGATCCGGGCCTGCGCCGCCCGCAACTGTGGTCCGCAGTCACATCGGCGCGAACCGAAGGCGTCACCGGTGAGGCACTCTGAGTGCACGCGGGTGAGCACCGACGACCGGGACCCGTCTGCGTCGAGCCCGTGCTGACTCACGAGCGCGATGTGCTCGGCGCCCGTGACGAGGTCGAGATACCCGTGCATGGTGAACGTGCCGTGATCGGTGGGCAGCGCGGTGGTGGCGGTCCGCACGACCCGGTCGTAGCGCGCGCGGTACTCGGCGAGATCCTCGATGGTGACGACGGGCAGCCCCGCCACCGCACCGAGCGAGAGCACGTCGGGTGCGCGCATCATCGTGCCGTCGTCGTTGACGAGTTCGGCGACGGCCCCCACCGGGGTGAGTCCGGCCAGGCGGCACAGGTCGACCGTCGCCTCTGTGTGGCCGCGACGGGCCAGCACGCCGCCGCGCCGCGCCCGCAGCGGGACGACGTGACCAGGGCGAATGAGGTCGCCGGGGACGGACTCCGGGTCGCCCAACGTGCGGATCGTGCGGGGGCGGTCGGCCGCGCTGATGCCCGTCGTCACGCCGACGCGGGCGTCACACGTGATCGTGTACGCCGTGCGCAACAGGTCCTCGTTCTGCTCAACCATGAGCGGCAGTTCGAGCCGGTCGGCCCACTCGGGCGGCATCGGCGCACACACGTACCCGGAACCGTGGCGGATCATCCACGCCGTCCACTCCTCCGTGACGGTCTGCGCGGCGACGACGACGTCGCCCTCGTTCTCCCGGTCGGCGTCGTCGAGGACGAGCAGGGGCCGCCCC
>DAMDJY010000053.1:14078-19872 GCA_032100225.1 Mobilicoccus sp.
TCTCGGCAGTTGTCATGACGTTGCCCTTTCTTTGATGGCCGCGCGTCGCCACACGACAAAGCCGTAGACGACGAGGGCGGTGTACACGAGGTACAGGACCGCCGACGGGTAATAGGTCGCCGTCCAGAGCAGGGGGATGCCGACGGCGTCGACGGCGATCCAGACGAGCCAGAAGTCGGTCCACCCGCGTGCCATGGCGTAGGTGGCGAGGATGGAGCCGACGAAGATCCAGGCGTCGGACCAGTGGTACCAGCGCGGCGCGTCCCAGCCTGCGCCGATCGCGGCGAACACCGCCTGCGCCACGACGACGCCGATCAGCGCCACGACCAGGTAGACCGTGCGCTCGCGAGCCGTGGCCCAGCGCGGGGTGATGGCCGGCTCGTCCGGAGTGCGCCCGCGGCGTGCCTGCGACCACGTCCACCAGCCGTACACGCTGGTGATGATGAAGAAGACCTGCCGAAACGCCTGGCCGTAGAGCGGGTGGCGGCCGTCGGGCAGAGCGAAGGCCGCTCCGACGAACACGGTGAACAACAGGACGTTGCCGATGATGCCCACCGGCCACGCCCACACACGTCGGCGCAGGCCGCCGAGCGCCGAGGCGAACCCGAACAGGTTGCCGACGATCTCGCGCCAGTAGATCGGATAGCCGCCGATCTCGACCGACGCGTTGAACAGACGCTGGAGCAGCTCGGTCACGGGCGTTCGCCCTCGAGCGGCAGTCCCGCAGCGCGATCCGCGGCCAGCTCATCGGGGGTCGTCGAGGACGGCGCGCCGGCGACGATGAGCCGCTCGACGTACTTGGCGATGACGTCGACCTCGAGGTTGACCGAGTCGCCGACCTGCAGCGATCCGAGCGTGGTCAGCTCCAGGGTCGTGGGGATGAGGCTGACCGTGAAGGTCGACTCCCCCAGGGCGGCGACGGTGAGCGAGACACCGTCGATCGTGATCGAACCCTTCTCGACGATGTAGCGGGCCAGCTCGGCCGGCAGCGCGAATTCGAGGAGTTCCCAGCGATCCCCCGGCGTGCGGGAGCGCAGCGTGGTCGTGCCGTCGACGTGGCCCTGCACGACATGACCACCGAAGCGGCCGTCGGCGGCCATCGCGCGCTCGAGGTTGACGCGCGAGCCTGGGGCCAGCCCGCCGAGGCTGCTGCGATCCAGTGTCTCGGCCATGACGTCGACGGAGAAGCCCGACTCGTCGTGCTCGGTGACGGTCAGGCAGACGCCGTTGACGGCGATCGACGCGCCATGGACCGCGTCCGAGACCACCAGCGGGCCCTCGATGCGCAGGACGGCCGACTCCGCGCCGTGCTCGACGGCACCGATGTGGCCGAGTTCTTCGACGATTCCGGTGAACATGTCATGTCTCCTTCGCGCCGGAGCTCTGGGTGGGCCGGGCCGTGATGCGCACGTCCGCCCCGATCAGGGCGACGTCGTCGATGTGCAGACGCGTCGCGTCGTCGATGGTGGTGATTCCGAAGTCGGACAACGAAGTTCGCCCCGCACCGAGCAGGACGGGAGCGAGGTAGGCGACGACCTCGTCGACGAGACCGGCGCGCCAGAACGCCGCCGCAAGGGTGCCGCCGCCTTCGAGCAGAACGTGGTGGACGTCGCGGGCGGTGAGCGCCGCGAGGGCTTCGTGGGGATCCTGGGTGGAGAGGAAGAGCGTCTCGGCCCGGTCGTCACGCAGGCGGGCGTCGCCCGGGATCTCCTCGGCGCGCAGACCCATGACGGCGCGCAGCGGTTGCCGGTCGGCCGGTTCACCATCGGGTCGTCGCACGGTCAACGCCGGGTCGTCGGCGAAGGCGGTGCCCGTGCCGACGAGCACCGCACCGACCGTGGCGCGTAGCTCGTGGACGTCGGCGCGTGCCTCCGGACCGGTGATCCACTGACTCGTGGCGTCGGCGGCGGCGATGCGGCCGTCGAGCGTCGAGGCGACCTTCCAGGTGACGAAGGGGCGACCCAGCCGCACCGACGCCAGCCACGCAGCGTTCAACGCCTCCGACTCGGCGCCGAGGAGCCCCGTCTCGACGGTGACTCCTGCGCGGGTCAGCGCGAGGCGTTTACCGGAGGCGGTGGGGTTGGGGTCGGCCATCGCGACGACGACACGGGCGACCCCGGCGTCCAGGAGCGCAGCGGTGCAGGCTCCGGTTCGACCGACGTGGTTACAGGGTTCGAGGGTGACGTAACAGGTGCCACCGCGAGCGCGCTCCCCGGCGACGGCCAGAGCTGCCGCCTCGGCGTGTGGGGTTCCGGCACCGCGGTGATACCCCTCGCCCGCAACCCGACCGTCCCGATCGAGGATGACGGCACCGACACGCGGATTGGGGTCCCCCAGCGGACCCTGCGCAGCGAGCGTGAGGGCACGACGCATCAGCAACACGTCACGCATGGCCGACCCTGCCTGGTCCATCGCAGCCTCCTACCCAGTTCGCCCGGAGCAGGACAATGGGGAGGCACGAGCAGCACGTCCGGCGAACCCCTCCCGGACACGCCCGGCAATCGGGCAGCCTGGATCGGGCACGCAGAACGCGCGACGTGCGCCTCCCATCCGGACTTTCACCGTCGGTTCTGGAGTTTCACCAGATCAACCGGCCGCGACGTTCGAGAACGTCATGGCGCGGGTCGCGGACTGTCACCGCCGGCTCGGAATTACACCGACCCCGGAGCACGTGTCGTTCAGTATGCCACCGGCCCGCGCTGCCCGGCGACGCGCCCGGCTGTCACGCTGCGCACACTCCGCCACCGCCACCACCCCGACGGTTCACTCGGCACCGCCGGGGTCGTCAGAAGCCTGGCACGACAGCCACCACGGTTCACTCGACACCCTCGCGGTCGTGACGAGAGCCGCCGCGGGGATCAGGGGTGGGTGTGCCCGCGGACGAGGTCGCGCAGCCGAGCGATGTTCGCGGCCGCGTCGTCGGCGCCGTAGACGGCAGACCCGGCGACGAAGACGTCGGCGCCCGCGTCGGCGCACTGCTCGATCGTCGAGGCGGACACGCCGCCGTCGACCTGGATCCACACCTCGCCGCCGTGACGCCGCACCGACTCCCGCACCGCGGCGACCTTCGGCATCATGTCGGCCATGAACGCCTGCCCGCCGAATCCGGGTTCGACGGTCATGACGAGGACCATGTCGACCTCGGACAGCAGCTCGGCGTAGGGCTCCCACGGCGTCCCCGGCTTGAGGGCCATGCTCGCCCTCGCGCCCTGGGCCCGGATCTCCCGGGCGAGGGTGACCGGGTCGTTCGCGGCCTCGACGTGGAACGTCACCGATTTCGCGCCCGCCTCGGCGTACGGCGGCGCCCATCGGTCGGGGTTCTCGATCATGAGGTGGCAGTCGATCGGCACCGGGCTCACCTTGAGCAGCGCCTCGACGACCGGCAGCCCCAGCGTGAGGTTGGGCACGAAGTGGTTGTCCATGACGTCGACGTGGGCCCAGTCGGCGCTGCGGATCGCGTCGAGTTCGTGCTCGAGGTTGGCGAAGTCGGCCGACAGGATGCTGGGTGAGATCTGCACGCGCCGAATGTACCGGGCCCGCGACGTGTCGCGGAGGGGCCTCAGGTGGCCTCGAGGACGCCGCGGGTCACCGCGTTCTGCTCGGTGAGCACCCCGGAGATGATGTTCTGCGCGTCGTTGATGCGCTCGACGGTCTCGGCGACCTGGTGCAGGGCCGAGACGACGCTGCCCGCGTCGTTCTGGATCGCGGAGACGCGCTCGTCGACCTCCTCGGTCGCCTTCGCCGTCTCGCGGGCGAGGTCCTTCACCTCGTTGGCGACGACGGCGAAGCCCTTGCCGGCGTCACCGGCCCGCGCGGCCTCGATGGTCGCGTTGAGCGCGAGCAGGTTGGTCTGCTCCGCGATGCTCGTGATGACCTTGACGACGTTGCCGATCTCGACGCTGCTCGTGTTGAGCCGGCTGACGATGACGCTGGCGTCCTGTGTCAGGCGCTGGGCGTCGTTGGCCACGGAGGTGGCGTCCATGACGTTCTTCTCGACCTCGGTGATCGAGCCCATGAGCTCCTCACCGGCCATCCGGGTCTGCGCCGTGGCGCGGTGACGCTCGACGGCGCTCGAGAGCAGGCGGGCCGTGTTGCGGAGCGCGTTCTCACGGTCCTTGGAGAGCACGATCTCCTTGAGCGCGAAGAAGTCGATCGTGCCGACGACATTCCCGGACACGACGATCGGCATCGACACACCGGACTTGACGCCGGCGCGCTGCGCAGCAGGGGCCCGCACACAGTCGGTGACGACGCCGATGTCGGGCTCGAACACGAGATCCCGCGACGACCAGGTGCGACCCGCGAGGCCGACGCCCTCGGCGAACGTCGCCGTGCGGGTGATCTCCTTGAACTCCTGACCGGCGTCGCCGGACTCTGCTTCGTTCTTGAGCACGCGCTCGTTGGGGTCGATGGTCCAGTACGAGCCGTAGACCCACCCGAACTCGGCACGCACGGTCTCCAGGGCCACCTTGACGGCCTCCTTCTCGGAGCCCGCAGCGTTGACCTTGACGACCACCTCGTTGATGGCGTGCATGTCCTTGTCGGTCTCGGCGCGGCGCTCGGTGGTGAGCACCCGCTCGAGGGCCTGGGACACGAGCTTGCCCACGGTGGAGAGCACGGTGATACGGATGGGACCGGGCGTGTGCTCCGGGTCGGCCATGAAGTCCATCGTGCCGACGACCTTGCCCTCCTGGAACAGGGGGAACGCGACCGCGGCCTGAATGCCACTCTTCGCCGCGACCGGTGCACGAACACAGTCGTGGACCTGCGACAAGTCGGGGGCGTGGACGAGCTTGCCCTCCGCCCACGCACGACCGGCCAGGCCGACCCCGCGCGGGAACGACGCGCTCATCGTGACGCGGCGAAACTCCTCGCCCACCGTGCCCGACTCGGCCCGAAAGGTCAGGTCGTCGGCGCCGGGCTCGATCCACCAGGTGGAGGCGTAGTTCATGTGGAAGGCGTCACGAACGACGTCCATCGCGGTCTGCAGCACCGTGTCGGGGGTCGTGGCACGCGAGAGTCGTTCGGCGACGGTGTCGAGAGCCTCGACGTAGTGGACGAGCTCGTCCTGGGAGGTCGTACTCGCTGCCGCTGCCCCGTTGCCTCGAGGCCGAAAGTTCATCATGGGTGTCTCCGCGTATCTACCGGGTGTCCGCGAGCCTCGACGCGGCCGCCCGGGTTCGGACGGCGGGTGCCGCGTCATCCCCCCCCATCGGCACGGACGGCTTGGTGATGAACCTGCGCGGGTCAGAAAGTCGTTCGACGCAGCAGCGCGAGGAACATCGCGTCCGTGCCGTGTACGTGCGGCCACAACTGCACGAACGGACCCGAGCCGACATCCCCAGCGCCGGAGCGCGTGACCTGGTTCAGCTGCTCCGGGGCATCGAGGATCTCGATGTCGGAACGGTCTCGCAACACCCGTGTGATGACCTGCCGGGTCTCCGCCGCGTGGGGGCTGCAGGTGACATAGCCGAGGACCCCACCAGGCGCCAGGGCGTCGAGACCCGAACGCAGCAGGTCCTCCTGCAGCACGGTGAGGTCCGCGACGTCACCGGGGACGCGGCGCCACCGGGCGTCCGGTCGGCGACGCAACGCACCGAGACCGGTGCAGGGCGCGTCGACGAGGACGAGGTCGAACCCGCCCGGCTCCTCGGAGCCCAAGGCGCGGCCGTCGCCGACGCCGACGAACACATCGGCCCCCGCATCCATCGCAGCGGCGACCGTGGCCTCGACGAGATCGGCGCGGTGCTCGCTGACCTCGTTGGCGAACAACGTCGCTCCGCGCGGGATCGCG
>DAMDJY010000054.1:0-19824 GCA_032100225.1 Mobilicoccus sp.
CGACGCCGGCTGGTACCCGCACACGAGCCAGGTGGGTCAGACCGGTAAGCAGGTCAGCCCGCAGCTCTACATCGCCTGCGGCATCTCCGGCGCCATCCAGCACCGCGCCGGTATGCAGACGAGCAAGACGATCATCGCCGTCAACAAGGACGAGGAGGCCCCGATCTTCGAGCTCGTCGACTTCGGCGTCGTGGGCGACCTCTTCACCGTTCTGCCCGCCGCCACCGAGGCGGTCAAGGCACAGCGCTGATCGCGCAACTGAACAACTGAACCGCTGAACAAGAAGTTCGCCCCGACCGCTTCGGTCGGGGCGAACTTCTTGTGTGCTGCGGCAGCAGCAGAGGTCGGAGACGTCAGGCGGTGACGTTCCAGTTCTTCAGCTTGGTCTTGGCGCGCACGACGTCGAGGGAGACGCCGAGAGCGCGCAGGAAGATCGCCATACGCACGTTCACGCCGTTGTCGGTCTGGTGGAAGATGGCCAGGCCGGGCAGGTCGTCGACGTCGGGGCTGAGGTCGTACGAGTCCGGGCGGGAGTCACGGGGCAGCGGGTGGCAGATGATCGCCTCCTGCGCACCGGCGTCCTCGATCATCGTGCGGTTGAGCAGGTCACCGGAGAGGTCGGTCGAGGCCTGGACCTCCTCGGTCATGCGCTCGCGCTGCACGCGGGTGGCGTAGATGACGTCGCAGCCCTGGAGGCTCTCGGCCACGGTCTCGCACTCGACGATGTGGCAGCCGCCGTCGACCGCGTACTGCGCGATCGAGTTGGGCAGCTCGAGGCTCGCGGGCGAGAACAGGCGGAAGGTGACGTCGTCGTGCAGGCTCATCAACTTCATCAGCGAGTGCACGGTGCGGCCGTACTTGAGGTCACCGAGGACCGCGATGGTGCAGCCGTCGACCGACTTGCCGCGCTGCTTGAGCTCCTTCTCCATCGTGTAGACGTCGAGGAGGGCCTGGCTGGGGTGCTCACCGGCGCCGTCACCGGCGTTGATGACCGGCACGACCGAGGCGGCCGCGAACTCGGCGACCGATCCGGCGTCGGGGTGACGCACGACGAGCACGTCGGTGTAACCCGAGACGACGCGGCTGGTGTCGGCGATCGACTCGCCCTTGGCCATCGAGGAGAACGTGAAGCCGGTCGTGGTCTCGACCTCACCACCGAGGCGGAGGAACGCGGACTCGAACGACAGACGCGTACGCGTCGACGGCTCGAAGAACAGGGAGCAGAGCACGGCGCCGTCGAGGGCGGTGCAGATGGACTTGCGCTTGACGATCTCGTCGACGGCGTCGGCGTACTCGTACAGCGTCGCCAGGTTCTCTCGGTCGAACTGCGAGACCGAGATGAGGTGCTGGCCGGGGCCGAAGGGGGGAAGATCCGAGGTGGGCTCACTCATCACGCGTGGCCTTTCTGAAATGTTGGTGATGCGGCAGAAATGGCGTCGCCGTCAGGCGCGACCAACTCGTTGTGTGCCAGACGGGGGAGCAGATGCCCCGTCACGTGCTGCCGGCAAATCACGCTTTCGCGCCCGCCTGAGAAACCGAGTGACTCTAACACGGGGCCACGTTGCGGCCTGGTCCGCGCTGTCGCTACGACGTCCTCGCGGGGCCGGCTCGTCGAGCCCACAGGGGCAGAGTGAGCGTGGTGAGCACTGAGCCCCGACGGCATCGGGGGGCAGCGTCGGGGCTCAGTGGATCAGGGGTGCCGGACACCTCGCGGAAGCGCGGGCAGATTGTCGCGTGCATCGGGCTTCCGGATCCTACGACGCGCAGGAGCCTCGCGCCCCCGTGATCACCGGTCTTGCGCAACAACGGCTCGCGGGGGTCGTCGCCCTGCAGTTCGGAGTGTCTGCGGTGGCGGGACGGAGCCCTGCAGTAATGGGGTAAATGCCCGTGTTGGTGCGAGGCCGGGTCGTCACGACGTGGCGGATGCGGTGTCAGGGTGCGCGCAGGGGGCGACCGTAGACTCGCCCGCGTGATGCGACCGATCTACCTCGACCACGGGGCGACCACGCCGGTGCGCCCGGAGACGGTCGCGGCCATGACCGCCGAACTCCAGCTGGGTGGCAACCCCGCCTCGCTGCACGCGCCCGGCCGGGCTGCGCGCACGCGCCTGGAGGAGAACCGCGAGGTCATCGCCGAGGCACTGGGCGCGACGCCGTCCGAGGTCATCGTCACCTCCGGAGGCACGGAGTCCGACAACATCGCGGTCACCGGGACGTACCGCCGACGCCGCCGTGAGGACGACCGTCGCACCCGCGTGCTCATCAGCACCCTCGAGCACTCCGCCGTCATCGACACTGCAGGGAACCTCGCTGAGCACGAGGGGGCCCAGGTGACGTGGGTACCGTGCGATGCCGAGGGAATCGTCGTCCCGGAGGCGCTGCGCGCTGCGATCGAGGCGGACGGTGGGCCCGAGACGGTCGCCGTCGTCTCGATCATGTGGGTCAACAACGAGATCGGCGTCGTCCAGGACATTCCGGCGCTCGCCGCCGTCGCGCACGAGTACGACATCCCGATGCACACCGACGCCGTGCAGGCGCTCGCGCACGTGCCGGTGAACTTCGCCGAATCGGGCGTCGACCTCATGACCGTCACCGGACACAAGCTCGGCGGGCCGGCCGGTGTCGGCCTGCTGCTCGCGCGTCGTGACGCGCCCGTCGAGGCCATCAACTTCGGTGGGGGACAGGAGCGCCGGATTCGCAGTGGCACGGTGCCGACCCACCTCGTCGCCGGGTTGGCGGCCTCGATCCCTCCGGCGGTGGCCCGCACCGACGAGCAGGGCGCGCGCCTGGTCGACCTTCGCGACGCGCTGCTCACCGGAATCCTCGAGCGGGTTCCGGGCACGGTCGTCACCGGTGCCTGGACGCCCGGCGACCGCACGCGCCGCAGTCCGGCCAATGCGCACGTGCTCGTTCCCGAATGCGAGGGTGACTCGCTGTTGTTCCTGCTCGACGCGGCAGGTATCGCCTGCTCGACCGGGTCGGCCTGCCATGCCGGAGTGCCGCGCCCCAGCCACGTCGTCCTCGCCCTCGGACACCCGCAGGCGTCGGCATCGGGAGCCATTCGGCTCACCCTCGGGCACGACACGACCCGTGAGGACGTCGACGGAGTGCTCGCGGTCATCGGCGAGTGCGTCGAACGCGCGCAGCGTGCCTGGCGCGCCGGAGCTGCACGGCGGGCCGGCTGATGCGGATCGTCGCCGCCATGAGCGGCGGAGTCGATTCCGCCGTCGCCGCAGCCCGCATGCTCGACGCCGGTCACGAGGTCGTCGGGGTGCACCTGGCCCTGTCGAAGAGCGCTGCGACCCTCCGCGAGAGCTCCCGCGGATGCTGCACGATCGAGGACGCCAGCGACGCCCGACGCGTGGCCGATCGACTCGGAATCCCTTTTTACGTCTGGGATCTCGCCGACGCCTTTCAACGTGACGTCGTCGAGGACTTCGTCGCCGAGTACGCCGCGGGCCGCACCCCCAACCCGTGCCTGCGGTGCAATGAGCGCATCAAGTTCGCCGCGCTCGCCGACAAGGCGCTCGCGCTCGGATTCGACGGGGTCGCGACGGGGCACTACGCCCGCATCGTCGAGCCCGACGACCCCGCGAACGTGACCGGGCAGCGTGAGCTGCATCGGGCGGTCGACGCGGCCAAAGACCAGTCGTACGTGCTCGGCGTCATGGACGAGACCCAGCTCGCCGCAGCACATTTCCCGCTCGGTGACACCACCAAGCCGCAGATCCGCGAAGAGGCCGCCGCCCGCGGATTCGCAGTGGCGAAAAAGCCCGACAGCTATGACATCTGCTTCATCGCCGACGGCGACACCCGCGGTTGGCTCGCCAAGCGCTTGGGCGAGCAGCCGGGCGAGATCGTCGACGTCGACGGGCAGGTCGTGGGGCAGCACGGCGGCGCCTACGGCTACACGATCGGTCAGCGCAAGGGCCTGGCCCTGCAGCGCCCTGCCGCCGACGGGCGACCGCGGTACGTCGTCGGGACCGATGTCGCGTCCAACCAGGTCGTCGTCGGACCCGAGGAGTTGCTCGGCATCGACGTCATCACCGGCGCCGACGCCCGCTGGTGCGGCCCGGCCCCCGAGGGTCGCGTCGCGGTCGGTGCCCAGGTGCGTGCTCATGGGCGCGAACTGCCGGCCTTCGCCGAGACGACTCCCGACGGAGGTGTGGTCGTCCGTCTGGAGCAGCGCGAACGGGGCGTGGCGGCAGGTCAGTCCGTCGTGCTGTACGACGGAACCCGCGTCATCGGATCGGCGACGATCGCGTCCACCGGCCGCGCCTGATCCTGCCCGGACGGCGGCATCGTGACCCGCTGTCATCGTCCGTTCACCCGGCGGTCGCCGTGACAGTGCCCGCCTCGGGTTGGGTGAGCCTGCACCCGACCCCGCAGGAGACCTCATGAACGAGATGCGCCGTCACCTCGGCACCCGAGACGCCGTCGTCATCGGTCTCGGATCGATGATCGGCGCGGGGGTCTTCTCCGCGATGGGGCCGGCTGCCCAATCCGCCGGAGGCTGGCTGCTCCTCGGCCTCGCCATCGCGGGGCTTGTCGCCTACTGCAACGCGACCTCCTCGGCCAGGCTCGCGGCGGTCCACCCTGCCTCAGGCGGGACCTACGTCTACGGGACGCGGCAGCTCGGGCCACTGTGGGGATACCTGGCGGGGTGGTCGTTCGTCGTGGGCAAGACCGCGTCGTGCGCGGCCATGGCCCTGACTGTCGGCGCCTACGCCTGGCCGGGGCACGAGGTGCCGATAGCGATCGGCGCCGTCGTGGCACTCGTGGCACTCAACCTCGTGGGGGTGCAGAAGTCGGCCTGGCTGACCCGGGGCATCGTCACGTTCGTGCTTGTGGCGCTCGGCGTCTTCGTCATCGCTGCGCTGACCGGGGTGATTCCCGCGGGCCGCAGCGAGGGGGTGGTCGAGGCCGTCGAGGTGTCCACCCGGGCGGTCGGACCCCTGGGCGTCCTGCAGGCCGCTGGTCTGCTCTTCTTCGCCTTCGCCGGGTACGCCCGCATCGCGACCCTGGGGGAGGAGGTCCGCGACCCCGCCCGCACGATCCCTCGGGCCATCCCGATCGCGCTGGGGGTCACCCTCGTCGTCTACACGCTCGTCGCCCTGTCCCTGCTGACCGTGGCCGGTGCAGACGGGATTGCGGCGTCGCCGGTTCCGGTGCTCGAGGCGGCCCGGCGTGGCCCCGCGTGGCTGGCGGTGCTCATGAGCGTGGCCGCGGTGGCTGCGGCGATGGGCTCCCTGCTCGGCCTCATTCTCGGGGTCTCCCGGACGAGCCTCGCCATGGCGCGGGACGGGCATCTGCCTGCACCGCTGGCCCGGATCTCGCAGAGCCACGGCGCCCCGTGGGTCGCGGAGATCGTCGTCGGAGTCGCAGTCGTCCTGCTCGTCCTCGTCACCGACCTGCGCGGCGCCATCGGGTTCTCGAGTTTCGGTGTTCTGCTCTATTACTCGGTGGCCAACGTCTCGGCGTGGACGCTGCGTCCGGACCAGGGGCGGCCGCCTGCGTGGATTCCTGGCGTCGGCCTTGTCGGATGTCTCGCGTTGGCTTTCAGTCTGCCGCCGGTCTCCGCCGTCGGCGGAACGATCGTCATCCTCGCGGGACTGGCCGTCTACCTCGTGCGACGACGCGTGCGGGCCTGACCAGTCACGGCCTGATCGGTCACGGCCGGACGAGTCGCAGCGCGATTCCGGCGTAGTGCTCGGCGATCTGGTCGACGGGCCAGGTGCCGTCGGGGCGGTACCAGCGCGCCACGTCCATCCCCAGCGACACGATCGCTCGTGCCGTGAGATGCGGCGCCGACGAGGCGAACTCGCCGAGGTCGATCCCCTCTTCGATGACGCGGCGGGCGACGTGTTCGAGGTCGCGCCGCAGCGTGAGGATCTCCTCCTTGTGGTCGGGGGAGAGGGCGTCGATCTCGTCCTTGACGACGCGGGAGACCGCCTGGTTGGCCGCCACCGTCGTCACCCAGGTCCGCACCAACGCGCTGAGTCGGTTCGCCGGGGTCTGGGTGCCCTCGACGGCCGTGGTGATGGCGTCGAGCAGCGTGCGGTGGCCCTCGCGGGAGATGACGTAGAGCAGCTCCTCCTTGGAGCGGTGATGCACGTAGATCGCGGCGGGACTCATGCCTGCCGCCAACGCGATGTCGCGGGTCGTCGTCCCGTG
Organism: Mobilicoccus sp.; assembly: GCA_032100225.1. Lineage (GTDB taxonomy): Bacteria > Actinomycetota > Actinomycetes > Actinomycetales > Dermatophilaceae > Mobilicoccus. The sequence goes on from DAMDJY010000054.1 coordinate 6,174, forward strand.
GAATCCCTTGGCGCCGAACGCCTCCACGGCAGCGGTGAGGAGCTTGGTGCGCTTGTCCTGGGCCACGTTCGCCTCCTCGCGCCTCGATGTGGTGGGTGACACCTGCGTAGGGCTTGACCGCCCCCGTGCTCACCAGCGATTGTAGAACTCGACCGTGACTAAGCAAGCGCTTAGTCACTCGACCGAGATCACCAGCCCGACGACGTCGACGGCCTAGTGCCCGGAGAACAGGAGCCGACCATGATGCGCACGATTTACACCGAGGACCACGAGGCCTTTCGTCAGTCCGTTCGTGAGTTCGTGGAGCGGGTGCTGAGCCCCCGTGCCGAGGAGATGATTCGCGACCACGTCATCCCGCGCGACATCTGGCTCGAGGCCGGTCGTCAGGGCTTCTTCGGTTTCTGCATCCCCGAGGAGTTCGGTGGCGCGGGTGCCGACGACTACCGCTTCAACGCCGTGCTCGGTGAGGAGCTGTCGCACTTCAACGCGGCCACGGCCTCCTGCTTCGGCATCCACTCCGACATCTGTGTGCCCTACATCGTGGCGCTGGGCACCCAGGAGCAGAAAGAGCGGTGGCTGCCGGGCATCGCCTCCGGCGAGAAGATCATCTCCATCGGCATGACCGAACCCTCCGGTGGTTCCGACCTCGCCGCGCTCAAGACCACCGCCGTGCGCGCCGACGACGGTTCGGGCGACTGGATCATGAACGGCAGCAAGACGTTCATCACCAACGGCCACCAGTGCGACCTCGCCATCGTCGCGGCGCGCACCGACCCGAGCAAGGGCGCCAAGGGCATCAGCCTGTTCGTGCTCGAGGCCGAGATGGCCGGGTTCACCAAGGGCACCAAGCTCGACAAGGTCGGTCAGGTCGAATCCGACACGGCCGAGCTGTTCTTCGACAACGTGCGCGTGTCCGCCGAGAACCTCCTCGGCACCGAGGGGCTCGGCTTCATCTCGATGATGCAGCACCTGCCGCAGGAGCGCGTCGGGGCGGCGGTCTCCAACACCGCACACGCCGCGCAGATTCTCCGCGAGACCATCGAGTACACCAAGGAGCGCAAGGCGTTCGGGCAGGCCATCGGCTCGTTCCAGCACAACAAGTTCCTCATGGCCGAGCTCGTCACCAAGATCGAGGTCACGCAGGCGTTCGTCGACCAGTGCGTGGCACTGCACGCCGAGCACAAGCTCACGCCCACCGACGCCGCCAAGGCCAAGTGGTGGAGCTCCGACATCCAGGGCGAGGTGCTCGACGCCTGCGTTCAGCTCTACGGCGGCTACGGGTACATGAACGAGTACCGCGTGGCCCGCGCCTGGCGTGACGCGCGCGTCTGCCGCATCTGGGCCGGCTCGAACGAGATCATGAAGGAGCTCATCGGCCGCGAACTCGGCCTCTGAGCAACCAGTGCTGAGCACGACCGCTTGAGCGAGGGCGTCCCCACACGGGGCGCCCTCGTTCGAGCATCTGCGTAGGGTCGAGCACTGTCATAGGTCGAGCAGGTCTCAGGCGCAGGTCGAGTCGTCACCCAGGTCGAACACTTTGAAGGAGTCCCCATGAGTTCGCGTGTCGCCATCGTGACCGGAGCCGCCCGTGGCATCGGTGCTGCCACCGCTCGTCGGTTGGCTGCAGACGGTATGGCCGTCGCCGTGCTCGACCTCACCGAGGAGTCGTGCGTCCCGGTGGTGGAGCAGATCTCCGCGGCAGGTGGCCGGGCTGTGGCCGTGGGCGCCGACGTGGCCGACGAGGCCGCCGTCATCGCGGCGGTGGATCGGGTCGTCGCCGAGTTGGGCGCTCCGACCGTGCTCGTCAACAACGCGGGCATCATCCGCGACGACGTGCTGCACAAGATGAGCGTCGACTCCTGGGACGCGGTGATGGGCGTGCACCTGCGGGGTGCGTTCCTCACCTCGCGTGCGGTGCGTCCGCACATCGCCGCCGCGGGATTCGGCCGGGTCGTCAACATGTCGAGCCTGTCGGCCGTCGGCAACGTAGGCCAGGCCAACTACGCCGCAGCCAAGGCCGGGCTGCAGGGGTTCACCAAGACGCTCGCGCTCGAACTCGGTCGCCACGGCGCCACCGCCAACGTCGTCGCTCCCGGGTACGTCGAGACCGACATGACGAGGTCGACGGCGGAGCGGCTCGGGATGGACTTCGACGAGTTCCTCACCGCCATGGCCGGGCAGACCGCCGTCGGGCGGGTCGGCACGCCGGACGACATCGCCGCGGCCGTCTCCTACTTCTGTTCGGAGGAGGCCGGGTTCGTCACCGGCCAGGTCCTCTACGTCGCGGGCGCGCCGGTCGGCTGAGCCTCAGGCGAGTCCAGGCTGGCCGAGTGTTGCCGCCCAGGGGAGGCACGTCGCTCACGTGACGTTGCGGCTGCGGAACACCTCGTCGGCCACCTCGGGTGTGACGAGTTCCATACCGCGGCGGGCGAAGAACGGTCGGGCGAACGTCAGCCGGGCGGCGACCATCAGGACGATGCCCAGCGCGAAGATCAGCAGCGCCATCGCGAGGGGCGCACCCACGCCGAGAATCGCGGTCTCGGTGTAGGAGGCCGCCGGGTCGGCGTACTCCACCATCGCGGCGACGAGCAGCACGAGCAGCACGATGCTGCCCACCACCGGCCCGACGCCGAGCAGCAGGAACGCTGCCGGTGACCTCCGAAGGTGCTTGCGCCAGTAGATCGTGCAGGCCAGCCCCGTGAGGGCGTAGTAGAACGCCACGACGATGGACAGGGCCGACAGCGAGTCGAAGAGGAAGTTCTGGGAGATCGCCGAACCGGCCAGGTACCAGATCACGGCCGCGACCCCGACGAGCCACGTGCCGAACGCGGGGGTCTCGTAGCGGGGATGCACGCTGCGGAACGCCGCCGGGAACGCGTGTACCGTCGCCATCGACAGCGAGGCGCGGGAGGCGGGGATGATCGTCGTCTGCGTGGCGGCCAGGCCCGAGACGATGATGGCGAGCAGGAGGATCCACCCGAACGGGCCGAGCAGAAGCTGCCCGACCAGCTCGAAGAGGGCTTCGTCGTCGTCGTACTCACCCAGCGTGGGCAGGTCGACCACCCCGACGACCGCGACGGCGGATCCGACGTACACGAACAGCAGGATCACGGTCGCGACGATGCCCGCTCGCCCCGGCGCCTCGATCGTGTCCTCGGACTCCTCGTTGAGGTTAACGGCGCTCTCCCACCCCCAATAGCAGAAGACACCGAGCAGCATGCCGCTGACGAGGGCGCCCGGCGGCAGGCCGGACGGGTCGAACCAGTCGAGGGAGAACGGTGCTGCGCCCTCCGGTGCCGAACCGGTGGCCATGCGCACGATGCCCGCGACGACGAGGATCGTCAACGCCGCGACCTGCAGCGCGACCATCAGGCGTTGGAAACGGGCCGACATCTCCGTGCCCCGCACCGACAGCCACGTCAGCGCGAGGACGATGACGCTGGTCAGGGTGAGAACGACCGGCGGCGACTCCGCCAGGTCGGGCAGGCCGAGCAGGATGAGTCCGTACCTCGCTGCCACATCGGCCTGCGCACCCACGACGAGGACGCCGGTGGTGAACACGGCCCAGCCGCCCATCCACCCCCACCACGGCCCCATCGTGCGGGTCACCCACGAGAACGTCGTGCCGCAATCGGGGTCCACGCGGTTCATGTAGAAGAAGGCGCCGGCGATGCACAGCATCGGGATGAAGCTCACGATGAGGACCGCCGGGGCCTTGGTGCCCGCGACCAGCGCAATCGAGCCGAGGACGGCCGCGATCGTGTAGGCGGGCGCGGTGGAGTCGACGCCGATACTGACCCCGTCCCAGAATCCGACGGCTCCGCGCTTGAGGCCTTTCGACACCAGCGGGACAGGGACGGCGGTGGCGCCGCGAGATGCGGACATGGGCGACTCCAGGGGCAGGCAGGCGGGGTGGCATCCACGCAACAATCAGGGGGTGGAGGCCGCCGCGCCGACGACACAGGTCGGGCATCCGCACAAAAGTGTAGGGGTCAGGCGAGGGCGGGGCGTTACGCTCGGCGGCGGTGCCGGACCACCAGCGTCACGATGAGAACCGTCAGCGCCAAGAGCGCGGCAATACCCCAGGGCGAGCCGGCCAGCGCGAAGAGCGTTGCCTCCCACAGGGCCCACCCGATCGTCGTGTAGATCGTCGCCCAGGCGAGCGACCCGGGGACCTGGGCCAGGAGGAACGCCCAGGCGTTGAGACGCACGACTCCGGCAGCGGCGAGCACGGCGCTCTGGAGCCCGACGGTGAGATAGCAGAGGGGGACGGCGACCAGTCCGAAACGCCGCAGCAGCGCCGCGCCGCTGTCGAGGGTCGGGCTCTCCAGCCATGCCGCCGTGCGGGCCCGCCACCCCCGCGGCGGTGCATGACGAAGGCCGACGCCGGTCAGGTACCGCGCGAGCCAGTAGATGGCCTGACCTCGCGCCATGGCGCCGAAGAAGAACACGACGAACACGACCCAGAACGGCCAGCCCTGGAACAGATCGGGCACGCTGCCCTCCTCGCCGGTCGGGGTGTCCGACCTCCAGGGTAGAGACTCGGGCCGACAACGCCGGGACGACTAGAGTCCGGCACGGCGGCCGATGGTTGCCGACACGAGAGGGGACGGTCATGGGTGCGGGCAGCGGAATGACGAGCGGAGATCCGATTGCCGCGTCGCGGACCGGTGCGATGGCGACGGGGATCGGCTCGTGGCCGGGGCAGGACATGCGGACGACGCTGCGGCTCGTCCGCGACATCCTCGGCGAGCAGGAGTCCGACGGTGCCCGGTTCGGGCTGCCGTATCTGCCCGAGCTGCCCGACCGCGGGCCCGGCGCGGACATGATCGGCCGCGCTGCGGGGCTCCTCGTCGAGTTGGCGGTCGACCTGCAGCCCTCGGGGTGGCGGCTCGTGGACCGGCCCGGGAGCGACCTGCACCGGACCCAACAGCTCATGCGCCGGGACCTCGACGACCTCGCCGAGGCGTTCGACGGGTACTCCGGGCCGTTCAAGGTGTCGGTGACGGGCCCGTGGACGCTGTGCGCGCACCTCCGCCTGATGCGGGGCGAGCGCAGCGCGGGGGACGAGGGCGCTCGGCGCGACCTGACCCAGTCTCTGGCGGCCGGGATCGGCGTGCACCTCGCCGATGTGGCGCGGGCGCTGCCGGAGGCGCAACTCGTTCTCCAACTCGACGAGCCGTCCCTGCCTGCCGTGCTGACGGGGGAGTTGACCACGTCTTCCGGTTTCGGACGCCTGCGCGCCATCGACCAGGAGGAGGTGCGCCGAGGACTCGCCGAACTGGTCATCGTGGCTCGAGCCTCGGGCGCGACACAGGTGGTCGCGCACTGCTGCGCGCCGCGCGTGCCGATCCCGGTCCTGCGCGGGGCAGGCGTCGACGCGATCTCCCTCGACACGACCCTGTTGACCGAGCGGGGCTGGGAATCGGTTGCTGCGACAGTCGAATCCGGTGTCGAACTCTGGGCCGGGTGTGATGTGAGCGCGGCCCTCGAACGGCAGAGCCAAGGCCGCGACGGCGCCCACCACACGGTGATCGACCCCCTCATGGAGCGCTGGCGCCAGGTCGGGCTGGAGGATCGGCGCCTCGACGCCGTGACGATCACGCCCACCTGCGGTCTGGCCGCTGCGTCTCCCGAAACGGCCGAAGCCACCCACCGCATCGTCCTCGACGCGGCTCGCGAACTGCACTGGCGCATCGCCGACGCCTGATCGGGGTGGTCGCATGAATGGGCCTCGATTGCGTTGTCCACAGGGTGACGCGCCAGGTGCCCACGGACTCCGGTGAGAGCAGAAGCCTGGTGGCCCCGACTCGAGGAGCCCGCGTGACCGACATGTCCGATCCGATCATCCACTCACCGGCCGAGAGGTCGACGTCCCCCGTCACCGACTACTCGAGGTCGGTTGCGCCGCAGCTGATTCCGGTACGGGCTCGCAGCACCAGGGCGGAGCCGCCGGAGGGGATGCAGGCGCCGTCGGCTGCCATGGTCGAGAGCGGCACGCCTGATCGCTATGCACTGACCAGCGGACTTCTGCAGCTCTTCACCACGGGCAGGCTGTTCGCTGCGCCGGTCTGGGAGGACCGCCGGATTCTCGCCGACCGGATGAGCTGGCGCATCACGCCCGGCCCCCGCCGGGAGGCCACGACTCCCGCAGCTGAAGAGGTTGCGCGGTGCCTCGCCCGCGGCGGTGTCGACGACACGCTCGCCAATCGCAGCCGAGCCGCGCGGCGTCCGCTCGGCAAGATGCGGAGGGAGATCACCAACGCCACCTACGCGCAGGGGTGGCTCGCGAGGTCGATGGTCGTGTGGAGCACAGCGCAGTGGGTCGCCGGCGCCATCGCGTTGTGGCTCGCGATGCAGCTCACCACCCAGCCGCGGTCCCTCGAATGGCAGCGGGTGGTGCTCATCGCTCTCGGCGCGGTCGCACTGTTCGTCGGGTCGAGGTGGGGGTTCCAGAGGGTCTCTCGGGGGCGCCCGACCGAGACGGCGGCAGCGATCGCGGAGTTGAGCGCCCGGCTCAGAGTCGCCGAAGAGCCCGAGTTCGCGACGCCCAAAGCCGGTGAGCACTTCACGAGGTACCTGCCCTGGGCTGTGGCGACCGGCAACGTGTGGGCCTGGTGCGCAGGATTCGAGCGAGGTTTGGAAGGCTTGCAGCGGCACGACCCCCTCGCGCAGGCCGAGGTCCTGCGCTCGCTGGAGTGGTTCGTCGGACCGGCCGTCCCCGGCGGGCCCACCGACCCCCTCAAGGTGATGGGTGGGCTGCGCATCTTCCTCGACCACCTCTGGACCGTCGTCGACGACATGTACGACTCCGAAGAGCGGCAGAGTCGAGCCCACAACCACGGCTGAGGTGGGTGCGCGACCTGAAGTGCGCGAGCTGACATGGCATCGCTGGCCGCACGCGGTCGCTGCCGAAGGGTTGTCGGTGGGGTGCGGCAAGATGTGGCGCGTGACGAAGAAGCAGGCCACGAAGCGCTCTCGGCAACCCCTTGACCAGGGGGTGCACGACGAGACACCCGAAGCCGTCGACGACCAGACGGGTGCAGCATCGGTCGCGGCGGAGCCGGCGGGGGCAGAGCAGCTGCCCGACGAGCAGGTGCGCCACGAGTGGGACGCGTTGGCCCACGAGCTGCGGGGGCATCAGTTCGCGTACTACGCCAAGGACGCGCCGACGATCAGCGACAGCGAATACGACTCTCTGCTGAAGAAACTGACCGCGCTCGAAGACGCGTACCCCTCGCTACGGGTGCCGGACAGCCCCACCCAGACGGTGGGCGGATTCGACGTCGCGGAGCAGGGCGAGGCGCAGGATGCCGAGCCGGTGGTCGACGAATCGGGCGAGGTGTTCGTGCCGTTCGCGCCCATCGACCACCGCGAACGCATGCTCAGCCTCGACAACGTGTTCTCGTCCGAGGAGCTGGGGGAGTGGTACGCCCGAGCCACCAACGAGGCCAACGGCGGTCTCGGTGCGGAGGTCACGTTTCTCACCGAGCCCAAGATCGACGGGCTCGCCGTCAACCTCTTGTACGAGAACGGCCGGCTGATGCGGGCGCTGACCCGTGGCGACGGGCGCACCGGCGAGGACGTCACCCTCAACGTGCGCACCATCGGCGACATCCCGGTCGAACTGACCCAACCTCGCGATGCCCACGACGAGGGCTCGGACACCGTGCCGATCCCCGAGCTCGTCGAGGTGCGCGGCGAGGTCTACTTTCCGGTCGCCGAGTTCGAGGAGTTCAACGCCTCGCGCGTCGAGGCCGGTCTGGCACCCTTCGCCAACCCCCGCAACTGTGCGGCGGGCTCGCTGCGGCAGAAGAACCCGACGGTCACCGGGTCGCGGCCGCTGCGGATGCTGGTGCACGGCGTCGGCGCTCGCGTCGGGTTCGACATCGAACGGCAGAGCCAGGCGTACGACATCCTGCGCGGGTGGGGGCTGCCCGTCTCCGAACACAACCGGGTGGTGAACGACCTGGCGGGGATTCGCGAGCGCGTCACCTACTTCGGGGAGCATCGTCACGACCTCGATCACGAACTCGACGGACTCGTCGTCAAGATCGACCAGATCCCGCTGCAACGCCGCCTCGGCACCACGTCACGGGCGCCGCGTTGGGCCATCGCGTACAAGTACCCGCCCGAGGAGGTCACCACCAAGCTCATCGACATCCAGGTCAACGTCGGCCGCACCGGTCGGGTCACGCCGTTCGGGGTGATGGAGCCGGTGGCCGTCGCCGGGTCGACGGTGTCGATGGCCACCCTGCACAACGGGCACGAGGTCAAACGCAAGGGCGTGCTCATCGGCGACACCGTGGTGCTGCGCAAGGCCGGGGACGTCATCCCCGAGATCCTCGCGCCGGTCGTCGATCTGCGTGACGGCACCGAACGGGAGTTCGTCATGCCGACGCACTGCCCCTCGTGCGGTGCGGAGTTGGCGCCGCAGAAGGAGGGCGACAAGGACATCCGGTGCCCCAACGCCCGAGCCTGCCCGTCGCAGCTGCGGGAGCGGGTGTTCGGGCTCGCCTCGCGGGGCGCGTTCGACATCGAGGCGCTCGGCTGGGAGGCGGCGATCGCCCTCACCGACCCCGAGTACAACCGGCCCGACGACGCCGACGAGCAGGGCATCCCGCGCGATGAGCCGGTGCTCGACGGTGAGGCCGGGCTGTTCGACCTGACGCCCGACGACCTCGCCGACGTGCAGGTGTGGCGTCAGCGCAAGGTCACCAAGAACGGCGACACCACGCTGCGGCCGTGGGCCAAGGAGCCGTTCTTCTACACCAAGGCGACCGCCAAGACTCCGAGCAAGCCGCGGGCCACCACCGACAACCTGTTCGACCAGCTGGTCAAGGCGCGGCAGCAGCCGTTATGGCGAGTCCTCGTGGCGCTGTCGATCCGGCACGTCGGGCCCACAGCGGCTCGGGCGCTGGCCACCCACTTCGCGTCGATGGAGGCGATTCGCGCCGCCGAGGTCGCAGAGCTGGCCGCCGTCGAAGGCGTCGGGCCCACCATCGCCGAGTCCGTGCACGAGTGGTTCGAGGTCGACTGGCACCGCGCGATCGTCGACCAGTGGGCTGCCGCCGGAGTGCGCATGAAGGACGAACGCGACGAGTCGATGGACCGGACCCTCGAGGGCGTCACCGTTGTGGTCACCGGCTCGCTGCAGGGCTACTCCCGCGACGAGTCGAAGGAAGCGATCATCGCCCGCGGCGGCAAGGCGTCCGGCTCGGTCAGCAAGAAGACCGACGTCGTCGTGGTCGGTGAGAACGCCGGCACCAAGGCCGCCAAGGCCGAAGAACTCGGGGTGCCGATCCTCGACGAGGATGGGTTCACGAAACTCCTCGCCGGTGGACTCGCCGCCGTGGGCCTGGGCGGCGACCCCGAAGAGCCTCCGGCCGACGCTGAAGACACCGGCGTCACCGCCGACAGTCAAGGTGGCTCCGGCACAGACAGCGTGACCGGTGGCGACACCGACGCGGAGGACCAGGGATGACTGACGAGGGCCTCGACCGTGCGGGCTCGTCAGACGCGCAAGGTGCGCAAGGTGTGGAAGGCGCAGTGGCCGAGGATTCCCTCCCTGACGAGACGACAGAGGCCAGGGGCGACCAGGCTGCTCGATCGGCGATGGTGACCGAGCTCAACGACCTCGCCGGAGCCTGGGGAGCGCCGGGCGCGGTGCAGGACGCCGTTCGACACCTGCCCGGTGCGATCACGGTCGATGTCGCCCACGACTTCTCCGTCACGCTCGGGCTGCTGCTCGGCGATCTGGCGGAGGTGATCGCCGCCGATTCCGCCGTGGAGTCATCCTCCACCACGCGCGACGGTCACTGTGGCAGAACCGAGACGGCATCGCTCGCCTCGGACGGTGGAGGGGGTCGGCCATGACCCGGCGGGCCAAGGACGTGGCACAGGCGGCGGCGTCCGCCTCCGGTGCGGTGGCAAGTGCCGTGTGGCGCCCCTTCGTCCATCCGTGGATGCTCGCCGAGCCCGCATGCGTGCAGCACAGCGTGGCTCAACTCGACGACCACCTGCCCCGCATCGAGGCGGCGCTCGCGGCTGCAGGTGTCGGTGACGCGCGTACCGCGCTCGTCGAGGCGGTGCGCAGCGTCCGGGATGCGTTGGAGGTGCTCGCCACGGCGATGGAGACCGACGGCGCCCGGCTGCACCACCTCATTCGCACGAGGCCCTTCGACGTGGGGCAGATCCGCGCCTGTACCGACGCCTTGTCGGCGGCAGACGGCGCGTGCCGGTCGGCGATGATCGCGGCACGAGCTGCTCTGCCGACTCTGGGCGATGTGCTGGTCGGGTCCGCTTGGGAGCGGCCCGAACTCACGCCCGTCGAGGCGACCAGGGCCGGAATCGCCGAGGTGACGACGGCCGACCTGCCCGGTGTCATCGCGCGCTCGCCCGAGTTGCTCGCCTCGCTCACCGACCTCGACGACAACGCGGCGCCGGAGTGGCTCATCCCTGCCCTGGCCAGCTCGGAGTCCGAGCCAGGTCGGCCGGTGCACGAAGCGTCTCTGCTGCGCGTCGACCGGGTGCGTCGCGCCTGTTCCCAGCAGAGCGCCGAGACGCTGACGCGGGCGGGGTTGCTGTTTCCGCGGGTCATGGGCAACACCGACGGCGTCCCGCTGGTCCAGCGCATCGCGGCCAACCGGCTCGTCATGCGCGCCGATGTGCGCCGAATGGGTGCGGCCGACATCGCGTTCGCCGACGAGGTGACGGTCGAGCGCAATCACGACGCCGCCTCTGCGGTGCGCACGCTGCAGGGCGCGGCCCTCGATGCCTGGCTGGCCAACGACAAGGTCACGGCGATCGCGACGGTGAAGTCCGGGCGTGCGAGCTCACGCCGCGGTGAGTTGCGCGACCTCATCGCGTTGACGCAACGGCTCTTGCACGACAGGTACCCCCAGGGGCGGGGGCGCAGCGGTCACCGTCAGGTGGTGCAGTTCAACCCCGACGGTCACGTGGTCGAGCTCTGGGGCTCGATCGAGGAGGAGACCGAGCACGTCGCCGTCTACGTCGGTGGAACCGGCACGACGGTGCGGCAGTTCGGATGGCCGACGACCATCGTGCGGGCGCTTCTGCGGGCCGATCCCACCGGCCGTACCGCGGTGGTGACGTGGATGGGTGCGGAGTTCCCGTCGGCCATCGGCACACAGTCCCCGTTCGGGAGGTTCGCCCGGGCTGCCGCCGCGCCGTTGCGGGACGCCGTCGAGGCGCTCGACGTGCCGGATGACGTGCCGATCACCGTGGTGGCACACTCCTACGGCGGCACGATCGTCGGCGCGGCCGAGGCTCTGGGGTTGCGGGCCGACCGGGTGGTTCTCGCGGGGGTGCCGGGTATCGGCCCGGGCGTCCGCTCGGTCGAGGACTACCCGACCCACGACGCCCTCGGCCGCGAGCGGCACGTGACCCGCTACTCGCTGACGGCACCGGGTGACCTCATCCGGGTGTGGCGCAAGGGAAATGCAGCCCTCGCCTCGGCGGCGGCGTTCCGGTTCGCGCCCGTCGGCGCAGCGGCGTCCTGGGTGGGGGAGCGCGTGCTCGGTGCCGACCCGATGACCCTGCCCGGCATCATCGACCTCGACCCGGGAGTGTGGGAGGTCGACCGCGACGACCGCCGTGCGGGCGAGATCCTGTTCGGCCCTCGTGGTCACGCCGACACGGTCGAGGAGGGCACGACCTCGTTCCGCCGCATCGTCGCCGTGATCCAAGGACGCGACCCCCGCGAGATCGCTCCGCCCGCTGGGTTGACGCCCTTCACCTGGCGGCCCGGGCGACGATGACCCGCGCACGGCGGCGCCCGTTCAGCCACCGCCCGATCCAGGTGGAGCGGACGAACCCGTCGTAGGTGATCAGCAGGACGGCAGTGGTGAGAGCCAACGCGAGGACGAGCTTCAGCACCGCGGGCCAGCCGAGGTGCGTCATCGTCCCCTGGATCGCGGCGAGCAGGGGCAGGTGGATGAGGTACATCCAGTACGACGCGTCGGCGAGGTAACGCACCCACGGTCGCTCCCGGTCGAGGTGCCTCGTCCCGAGGCCGAGCAGCCCGAGCACCCACCACCACGTGGCGAGCGCTGCAGCAGTCGCCAGCGCCAGGTGCAACGCGTCGCCATCGGGCAGGGGAGCAGACACGCCCAGCATCCCCGAGAGCCACAGAACGAGGACCGAACTCAGTCCCGCCAGAATCAGCTGAGGGATCCACCGGGCGGCAAGAGCCTGGAGTGAACCGCTGCGCCGCGCCAGGAGCCAACCGGCCGTGAATGCCGTCATGAAGGCGAGGAGCGACGGCGCCTCGGGGAGGATGGTCGTCGGCTCCTGAATTCCGGCGTACGTGGCGCCCTGCCAGAGGGCCACGGCGGCATACGGCACGGCGAGCACGCACGCGCCGACGGGTGAGGTGATCAGTCGGGCAGCCGAGTCGGCAGCTCGACCCAGGGGGACGGAAGCGGCGAACCGGTGCAGGAGCCACCGCGCGGCCGCGAAGATCAGGCAGCACTGGAACAGTGACCACAGGAACCACAGGTGTCCCGGGGTGAACTTCTGCAGCCACATCGGCCCGTCCGGGGGCGGCGGCTCGGCCGTCACTCCGTGGGCCGTGCCCCACACGACGGAGACCAGCGCCAGCGGCAACACTGCAAACGGCCAGAACGCGACAACCGGGAGCGCGATCCGCACCGCGCGCTCACGGAGGAACCTGGGCATACCGCGCCTCATCACGACGACATGCGCGAAGTACCCGGCGAGCAGCATGAACAGCGACATGCGGAACAGGTGGATCACCGCGATCACCGGCATCGCCCAGGCCAGCGGGCGGGTGTCCTGCACCATCCAGCCCAGGCCGCCGACCGGTGGAACGAACGTCATGAGCGCGTGCAGGACGATGCCGAGGAGCAACGCCCCGGCCCGCAACGCATCGAGCCCGTGGAGTCGTGCGCCGGCCTGAGGTCGTGGGTTCGTGCCTAAATCCGTGCTCGCCGTCGCGGCAGCGCGCTCACCCCTGTTCATTCCCATGTCTTCACCATCGGTCGGGCGTAGAAGGAAGGCATCGTCCGATCGGTTGCCCCACATCCACCGATCGGTCGACGCGGTCGGCGGGCAGGGCACGGAGAATGGGCGCATGGCTCCGCCACTGTCGCTGTCCCTGCCTCCGCTGCGGCACTGGTTCGTGACGCCGATGGGGTTGCTCGTGGCCGTGCTTGCGGTGGCGGCGACGGTGGTGTGCATCGTCACGCCCGCCATGAGTACCGTCGATGCCGCCTGGTTCGCGCTGGTTCCGGTGGGGCTCGTGGCCTACCGCTGGTGGTTCGAGCGGAGGCTGACGCGCGGTGGGCCGGCCGCTGCGGCGTTCGCGGCGCATGCCCTCGCCTGCCTGGGGCTTGTCGCGCTGCATCCGCTGTTCGGCGCCTATGCCTTCGCCTGTTACCTCGACGCGCCGCGGGCTCTGCACGGTCGGGCGCGGTGGCTCGGGGTACTGGCTGCCGCGTGCGTCCTGTCGTTTTCGCAGATCGGCGGCCTGGTCGGGGGGTGGGCGGGATGGCGGGAGTACCTCGCGTTCGTCGGCGTCAATCTCGTCATTGCGACGACGATGTCGCGAGCCGACGACGCGCGGGACCGGGCGAACCAGCGCCGGGTCGAGGCGGTCGAACAGCTCCTT
>DAMDJY010000055.1:0-12321 GCA_032100225.1 Mobilicoccus sp.
CGCCGAGGACGGTACGAGCCGTGGTCGTGGCGGCGGTGGCGTTGATCATCGCCGCGAGGCCGCGCTGGCGGAGTTCGACAGACCCGACGTGCGGCCCGACGCCGAAGTCGACGGTGAATCGGCCCGGTTGCCCGGGCGCGGGGTCGGGGTGAAGCAGACCGTCGGCGCCGGTGGGCGGCGGGGGCTCGGCCGCAGCAGAGCGGACGTCGGCCTCCTGCAACTCGGGCAGCCGGTCGGCGATGGAGGAGTGCAGACCGAAGTACGTGACCGGCGCCTTCATCTCATCGGTGTTGCGCACGATGAACGCGTCGTCACGGTTGACGACAACGCCCTTCGTGGCCTGGATGCCGAGCTTGCGCAGCAGGTCTGCGGTGAAGTCGATCTCGGCGAACCGGTCGAGTTGATCGCGGGCCACGTTGAGCAGCAGCGCGTGCGTGGGAGCGACGACCTTGGCGAAGTGCAGCGCGTGCGCCTCATCGAGTTCGAGCACCGCGATGTCGGCCTTCAGACGACCGCTCGGGCCGATCTCGCCCAGCATCGAGGAGATGACGCCGCGGGTGAAGTTGCTGCCCGTCGGGTTGCTGAACACGCAGCGGCCGTGGGCCCGCAGGATGGCGGCGAGCATGCGCGTGGTCGTCGTCTTGCCGTTGGTGCCGGTGACGACGATGACATCATCGACATTCGCCAGGGCACCGGCGAGGAAGCGGGGGTCGATGCGCTCGGCCAGCAGGCCCGGCAACGCCGAGCCACCACCCCCTCGGAGTCGGGCGGCGACACGAGCGGCTCGTCCAGCAGCGACGGCGAGAGAGGTCCTGAGCACGTGCTCAAGCCTACCGGCGGCCACCGACAGTCCATCGACCTCCCGGCTCCGCGCTGTTCAGACGCCCTCGCCCTCACTTGACGCGACCTCTGAGAATGCAGGTGAGGATGTGCAGATGTGGGGGTGATCGCACCCGGATCTGCACATCCTCAGGTGCGTCGTCGGCTGCGTTCTCAGGCAGTGGCCGGCGAACCGGCTCCGCCCACGTGGGCTGCGGTGTTCGTCTGCGGTGCGGCGTCGAGGCCGATGGCGGTGAGCGCGACGACGGTCGCGCAGGTCAGTCCCATCGCGGTGAGGACGATGCCGCCGACGATGACGTTCGAGGCCTCGCCGTGAGTGACGAGTCCGGCCACGAGGAGGAACGCGCCGGCCAGGGCAGCACCGATCAGCGCCGCGACGACGTGTCCGACCGGCTTGGGGATGCGCCAGGAGCCGGTCGAGGCGCCGTCGACGCGGGCTGCGCGCTCGGCCATGATCAGCCCCAATCCGGCGAACACACCACAGACGGCATAGGCCGCGATGACGTCGCTCGGACGGTGCCAGCGTTGGATCAGCGTCGCGGCGCCGGTGAGCGTTCCGGCGCCTGTCGCGAGCAGCACGACGATCCGTCGCCACCGCGCGGGGACGACGAACAGCGTCGCGAGGACCAGCGACGTCACCACGGTCACGTGACCGCTGGGCAGCGTGTTCTCTGAGCCGATTCCCATGTCGGGGCGCGGAAGTCCGGCCTTGAGCACCTGCGTCGCCAGGTTGGAACCGGCGACGACGGCCAGCGCCGCGAGCGCCCGCGACACGCGGCGGCGCATGAGGGCGAGCAACACCATCACGGCCAGGACGACGGCGATGAATTCGACACTGATCAGGTCCAACCAACCCGCCAATACGCGTTTGGTGGTCCACGGCACGGTCACCGACCACAGACTGCGCTGATCCGCCCGCTGCCCGAGGTGCGTCCACACGACGAGAACGACGGTCGTCGCGATGACGAGGCATCCGAGCACGACCATGACCCACCCGAGCACCCGGGTGTTGCGCAGCGCCTTGCCCATGTCGCCCTCCGTCATCACAGAAATCCCCAACGCACAGTTCCCCGTCGTCACCCCCAGGGCGAGTCGACCCGGCTGCGAGTCGACCCCGCTGCGAAAGGTGCTGCCACGCAGCCCTTCTCCCATCCCCCGAGAAACAGGGTAGCCAGCCGAGCTGTGCCTGCCCTGGAGGCACGAGGAGACTCCGCTCGCCGCCGGGCCGAGCGAGATAGCCTGGCCTTCTCCGGAGAAAGGACGGTCCTCGTGACCACGCAGGGCGCAACGGTGGCGGTGATCGGCGGCGGTGTCACGGGTCTGTACACCGCTCATCTGCTCGGCGAGGCGGGCGCGCAGGTGCGCGTGTACGAGGCGACGTCGCGCGTGGGCGGGCAGCTGCACACCACCGAGGTGGGCGGGGTCCCGGTCGACGTCGGTGCGGAGGCGATGCACCTCGGTGCGCCCGGCGCGGCGGATGTCATCGGTTCCCTCGGCCTCACCGACTCGATAGTCACGGCCCGTCCCGGCAAGAGCTGGATCGTCACGCCCAAGGGGCTGCGCCGGTTGCCCGCCGGTGTCGGCCCGGCCGGTCCGACCAAGCTGCGGCCCGTGCTCTCCAGCGGGGTGATGACCGTCCCCGGACTCGTGCGCGCCGGACTCGAACCGATCCTGGCGCGTGCCGGATCATCCGTGGACCTCTCCCCCGGCAACGACCGCTCCGTGGGTGACTTCGTCGCAGGACGGTTCGGGAGCCAGGTCGTCGACCGGTTCGTCGACCCCCTGCTCGGCGGCCTCCACGCCGGTGACGTGCGCCGACTCAGCCTGCGAGCCACCGCACCGTCGCTGGTGCCCGCCGCACAGGAGGGCCGCTCGCTCGTGGCCAAGCGCCCCACCCCCAAGGGCGTGCGGCGTGCCGCTCCTGCGATGTCGTTCGTCAGTTGGGCCGACGGCCTCAGCACGGTCGCGGGTGCCCTCGCCGCCAGGAGCGATGTCCGCACCGACGCGCCGGTGGACCGCATCGAGCGTCTCGACGACGGCCGTTACCGCCTCCACATCGGTGGATCCGACGCCCACACCTTCGACGCGGATGCTGTCGTCCTCGCCGTTCCGAGTCACGTCGCCACGACGCTGCTCTCCGGCGTGGCCGATGTCGCAGCCGCGACCGTGGGCGCCACCGAGCGAGCAAGCGTCGCGACCGTCGTCCTCGCGTACCCGCGTCATGTCGTCGACGCCCTGCCCGCCTTCGCCGGGACCGGCGTCCTCGTGCCGTCCACCACCGGATCGCTGCTGAAGGCCGCAACATTCCTCTCGACCAAGTGGCCCCACCTCGACCGACCCGACCTCTACTTCGTGCGTCTCTCCGCCGGCCGTGCAGGTGACGACCGTCTGGCCGCCCTCGACGACGACGCCCTGGTCACGCGACTGTCGGCCGACCTCAAGTCGTTCATCGGGCTGGACGTACCCCCTGCGCACACGCACGTTCAACGGTGGCCCGCCGCGATGCCGCAACTCACCGTCGGGCATCCGGACCGCTTGGCCACCGCCCGCGCCGACCTCCCCTCGGGGCTCGTCATCGCCGGCGCCTCGTACGACGGAATCGGGATCGCGTCCTGCCTCGGCTCCGCGCGCCGCGCCGTCACCGACCTCACCACCCAGCTCGACCCTGCTGCCCAAGGAGGCACCCGCGCATGACCACTGCGCCCGACAAGGCTGTCCGCCGTCTCAAGCACGACATCGACGACCGGCCGATGATCGTCATCTGGGAGGTCACCCGGGCGTGTCAGCTCGCGTGCAAGCACTGCCGGGCCGAGTCGCAACCGACGCCGCTGCCGGGGCAGTTGACCACCGCCGAGGGCAAGCAGCTCCTCGACGACATCGCGTCGTTCGGCAAGCCGCTGCCCATCGTCATCCTCACCGGCGGTGACGCCTTCGAGCGCCCCGACCTGCACGAGCTCATCACGTACGGTGCGAGCCTCGGCCTGCACATGGCGCTGTCGCCGTCGGTGACGCCCAAGCTCACCCGCGAGTCGGTACGGCAGATGCACGCCGCCGGCGCCAACTCGATGTCGCTGTCCCTCGACGGCGCCCGAGCCGAGACGCACGACGCCTTCCGCGGGTTCGGCGGCGTGTTCGACGCCACGCTCGAGGCCGGCCGGTGGATGCGGGAGGACCAGATCCGTCTGCAGGTCAACTCCACCGTCACGCGCGACACGGTGCGGGAGCTGCCCGACGTGCTCCGCATCATGTTCGAACTCGACGTATCGCTGTGGAGCCTGTTCTTCCTCGTCCCCACCGGCCGCGGCCAGCGCCTGTTGGCTCTGGATGCCTCCGAGATCGAGGATGTCCTGCAGTGGATGGCCGACGTGTCCGACATGATCGCCATCAAGACCACCGAGGCGCCGCACTTTCGCCGGGTGCTCGTGCAGCGTGCTCGTGCTGCCGCCGAAGGCCGTGATCCCCGCGACATGGAACACCGCGGCGAGACGTACCGCATGCTCACCCGCGAGACCGAGCGGATGCTGGGCGAGTGGGAGGCCGACGGCCACACCCGTCCGCAGCGCCGCCCTCGTCCACCGATCGACATCAACTCGGGCCGCGGTTTCGCGTTCATCGACCACCGCGGCGACGTCTACCCGAGCGGCTTCTTTCCGCAGCACTGCGGCAACGTCAAGGAGCTCGGTTTTCACAACGTCTACCGCGACAGCGAGTTGCTGCGGTCGCTGCGCCGGCCCGACTCGTTCCACGGCAAGTGCGGCGTGTGCGAGTTCAACCAGATCTGCGGCGGATCCCGCAGCCACGCCTACGCGGTGACCGGCGACATCCTCGGCAGCGACCCCACCTGCGAATACATCCCGCAGGCCATGACCGCTCCCCACGCCCGCCCCGGCCACGCCACCCAGGCCCCCGCCTGAGCGTCCCGATCTCAGGGACGCCCAGGCGGCCGCCGATCCGTCGGACGGTCAGCGCAGCCCGCGGTAGAGCAGCCTGGCATCAGGGCAGAACGCGCACAGCTCCGGCGTATTCGCCCTTGGTGTCGTAGGCCGTGAGCGACATGATCTCGACGCTGCGGGACGAGTTGGGCGACTGCATGAAGAGGTCGTCGCCGAGGTACACGGCGACGTGCCTGATCGAGGTGCCGCCGGGCTTGTTCGCGAAGAACACGAGGTCGCCACGCTTGATATCGGCGCGCGCGATCTTGGGGTAGCCGGAGAAGTTGAGCTGGGGTCCGGAGTCGCGCGGGAGCGTGATGCCGTGGTGGTGGAAGATCGTGTAGGTGGATCCGGAGCAGTCGAAGCTCCACGCGCTCACCCCGGCCCACAGGTAACGGAGCCCGAGGAACCGGCGCCCTGTGGCGATGACGTCCTCGTCGGTCGGCATCGGCGCCTCCTGGCCAGGTCGGCGCACGACGACATCCCGTGCCGACACGTAGGCCACTCCCCCACCGGGCACGGCGACGCGCACAGACGTACCCGTTTTGCCGAGCACGGGCAGCACCGTGTCGAACGAGACCGGGAGTCCACGACCCCGACGCGCGTGATGACGCGAGGGCTGAGCAGTCAGAACGGTGCGTTCGGCGGTGACCGTCGCCGTGCATGCCGTGGCCGTCAGACGGGCGAACTCGGCGTCGACCACCAGCTGCCGCACGGGAATCCATCCGGGGTAGCCGCGCGGATCACGGGGTGTGGGCTGTCCCACGACGACGACCGTGGCCCACTCCCCCTGGATCTCGTCGACGATCACTCGGGTGCCGAGCACGGCCTGGGTCTCGAGCTTGCCGTTCGACAACCAGGACCGCAGCTCGGTCTCCTGCATCCGGGCGTTCCACTCGTCGAGGTCGACGGGGTTGGCCAGTGAGGGTGCGTCGAGTTCGCGCGCCAGATCAGGGCCTGCCCACGCAGTGGCGACCGAGACCTGCACGAAGGCTGTGACTCCGGGGGCGATGCCGGCTCCCCCGGGCGCCAACCGGATTCCGCGCCGCCGGTGTTGGGGCGACGCGTCTGCGGCAGGGGCGGCGAACACCGCCCCCGCGGCGATCGCACCACCAGCTGCGGCGAAGATCAGACTGCGACGTGTGACATCGGAAGTGGAGTGAGTCGTGTCCATCGGGTGAGCACTTCGGTCGTCGGCCTGCGTCATCGCCCGGCCGGAGAGGCGACTCACCACCGCCGATGCCCATGTGCGTCATCCGACGAGGTGAATCGAGGATCCTCCCGCTCGCTCGCAGGTGGGCGACGTCGAGAGACGCGTCGGTGGTGACCGAATGGCGTTGTTCCATCATGGGTCCCACCGACCACGGCATCAGGGCATTGACGTCCGATCCAGGTCGGCGAGTCGCCTCCCCGCTCCTCTCAGACTGCCGGCGTGAAGAAATACGTCGTGTGTTCGGTGATGCGGCCGGAGGCGTCGAAGCTGAAGAACGCGGCGAAGCCCATGGTGGTGCGGCCGCCGTCCTTGAGTTCACCCTCGTAGACGCCGTGCGCGGCGACGGTGGAGTCCTCCGTGACCATGGCGCGCAGCACGTGACGGCCGGGCTCGAGCTTGCGGTCCGCCTCGTAGTAGTCGCGCAGCTTGGAGAGCCCACGGATGGGTGCGTACCCAGGGCGGCGGTAGAGAACATCGCCGCTGAAATCACGCAGGATCTCGTCGACCTCGCCGCGGTCCAACGCGTCGTAGTACTCCTGGACCGTACGACGCAGCCTGACCTGAGCTGGCTCGTTGCTCATCTGGATCCTCCTGTCCCGTAGCCGAGTCGATCACACGGCAGATCTCGCCATTGTGGCGGCTCGACCCCACGCAGACACGTTACCCCCGCAACTGGTCACATGCCGGACAGGCTCCGAGCGGTCCGGCTCCCGGCTCAGAAGACCTTGTAACCGGCCTTGGCGACTGTGAAGCCGTGACGGGTGGTCGTGTTGGTGCAGGTCACGCCCGTGGTGGCCGAGGTGCAGGAAATCTGGGTGCTGTTGAGCTTCCACCCGTACGGCAGCACGGCCTGCGGACCCATGGGGGTCGCGAGGGGCTTGAGGCCCGTCTTGCGGAACCAGTTCTGCGTGCTGGAGGCCGAGCCTGCCACGGTGTCACCGACACAGCCCAGCGTCGCGCTGCGACGGAGGTCGAAGGTCTGCCCGTAGTCGAGCTCGCACGAGCGGGGGCGAGTCGGCGGAACGTAGGCGAACTGGCTGATATCGCACCGGACGTCCGTCGGGCCGGCCACACAGGTGACGTTGCCGCTCGGCGCAACAAAGGCGAAACCGCCTGGAGAGCTCAGGGTCTTTCCCGCGACTGGCTTTTTGATGGGCGCGGGCTTGGGCTTGGGCTTGACCGGAGCAGGCTTCTGCTTGGGCTTTGCGGGGGCGCTCTTGGTGAGCTTCTCGCAGGCGATGCCGTCACGGTCCCGGTCGAGGGTCTTGGGCAAGGAGTTGTACAGCTTGGTGTCCACGCGGAAGTTACGGACGCGGGTGCCCTTCGTCTTGTCGACGGCACCCTTCCTGCCGACACCGTTGGGGTAGGCGCGGTTGAGTGCCGTGCAGTTCTTGTACTTCGACGCGCTGGGCGCGGCCTCCGCACTCGGGGCAGCCATCACCATCGGTGACGCGGCCAGCACGGCCACCATTGCGAGCTTGAACGTACGAGACATGACGACTTCCCCACCAGGATCGGACGCATCGGCGACGCGCCGACACACCAGGAAAACTAGCACGAATCAGCTCAATTCGACTGGAATCAAACCGGATCCGCTGCGGCTGCGTCCTGATCGTGACCCGGGCGAACCGCGACGCCGACCTACGGCATCCATGACCTCCATCGGCACCGCGTCTCCGTCGTTACTCGCGGCGCCGCAGCTGAGGAGCATCCGCCGCACTCAGTGCGTGGGCTCGGCTGCGGGCAGGCGGCGGGCGCTGAAGATCGGGCGCGGCACCGGCCCGACGAAGGCATGCAGGTGCGCCACGAACACGAGAGCCCAGCCGGCAGCCCACAGCCACCCAGAGACGTCATTGAGTTCGACCAGCCGCGTGACGGCCGACAGCATGACGGCGACGAACCCGAGCAGGGCCGGCGTGCGCACATGGAGGTATCCGCCGCCACGGCGAGCCGGCGCCCGCGCCATGACGGCGATGACCAACCCGCCGAGGGCCCCGATGGTCAGGCAGTGCGATGCGGTCATCGCATCGAGCGGCACGACGCCGATCCGGCTGAGCCCCCACGCCACCAGGCCGACGGGAATCCACGAGAACGCGACGAGCGTCATCAGCGCCAAGATGTCGTGATGTGCGTAGCGGTACGGCCACCGGGACATGTGGACGACCAGCACCCCCGCCGCAACGATTCCCGCAGACGCCGAGAGCGCCGGCCACGGCGTCGCGAGGATGGCCACGATGAGCAGCCCCAACGTCACTCGGCGCAGCAGCGGCCGGACCGCGACGACCGGCACCCCGAGTCGCGTGTTGGTCCAGTTGATGAAGGCGGGCACCATCCGGCCACCGACGCCGGTCAGGAGGGTGGTGAACAGCAAGATCATGGCGTTGGCGAGCGCTTCGGTCACGATGGGCCGGGTCGCGACGAACCCTGATCCGATGCCCGCGACGACGCAGAACACGATGAGTGAGCGGGGATACCCGCCGATGGGTTTGGTGGAGAGGTGCATCTCGCGCCCGACGATGAAGGCGATCCACCAGAACACTGCCCCCACACACAGTGCGGTGACAGCGGCGGGCAGAGTTCCGCCCGGCACCGACATGGCTGTGCGGGCGAGGACCCACAGTGCGGCGAGCACGACAACGGGGCGTCCGGAGATGGGTGCACGGCCGGTCCAGCTGGTGCAGGCGGTGGGGAGGTAGCCGGCGAGGGCTCCTCCGCCGACGCCGAACACCATTTCGTGGACGTGCCAGCCGAGTCCTCCGCCCCCAAGCCCGAGTGCGGACCAAGCGGGAATGACGACCGCAGCCCAGAACGCCAGCAGGGCAAACATGACGCGGTAGGACGCGACCCATGGCCCCTGCCCGGGCCAGGTGGTCTCGACAGTCGCCGCCATGCCCTCATCTCCTCATCCCCGAGCACCGGATCGGCCACCCCAGTTTCGGACATGCAAGCGGTCCGGGACGTTTCACCGCACGGAACAACACACCATTCGGCCACCGATTTGAGGCGTCTCCCCAGCACGGAACCAAGGAACGACTGGAACCGATCCAGGGCGTCCGCACGCGCAGGGCGACACCCCGTCTGCCGAGGAGTTCTTGCTCGACCTGTGACGCCCCAGCCGCGCCGACACCACCGTGGGAGCGAACCCGCACCGGTCGCACCCACGACCCGCAGCCGATAGAGGGCGCGCGAGCAGGTCGGTCCACGCGCCTAGAACCCGGCACCTGACGACGCGCTCAACGGTGTCGCAGCCCCCACAGCGCGAGGACCGACCTGCTCGTGAGCCGCAACCTCAACCCGCGCGGCCCGTCAGCGCCAACCCGGAAGGATCACTCCCACTCGATGGTGCCCGGCGGCTTGGACGTCACATCCAACACGACTCGATTTACTTCAGAAACTTCGTTGGTGATTCTCGTACTGATCTTCGAGAGGACGTCGTAGGGGACGCGGGACCAGTCGGCGGTCATGGCGTCTTCGCTGCTGACGGGGCGGAGGACGATGGGGTGGCCGTAGGTGCGGCCGTCGCCTTGGACGCCGACGGAGCGGACGTCGGCGAGGAGGACGACGGGGCATTGCCAGATGTCGCGGTCGAGGCCGGCTTCGGTGAGTTCTTCGCGGGCGATGGCGTCGGCGGCGCGGAGGGTTTCGAGGCGGTCGTGGGTGACTTCGCCGATGATGCGGATGCCGAGGCCGGGGCCGGGGAAGGGTTGGCGCCAGACGATGGCGTCGGGGACGCCGAGTTCGAGGCCGACGTGGCGGACTTCGTCTTTGAAGAGGTCGCGCAGCGGTTCGACGAGGGTGAATTGGAGGTCGTCGGGGAGGCCGCCGACGTTGTGGTGGCTTTTGATGTTGGCGGCGCCGGTGCCGCCGCCGGATTCGACGACGTCGGGGTAGAGGGTTCCTTGGACGAGGAATTTGACGGGGTGCGCGTCGGCGGTGGTGTTGGAGCCGGCGGTGCCGGCGACGATGTCGCGGGCGGCTTGTTCGAAGCAGCGAATGAATTCGCGGCCGATGATCTTGCGCTTGTTTTCGGGGTCGGTGTGGCCTGCGAGGGCGTCGAGGAACTGCGTGGCGGCGTCGACGACGACGAGGTCGACGCCGGTGGCGTCCACGAAGTCCTTTTCGACCTGTTCGGCTTCGCCTGCGCGCAGGAGGCCGTGGTCGACGAAGACGCAGGTGAGTTGGTCGCCGACCGCCTTCTGCACGAGGGCTGCGGCGACGGAGGAGTCGACGCCGCCGGAGAGGCCGCAGATGACGCGGGCGTCGCCGACCTGCTCGCGGATTTTGGCGATCTGGTCTTCGACGATGCTGGAGGGGGTCCAGTCGCCGTCGAGGCCGGCGCCGTTGCGGAGAAAGTTGACGAGGACGCGCTGCCCGAAGGTGGAGTGCATGACCTCGGGGTGCCATTGGACGCCGTAGAGGTGGCGGTCGTCGTCTTCGAAGGCGGCGACGGGTGCGCCGGCGGTGGCGGCGGTGACGTGCATCCCGGCGCGCGCTTCGGTGACGGAGTCGCCGTGGCTCATCCAGACGGACTGGGAGGCGGGCTGACCGTTGAAGAGGGTGGAGTCGGTGTCGCGGATGTCGGCCTGGGTGGAGCCGTATTCGCCGAGGCCGGTGCGTTCGACGGTGCCGCCGAGGGCCTGGACCATGGCCTGGAAGCCGTAGCACATACCGAAGACGGGGACGCCGGCGTCGAGGAGCGCGGGGTCGAGTCCGGGGGCGTCGTCGGCGTACACCGAGGAGGGGCCGCCGGAGAGGATGATCGCGCCGGGCTTCTTGGCGAGGATGTCCTGCGTGCTCATGGTGTGAGGCACGACCTCGCTGAACACGTTGGCCTCGCGGACGCGGCGTGCGATGAGCTGCGCGTATTGGGCGCCGAAATCGACGACCAGCACCGGGTTCTCGTGCAGGCCTTCAGGCCGGGTTGCGGTCACGTGGGATTCTCCTCGGCTGGGCCCCGCGGGAGGCGATTCGACGACTGACTCACTCTAGTGCCTGGCGCAGGGCCCTCTGCGCTCGCGGGCATTTCGCGGGGGCGATACTCTGAGAGAGAAAGTGACACGTCACAAAAGGGTTCACATGAAGATCGGCATCGTCATCGGCAGCATCCGCGAGGGACGCAACGGCTAGTCCGTGGGCGCCTGGGTCAACGAGATCGCGAGCGCGCGTCAGGACGCGGAGTTCGTCGTGCTCGACATCGCCGACTTCGACCTGCCCCTGCTCACCGAGGCAGTGCCGCCGGCTGCCGCGAACCGTGAATACACCTCCGAGGCGACGCGTCGCTGGAGTCAGGCCGTCGACGAGTGCGACGGGTTCGTGTTCGTGACCGCCGAGTACAACCACGGCATCCCGGGTGCGTTCAAGAACGCGTTCGACCTGCTGGCCCCGGAGTGGAAGCACAAGGCCGTCGCGTTCGTCAGCTACGGCGCGGACGGCGGCGTGCGCGCGGTGGAGCAGTGGCGCCCGGTCGCCCTCAACACGTTCTTGTTCTCGACGCGCGGTCAGGTCGTGTTGAGCCTGTTCACCGACTTCGGCGAGAACGGTTTCGCCCCCGATGAGCGCAATGCCGCGTCCGTGAGCAACCTGCTGGACGAGCTCATCCCGCTCACCGGGGCCCTCAAGACCCTGCGCTGATCCACGGCCAACCGCCTGTATCGAACCACCTCGCTCCCTGCAGGTCGGTGAGCGCGAACCAGTGACGCAGAAGGGCCTGCCCGTTCCTCGAGAACGGGCAGGCCCTTCTGCTGTCTGTCGTCGTCAGCCGACGTGGACGCGTGCGTTGCGGAACATGCGCAGCCAGGGGCTCTCGGCCTCGATGGGGCCTGAGGTCCACGACATCATGACGTTGCGCTGGACGCGCTCGGGGTGCGGCATCATCGCGGTGAATCGTCCGTCGCCGGTGGTGATGGCGGTGAGGCCGTCTGGTGACCCGTTGGGGTTGAGCGGGTAGGTGACCGCCGGTGCGCCGTGTCCATCGACGTACCGAGCTGCGCGAAGCACGGCCGATTCGTCGCCGCGGGCAGCAAAGTTGGCGAAGCCCTCACCGTGCGCGACGGCGATCGGGAGGCGCGAGCCCGCCATGCCGGAGAAGAAGATCGAGGGCGACTCGAGGATCTCGACCGTGGACAGGCGTGCCTCGTACTGCTCGGAGAAGTTGCGGGTGAACCGCGGCCACGCCTCGGCGCCGGGGATGAGATCGGCGAGGGCCGCGAACATCTGGCAGCCGTTGCAGATACCGAGCCCGAACGTGTCGGGCCGGGCGAAGAAACCCTCGAAGGCGTCGCGCAGGCGCGCGTTGAAGAGGACGGAACGCGCCCAGCCCTCACCGGCACCGAGGGT
>DAMDJY010000055.1:12331-14314 GCA_032100225.1 Mobilicoccus sp.
CCCGCCACAGGCCACGAGGCCGACGGCGTCGGCGAGGTCGAACCGGCCGGACTGCAGGTCGGTCATGTGCACGTCGTAGGTCTCGAACCCGGCGCGGTCGAACGCGAACGCCGTCTCGACGTGGGAGTTGACGCCCTGCTCGCGCAGGATCGCGACCGTGGGCCGCGCGCCGAGCGAGAGGTAGGGCGCCGCGATGTCGTCGGTGGGGTCGAACGTCGGCTCGACCACGAGGCCGGGGTCGTCGCCGCCCACGAGAGCGTGCTCCGCGTCAGCGCAGGCCGGGTTGTCGCGCAGCGCGCTGATGCGCCACGACACCTCGTCCCAGGCCTGAGCGAGATCGCGCGACGGCTCGGCGAGCACGACCGATTCACCCATGCGCACGGTGATCTCGCGCTCGGGTCGCACGCGCCCGACGACGCGCACCAGGTCACCGAGGCCGTGCTCGGCGAGCACCGCGCGGGCACGGTCGGTGTCGCTGACACCGAGGACGACTCCGAGCTCCTCGGTGAACAGGGCCGCCACCGACTCCACCTCTGCGTCGATGCCGACACCGCCGGCGAACGCCATCTCGGCGAGAGTCGCCCACAGGCCGCCGTCGGAGCGGTCGTGGTAAGCCGTGACGAGGTCCTCGGCCCGCAGGGCGGTGAGCGCCTTGGCGAGGTTGACGAGTCGCGCCGGGTCGTCGAGATCCGGGACAGTGCCGCCGAATTCGCCGCGCACCTGCGCCAGCATCGAGCCGCCGAGTCGGCCGCGTCCGGCACCGAGGTCGACGAGCAGCAGGTCGTCGCCGAGTCCGACGACGGGCGTCAGGGTGCCGCGCACGTCGGGCAGCGACGCGAAGGCGGTGACGACCAGGGACACCGGCGAGGTGACCTGGTGATCGCCCTGCTCGTCGGCCCACCGCGTGCGCATCGACAGGGAGTCCTTGCCGACGGGCACGCTGACTCCGAGCGCCGGGCACAGCTCCATCGCGACGGCCTGAACCGTGTCGTAGAGCGCCGCGTCCTCACCCGGCTCGCCGCAGGCGGCCATCCAGTTGCACGAGAGCTTGACCCCGTCGAGGGTGACGGGTGCGGCCAGCAGGTTGGTCAGCGCCTCACCGACGGCCATGCGCCCCGAGGCGGGCGCGTTCACCGCCGCCAGTGGGGTGCGTTCGCCGCTGCTCATGGCCTGGCCGGCGAAACCGACGTAGTCCGAGAGGGTGACGGCGACGTCGGCGACGGGCACCTGGTACGGGCCGACCATCTGGTCGCGGTGCGTGAGGCCACCGACGGTGCGGTCGCCGATCGTGATGAGGAACCGCTTGCTCGCCACGGACGGGTGTCGCAGCACGGCGTACGCAGCATCGCGCAGCGCCTCGCCGTCGAGCCCGGTGAGGTCGAGTTCGGGGGCGGAACGCTCCAGGCGGGAGACGTCGCGCGTCATGCGCGGCGGCTTGCCGAGCAGCACCTCCATCGGCATGTCGATGGGAAGGTCGGCCTGCGGGTCGGCGGCAGCGTCGTCACCCGGTGCGAGGACGAGTTGTCCGTCGGCGCGTGCGAGTCCGACCACGGCGTAGGGGCAGCGCTCACGCTGGGCCAGGGCTGCGAACCGGGGCAGCGACTCCGGCGCGATGGCCAGAACGTACCGCTCCTGGCTCTCGTTGCACCAGATCTCCTTGGGCGCGAGGCCCGACTCCTCCAGCGGAACGGCGTCGAGGTTGAAGCGTGCGCCCATGCCGGCGTCGTCGACGAGCTCGGGGAAGGCGTTGGACAGGCCACCGGCACCCACGTCGTGAATGGCGAGGATCGGGTTGTCCTCCCCCAGGGTGCGGCAGTGGTTGATGACCTCCTGCGCACGCCGTTCGATCTCGGGGTTGCCGCGCTGCACGGAGTCGAAGTCGAGGTCGGCGGCGTTGACACCGGCCGCCATCGACGACGCCGCGCCACCACCCATGCCGATGCGCATGCCGGGTCCGCCGAGCTGCACGAGCAGGGTGCCGTC
>DAMDJY010000055.1:14324-19760 GCA_032100225.1 Mobilicoccus sp.
AGACAATCTTCTCGGTCATGTCGGCGTCGATGCAGCCGAGGCCCCCGGCGCACATGATCGGCTTGTGGTAGCCGCGGTGGACGCCGTCGACGGTCTGCTCGTAGACGCGGAAGAAGCCGCCGAGGCCGGGGCGTCCGAACTCGTTGTTGAACGCCGCTGCCCCGATGGGGCCCTCGATCATGATGTCGAGCGGGGAGGCGATGTGGCCGGGGAACGTGCGCTCGTCGGCGCGGGATTCCCACGGCTCGTTCGTGCCGGGCAGTTCGAGGTTGGAGACGACGAAACCGCCCACGCCGGCCTTGGGTGCAGAGCCCCGACCGGTGGCGCCCTCGTCGCGGATCTCGCCACCTGCGCCCGTGGCCGCACCGGGGAACGGGGAGATCGCCGTCGGGTGGTTGTGCGTCTCGACCTTCATGAGCACGTGCGAGTCGACCTCGGTGGCCACGTACGCGCTCGGGCCGTCGCCGACACCGGCCGGGCCGAACCGCGTGATGCGGTCGCCCGCCATGATCGACGCGTTGTCCTTGTAGGCCACGATCGTGCCATGACCGTTGATGGCCTCGGTGTGCCGGATCATGCCGAACAGCGAGCGCGTCTGCACCTCGCCGTCGACGATGAAGTCGGCGTTGAAGATCTTGTGACGGCAGTGTTCCGAGTTGGCCTGCGCGAACATCATGAGCTCGACGTCGGTCGGGTTACGGCGAAGACCGGTGAACGCGTCGACGAGGTAGTCGATCTCGTCGTCGGACAGAGCCAGACCGAAGTCGCGGTCGGCCTCGACCAGCGCGGCACGGCCCTGGCCCAGGACGTCGACGTGCGCCATCGGCTCGGGGTGACGCTCACCGAACAGATCGCTCGCCGCCTGGCGGTCGACGAACACCGTCTCGGTCATCCGGTCGTGCAGCACGTCGGCACAGCCCAGACGCTGCTGCTCGTCCAACGGCTCGCCGTCGAGCGTCAACACGTACTCGATGACCCGCTCGACGCGGTGGATGTCGATGCCGCAGTTGTGCACGATGTCGGTGGCCTTGGAGGCCCACGGCGAGATGGTGCCCAGGCGCGGCCCGACCGCCAACACGGCCGTTTCGTCGCCAGTTCCCTCATCCACGACCGGGCCTTCATACGCCTCGCCGTACGTGAGGATGGCGGTGACGACCTGCGCGACCTGCGACTCGAGGGGCGCGTCGGAGGCCACCCAGTGGACGTGCCGAGCGGCGACACCAGTGACCTGCGGCGCGATCGCCCGCAGGCGAGTCAGCAGCGCACGAGCCCGGAACTCGGAGAGCGCGGACCCCCCGTCGACCGTGGTGAGAGCGAACTCCGATGGGGCAGCCATGAGCGGGCCTTTCAGCCGTGCGGGGAGGAACGCCCTCAGGCTACCGGCGCCCGCCGACAACCCTTCCCGAACCCCGGTCAACACCGACCGCCCGCACCGCAGCGCAGGGCCACAGCGGCAGTAGCCGAACCCACCAGCACTACCGCGTGGGGGCGGCTCCGACGGTGGCCAGCTGGCGCTTCACACCCTGCGCGACCTTGTGCTCGACCAAGAACGACAGGAACGGAACGCAGCCGGCGAGCATGACGCCGATCATCTTGGGCAGCGACCACCGCGCAGCGAAGCCGAGGTTGGCGGCTGCCGCCAGGTAGACCATGTAGATGAACCCGTGCGGGCCGGGCCACCACGACAGCGGGTTGGCCTCGTCGGTCATCTTTAGGCCGTACTTCATCCACATCTCGACGCACAGCACGAGCAGGCCGATACCGACGATGAACGCCATGATGCGAAACAACGGGAAGGCCTTGGCGGTCTTCGCGGCGTCGAATCCTCGCGGGATGGTGGTGGGGCTCGTCATCGGTTCTGGCCTTCCGTCACGGAGGTGGGCGCCACAGTCGTGGATGTGGCAGAGGTGGGTGTCGCCGTCGTGGGCCCCGGCGTCTCAGACGTCGCACCGGTGGAGGCGTCGGTCGTGGGCAGCGAAGTGGGGTCGAGCTGGTCGGCGTCTGCAACCTGGCCGCTCTGTCCGCCAAGGAGGTGGTCGTCGCGCACCATGCGCCACCAGAGGTAGAGGGCGAATCCGGCGAAGATCCACCATTGGATCGCGTAGGCGAAGTTGCGCCAGTTGATCTCGCCGGTGTCGACGACGGGCGGCGGGACGCGGGTGAGCTGGGCGGCAGCGCCCTCGGGGGCCGGGGACTCGTCGCCCGCGATGGCGAACGCGTTGTACACGTCGCCGCCCCACTCGTTGACCAGAGCGGAGACGTCGACGGTCTGAATCTGCCCGGCGGGTTGCGGCGCGCGAGCATCGGGCGGGCCCTCTTGCGGTTCGAGCGTGCCCGTCACGGTGACACGGCCCGTCGGTGCCGGCGGAGCCGGGGTGCCCTCGTCGACGAACCCGCGGACGACGGCGAGCCGCGCGCCGCTGGAGTCGACGACCATCGGTGTCATGACCCACGACCCGGTGCGTCCGTCGAGGCGGCGTCCGGTGACGAGGAGCTGTCGGGACGGCTCGTACTCCCCCACCGCCGTGATCTTGCGTCCGACCTGGGTGCCGGTGACCGGCGCCTGGGGCCGGAGTACCTCATCCAGGGGCGCGGTGGGAGCGGCCGCAACCTGCGCCAATGCCTCGGCCTGCGCCTTGTTCTGAGACACGTTGAGCTGCCACAGACCGAGCCTGCCGAAGGCCACACAGACGACGAGAACCAGGCCCAGCAGGGCCAGCCATCTGGGTCGCAGAGCCGTCCGGAGCACCCGTCCAGGCTATGCCATCGCCCCGACACGCATACCCGGCCCTCCCAGATGCGGCGCCGTCACCACCCCCGGCAGAACGAGCAGTCAGCGACGCCCGAACACCGCCATGGCGCGCAGCATGCCGGTCATGTAGCGAGCGGCCTCCTGCGTCGTCGGTGTGGTCAACGAGACACCTCGAGCGGCGGCGATCGTCTGCGCCTCGGTGAACCGCAGCAGCCCGGCCTCGCCGTGACGCCGACCCATGCCCGAGGACTTCATGCCGCCCATCGGGGCGTCCTTGGCGATGTAGCCGACGGCGAATCCGTCGTTGATGTTGACGGTGCCCGACTCCACCAGTTGCGCGATGCCGCGAGCGCGCTGCAGGTCGCGGCTCCAGATCGAGGCGGAGAGTCCGAACTCGCTGTCGTTGGCGGCGAGGACGAACTCGGCGTCGCTGCCCACCCGGTGCACGCCGACGACCGGCCCGAACGTCTCTTCGCGGGCGAGCAGCATGTCGTCGGTGATGCCGTCGACGACGGTCGGGGCGTACGCGAACGGGCCGATCTCGGGCAGCGCGCGCCCGCCGATGAGGATGTCTGCGCCCTTGGCCCGGGCGTCCTCGACGTGGGCGGTGACGCGCTCGAGCTGCCCGGGACCACTGAGCGAACCCACGTCGGCGCCGTAGGCAAGGTCGACCCCGACCTTGAGCTTCTCGACCGCGCGGACGAACCGGGTGAGGAACTCGTCGGCGATGTCGTGGTGCAGGTAGAGCCGTTCGATGGAGATGCAGACCTGGCCGGCGTTGACGAAGCACGCAGCGATTGCGCCGGGGACGGCGCGATCGAGGTCGGCGTCGACCGCCACGTACATGGGGTTCTTGCCGCCGAGTTCGAGACTGGCGCCGACCAGGCGCCATGCCGCGTCGACCGCGACCTGCCGCCCGGTGCGCGTCGATCCGGTGAAGCACACGTAGTCGGCGGCGGCGAGAACAGCTCCACCGACGGTGGGTCCGTCGCCGAGCACGACCTGCAGAGCGCGCTGCGGCAGACCGGCGCGGGCGAGCAATTCGGCGACGAACAGCATGGTGAGAGACGTCGACGGGTCGGGCCGGACGACGACCGCGTTGCCGGCCAGGAGCGCCGGGAGCACCTCGGAGATCCCCATCGACAGCGGATAGTTCCAGGGCGCGACCACGCCGACGACGCCGACGGGGCGGCGGGTCTCGATGACGTCGGTGAGCACCGGGACGAGGCCTGCACGGTGACGGGGCCGCAGCATGCCCGGTGCCCGGCGCGCGTAGTACCGGGCGGTGACGGCGGCGTCGACGATCTCGGAGAACGCGTCGGTGCGGGTCTTGCCCGTCTCGAGCTGGATGATGTCGAGCATCTCGACCTGGTGCTGGAGGATCAGGTCGTGGAACCGGTAGAACACCTGCGCGCGAGTGGCCGCGGGGATGCGCGACCACGAGCGGAACACTGCGCGGGCCCCCGTGAAGGCGAGCGCCACGTCGTCGGGGGTGGACAGCGGCAGATCGGCCAGGGGGTCACCCGTCAAGGGTGACGTGGTCGTGATGTGCTCGGCCCGCGGCGACGTGACCGCATACTCGATCAGTTGCGCCACCCGCGCGCTCTGCAGCCGCGCCCCCTGCTCCCCGGCTTGCCCCACCTGTTCGGTCACCACGTCAGCACCGCTCATGGCGCGATCGTAGTTGGCGGCAGGTCCGTCCTACGCGCGCGTACCCGCCGCCGTGCGTGTCCACCCGCGGGAGCGCCACAGGCCGTGGGCGAGCAACGCACCCCAGAGGACGAACAACGGATCCCAGATGAATCCGTGCCCGACCTGACTCGGCGTGATGCCACCGGCCCCGCCGGTACCCATCGCCATCCCGATCCAGGCCCCGACCATCCCGGCCGCACCCCACAGGACGAGGACCGTTGCGCCGCACCAGGACACGACCCGCACCCAGCGGTGAGCAGGCGGGCGTCGGTGGTCGAGCCACGGCACGACCGCGGCGCAGGCCTTGACGAGGAACACCGGCACCATCATCAACAGCACCTGCTGACGCGGGCCCTGCTGAAGTTGCACCGCCCATTCCCCCACCGTGTCGAGCAGCCACGTGCCACCCAGCGCCCAGTAGAGCGAGGGCAGGGCATGCAGCAGACCGGCCACCGCCGCGAGCCCGAAGGAGCGCACGGCCACGCGCTCCGAGGTCGCCACACCTGGGGACGTGTCCTCAGACGTCGTCGCAACACCCTCAGCAGTCATGACGAAAACGCTAGCCACGCCCAGCTGATCGGGGCCGAACATGCGGCGACGCACCGACGGACAGGTGTCGTCGGGGCGTCGCCTGCGAGGTGAACGACCGTCGCGGCTGTGTCTGTCTCTGTCAGTTGGGCGAATACGGCGAGACGACGACCTCGACGCGCTGGAACTCCTTGACCTCGGAGTAGCCCGTGGTCGCCATGGCGCGGCGTAGTGCGCCGACGAAGTTGGTCATGCCGTCGGCAGAGCGGCCGGGGCCGTGCAGGATCTCCTGCAGCGGGGCCAGTGCGCCGACGTGCACGCGCTCGCCGCGCGGGAGCTGGCTGTGGTGCGCCTCGGGGCCCCAGTGGTAGCCGCGCCCCGGAGCCTCGACCGCACGGGCGAGGGCTGCACCGATCATCACGGCGTCCGAACCGCAGGCGATGGCCTTGACGACGTCGCCGGAG
>DAMDJY010000056.1:0-11458 GCA_032100225.1 Mobilicoccus sp.
GACACGGCCGGAACCCCATCGGGTTCCGGCCGTGTCGTCTGTCGTCTCCGTGCAAGACTCAGCAGTATCTGATTGCTGTGCCTCCTCGGGTGCTCCGGGCCTCGCTGGCGCTCGTTTCCTCACACCCTCGTTAGCTCAGCAATGAGCCGGGAGAATGGTCGTCATCACCTCACCGAAACTGATGGACTCGCCACCAGCGCCCGGAGCCGTCGCGCGGATCGTGATCGTGTCGCCGTCCTCGAGGAAGCGACGCTCCTCACCGTTGACGGTGACGGGCTCCTTACCCCCCCAGGTCAGCTCGATGAACGCGCCACGCGTCTCCTTGGCCGGTCCCGAGATCGTGCCCGACGCGAAGATGTCGCCGGTGCGCGTGCGGGCCCCGTTGACCGTCGTGTGCGCGAGCATCTGCGCCGGCGACCAGTACATCTCCTTGTACGGCGGGCGCGAGACGACCTGCCCGTTCCACTCCACCTCCAGCGAGATGTCGAGGCCCCAGGGCTGGTTCATCTGCAGGTAGGGCAGCGGAGTGGGGTCCTGCGTCGGCACCGAGACCCGCGCGTCGGTCAGGGCGAGCAGAGGCACGACCCACGGCGAGATCGAACTCGCGAAGCTCTTGCCCAGGTTGGGGCCCAGCGGCACGTACTCCCAGGCCTGGATGTCACGCGCCGACCAGTCGTTGAAGATCACGACACCGAACAGGTGACGCTCGGCGTCGTCGGCTGCGATGGACGTGCCCATGTCGTTGCCGGAGCCGACGATGAACCCCATCTCGGCCTCGATGTCGAGGCGGATGCTCGGACCGAACACCGGCTCGGCGTCATCCGGACCCTTGCGCTGACCGAAGGGACGCACCACGTCGACACCCGACTCGACGATCGTGCTCGACCGGCCGTGATAGCCCACTGGCATGTGCTTCCAGTTGGGCATGAGCGGGTCGGGGTTGTCGGGGCGAAAGAGGCGCCCGAGGTTGGAGGCGTGGTGCTCGCTCGCGTAGAAGTCCACGTAGTCGGCGAACTCGCACGGCAGGTGCATCGTCACGTCGGCGGCAGCGTGCACGGCCTCGTCGGGGACATTGCCGGCGACGGCCTCGCGGATCGCGTCGCGGACCTGGACCCAGCGGTCGTGCCCGGTCGCCATGAACCGGTTGAGCGTGTCGGTGGCAAATAGGGCCTCGGCGTCGTCGACGACCCCGGCGAGCAGCGTCGCGAGGTCGAGGACAGAGTCGCCGACGCGGGTGGCGACGCGGCGCTCGCCGCCGTCGACGGAGTACACGCCGTAGGGCAGGTTGGCCAGGCCGAAGTCGGAGCTGGGCACGGTCAGAGTGGTCATGCGTGGGGTCCTTCGGTTGAGGTCGACTCGGCGGGCGCAGTCGCGGTGGCAGCGTCGGTGTCACTGTGCGAGCCGGGGGCGATGAGCCCGAGGTCGACGAGCTCGGTCAGCGGGTCGGTGACGCTGCAGGTGCCGAACGAAACGAATGCCGACCGTGCGGCCGCGGCGCGCTCGGGCGACCAGGAGCCGATGCTCTGGGCGAGGGAAGCGCCGTCGCGGTCGGCGAGGATCGCGACGAGGGCGTCGGTGTCGCCACCCTGCTGTGCGGCGTCGACCGCGCTGAGGATGTTGAGGAATCCGTGCTGCTCGAAGCCCGTCTTCGGGTCGGTGTTGCGCACGGCGTGGTGCAGCCCGGCCGTCGCCTTGAACGGCACTCCGGCGGAGACCGCAGCGTGGATCGCGGCCGCGAGTTCGGCCTCGTCCGGGTACAACTCGGCCTTGACCCCGCCGGTGCGGAACTTCGCGCGGTAGGGGGAATCGGCCAGCGCTGCCATGAGACCCGCGCGACGCTCGTCACGGGGGACCTCGACGTAGACCTGCAGGGCTCCGCCCGCGACGTCCATGCCGGCGAGGGACGCGTCGAGCATGGGGACGACCTGCTCGGGCGACATCTCAGGCGGAACGACGACTTCGAGGGCCACCAGACGCACCGACGGCAGCAGGGCACAGGTCGTGACGACGGCCTGAATCCCGTCGGGCGCAGGCACCGTGACCGACAGATCGAGAGAACGTGGCGGCATGTGCCCGATGTGCGGCGGCAACTCGATGAGCGTGGCTGCGCCGATGACGAGCGGACCCACGAGGGCGCTGTAGTCGCTACGGGTGTGCAGCACGTGGTCGGGGACGGCCTGACCGAGCGGTGTGAGCCCAGGCGGGAAGATCGCGGCGTCGTCGGCGAAGGCGGCGAACGTGTCACTCACGCGGC
Organism: Mobilicoccus sp.; assembly: GCA_032100225.1. Taxonomy (GTDB): domain Bacteria; phylum Actinomycetota; class Actinomycetes; order Actinomycetales; family Dermatophilaceae; genus Mobilicoccus. Next base: position 2,255 of record DAMDJY010000056.1, read on the forward strand.
CGGTCATGCCTGCTCACCACCCGTGGCGCGTCGTCCGCCGGTCCACGAGTAGGGGTAGGCGTCGTCCTCGCAGGCGAAGGCACCTTCGCCCAGGTCGAGGGGGCGGAACGTGTCGACCATGACCGCGGTCTCGTCGAAGAACTCGGCGCCGATCGAGGCCTCCATCGCCCCCGGCTGGGGGCCGTGCGCGTGGCCGCCGGGGTGCAGCGAGATGGACCCGCGCCCGATGCCCGAGCCCTTGCGCGCCTCGTAGTTGCCGGCCGTGTAGAACATGACCTCGTCGGAGTCGACGTTGGAGTGGTAGTACGGCATGGGGATCGACAGCGGGTGGTAGTCGACCTTGCGGGGCACGAAGTTGCAGATCACGAAGTTGTGCCCCTCCCACACCTGGTGCGCGGGCGGCGGCTGGTGCACGCGGCCGGTGATGGGCTCGTAGTCGCTGATGTGGAACAGGAACGGGTACAGGCAGCCGTCCCACCCGACGACGTCGAGCGGGTGGTGCGGCTGTGTGTGCACTGTGCCGCCGATGCCACCCGGGCCGTGGCCACGGTGCTTGATGTAGATGTCGGTCTCCGCGTCGGGTTGTTCACCGATGTCCTCGGCCAGCAGCGGCGCGGTGGGCACCACGTAGTCGCGCTCGCAGAACGGACTGTGCTCCAGCAGCTGCCCGTACTTGCTCAGATAGCGGCTCGGGGGTGTGATGTGGCTGTTGGCCTCGATGACGTAGAGGCGGCACGGCTCGACATACCCCTCGTCCTCGGGCGTGACCGGCAGCCAGCGATGCGTCGTGGCGCGCGGGATGATCGCGTAGTGCCCCTCGCGCACGTCGAAGGCGCCGAACACGGTCTCCAACCGGGCGGCGCCGCGCTCCACGTACACGCACTCGTCGCCGATGGCGTTGCGGTACCAGGGGCTCACGGAGTCGGTGGTGACATAGCTGAGGCGCACGTCGGCGTTGCCGAGCAGCAGGCGTCGGCCGCGCACGGCGTCGACTCCCACCTCGTCACCGGCACCGAACAAGTCGTGCAGCGTGAAGTGCAGCGGCTTGAGCGGGTGGTTGGGGGTGAGGGCCTCGTTGCCCACCTCCCACGCGCGCACATCGCTGATCGCCGAGGGGACGCCCCGGTGATACAGCAGCGAGGAGTCCGAAGAGAACCCTTCCTCACCCATGAGCTCCTCGTAGTAGAGGTTCCCCTGAGGGTCGCGATGTTGGGTGTGACGCTTCGGCGGCACTGTGCCGATGGTGCGGTAGTACGGCATGTCATCTCCTGGAGGAGGTCGTGTGGTGAAGATCGTTTCAGACGCCGGGGCTCAACGCACGGCGTTGGGGCGGACTGAGGGAGAACTCGGAGGAGAGCCTCGATGACGGCGTCGATCGTGGCGTGACCGCTGCCCTCGACGATGGCGCCCCTATGTCGTGTACCGCGCGCGGCCGGGTCGTCTCGGCGCCCGCACCTCACGTCGCGGGTGGGAGCAGCGAGCTTCACCGTGCCGCCTCGACCTCGGACCGCGCCGCCGGTTCGCACTCCTACACGCGCCATTGACCCATCTGTAGGCCGGTCCAGGGGCTGTCGAGGGCCCCGCACCGACGGTCCTCCAACTCCAGCCGGTCGGCAGTCCGGGTGGCTCTCCCCGGCCCATGATCGCCCGGGTGAGGGAACCGTCGCTCAGGCCGTGAAGCTGGCGACCGACTCCCGCAGCTGGCGGGCGCGGTCGGCCATGTGCTCGGCAGCTTCCGCTGTCGTGCGAGCCGTCGACTCCGAGGACTTCGCGGACTCGGCCGCCACCGACACCTCCCGAGCGATGGAGCCTGCACCCTGGGCTGCGTCGGTGACCTTTCTGCCCATCTCGTTGGTCGTTGCCGTCTGTTCCTCGACGGCCGAAGCGATGGTGGCCTGGGTGTCGTTGATCTGGGCGATGATCGCCGCGATCTCGCCGATCGCCTGGACGGCTGCTTCGGTGTCGGCCTGGATGGCGTCGACGCGGCGTCCAATGTCCTCGGTGGCCTTGGAGGTCTCTTGGGCGAGATCTTTCACCTCATTGGCGACGACGGCGAACCCCTTGCCTGCTTCGCCGGCGCGGGCGGCTTCGATCGTGGCGTTGAGAGCGAGGAGGTTGGTCTGCTCGGCGATGGAGGTGATGGACTTGATGACCTCACCGATCTCGGCCGAGCTCGTTCCGAGCTGCGCGACGGTGGCGTTGGTGCGGTCGGCGACCTGGACAGCGCTGGCGGCGACTCCTGCGGCGTCGTTGGCGGACTTCGAGATAGCAGTGCCTTCCACCGTAGGAATCAGACATGGCGCCCATATCGAACCGCAGGGGAGCAGACGGCGAACAGGACGTGACGAGGGGACGCGAACACGCAAGTGCCACAGGAGGATTCGCGTCCGCTGCGCTCGCTGGCGTCATATCTCATGGCGACCGTCGTGCTGCGACGTGCCGCCCCGCCGAAGTCGCCCAACCCCTGCCGTGCGGGGCTGAGTCGAGGCTCAGGCGAGGCCGCGCCGCCGGAGGACCGCGCGTTCGATCGGGGAGAACACGATGATGTCGATGGCGATGCCGACCAGGAGGACCAGCAGCACGGCGACGACGACGAGGCTCACGTCGGAGAGATCACGTCCCTGATTGAGCAGTTGCCCGAGGCCGAGGCCCAGTTGCGGTGAGCGAACGATGATCTCGGCTGCCATCAGCGATCGCCACGAGAACGCCCACCCCTGCTTGACGCCGGTGAGGTAGGCCGGAAGTGCTGCGGGCAGCAGCACGTGCCGGACCAACTGGAAACGCGTCGCACCCAGCACCCGGCCTGCGCGGGAGAGCAGCGGCGGGGTCTGGTCGAGACCACCGATCAATCCCATCGCGATCGACGGCACAGCGCCGAGCAGAATGACGGCGTACATCGTCATGTCGGTGAGTCCGAACCAGAGGATGGCGGCCGGCACCCACGCCACCGACGGCAACGACTGCATCGCCGACAGCAACGGCCGGAACGCCAGACGCAGCGCACGTACCTGCCCGACCAGCAACCCCACCACGGTGCCGAGCACGACGGCGAGGACGAAGCCGACGAGCCCGCGAGACAGCGAGGTCCACACGGCCGACGCCGCGGCGCCCCAGCCGAGATCTGCTGTGAGAGAGGTCCAGACGTCGACCGGTCCGGGCAGAATCCACACCGGCCGCACCTCGAGCCACACTGCGATCTGCCACACCAGCAACAGCCCGAGCAGTGCCACCACGGGCGCCACGACCGTAGCGATATCGAACCGTTTGCGCCGCGGAGCCTCTTCGAGTGCGTCGAGGCCGGCCGCCACGTCGTCGCCCGACATGTCGGTGCGCGCCCGGCGGGGCGGGTCCCACGGGTCCTCGACGTACGCGCTCGCGACTGCCGCTCGCGGTGTCGGTGATGGCTCGATGGGCGACGCATTCTCGGCTGACGGAGCGGAGGCGTTCGAGCCGGGGGAGAGGCGACGGAGCAGGTCACGCATGGCGGGTGATCTCCTCACGGAGTCGGTTCGTGATGGACCGGGTGAGGCGGGTGGCGGTGTCGTCACCGGCGTGCTCCGGCACGGCCCACTCCTGGGCGACTCGGCCGGGGCGTGAGGACAGGAGCACGATGCGCTGTGCCAGGTGAACGGCCTCACGGACGTTGTGGGTGACGAAGACGACGGAGAATCCCTCCTCGCGCCACAGCGACATCAGTTCGGCGTGCAGGTGGTCGGCGGTGATCGCGTCGAGGGCACCGAACGGTTCGTCCATGAGCAACACGTCAGACCCCTGAGCGAGGCTGCGCGCCAGAGCGACTCGCTGCCGCTGCCCGCCGGAGAGTTCGTGCGGACGGCGCCCACCGGCCTCGGCGAGGTGGACGCGCGCCAAGAGGTGCTCCGCACGCTCGCGTCGCTCCTTGGCGCCCACGCCGGCGAGGCGCAGCGGCATCTCGACGTTGTGGTGGGCTCGTCGAGTCCGGCGAGGATCGACAGCAGCGTCGATTTACCGCACCCGGAGGCGCCGAGGAGGGCGACGAATTCGCCTGGTGCGACGGTCAGGTCGATGCCGTCCAAGGCAGTGACGGCGCCCGCGCCGTGGCCGAAGACGCGGGTCACCCCGCGGACGTCGATGGTGCCCGCCTCGCGGTCGACTGCCTTGCCGGCAGCGGCGCGGGAGGGACGGCGGCGAGCGGTGCCGGGTGCGGCGGTGGTCATGACACTCCCAATCCGGCGTCGAAGACGGGCGCGTGCCCGTGGGCCGCGAGGACCTTGTTGAGCGGGCGCAGGTCGAGCAGCCCGGTGAGATCGGGTAGTCGAGGTGTGATGCCGGCGGTCACCGAGTCGGCGGCCAACCGGGGCATGGCCGACGCAATCGGGTCCCACCCGATGTCGAGTTGCTTCCAGGCTCGTTCCAGCACAGCGGGCTTCAGTGGCTTGCCCACGAGGCGGTCGATCTCGGTGTTGACGAACACCCGGGCCGTCTCGGCGTCGGCGCGCATCGCGGTGACGGTCTCGACGTGGGCGTCCAGCAAGGACCGGACGCGCTCGGGGTAGGCCTCCAGGTAGTCCTGCATGACGACGAGCACCGTGGTGGGAAAGACGCCGCGGGGCCACATGGCACGTTCGTCGACGAGCACCGTGGCGCCGGCGTCGAGCACGAGGCGCGACACCCACGGCTCGGGCAGCCAGGCGCCGTCGATGGTGCCGGCCTTGAACAGGTCGAGGGTCTGGCTGTTGGCCTGGGAGACGATGTTGACGTCGGTGCTGCCCGTCAGCTCGGTGCGCAGACCGTGGTTCCACAGCCAGGTGCGCAGCGCGACGTCCTGTGTGCCGCCGAGTTGTGGTGTGGCGATGACGCGCCCGCGTAGCTGCTTGACCGACGTGATTCCCGGCCGAACCACCAATGCGGCTCCGCCCGTAGCGGCTCCGGCGACGATCCGTATTCCACGCCGCTTGGTGCGGACGTGGGCATTGATCGCCGGAGACGGACCGAGGTACGCGGCATCGATCGCACCCGCCAGGAGTGACTCGACGGCGGCCGGGCCGGCGTCGAACACCTGCGTCTCCAGCGGCACCGAGCTGCCCAGGTGCCGCGCCACCGTGCCTCGCGCCACGGCCGTCATGGGGACGGCGTGGGTGAGTGAGGCGAAGTAGCCGAGTCGCAGGTGAGGCGTCGGGGCGCTGCTCGCCCGCTCGAGGCTGCAACCGGCCAGGGACGACAGGCCTGCAGCTCCGAGCGTGGCGAGGGCGCCGCCGAGGAGCGCCCGGCGGGTGGGGTGGGTCATGTCAGATCCCGGGATCGAAGGCTCGGGTCAGCGGGTCGCCGACCATGCCGGCAGCGAGGGTGGCGCCGGTGGCGTGGTCGATGAGGAGGAACGAGCCGGTGTCGGGCAGATCGAGGTAGTCGTCGACCGCCGCCGGTTCGGAGAGTCGCACGACGACGCGGGTGATGTCGTTGAGCTCGGCCTTGGGGGCGCCGTCCTCGGCGAGGGAGGTGAAGGTCTGGGCGTCGACGTCCCACCGCTCCGACAGGGTGGTGAGGATGCCGCGCACGACGCGCGTCCCCACCTTGACGAGCAGCCGTTGCCCAGGCGTGCCAGGCCGTTCGGCGAGCCAGCAGGTGACGCCGGTGAGTTCGGAGACGCCCTGCGGAGCCACCTCCCCCTCGCGGGCGAGGACCTCCCCGCGGCCCACGTCGAGTTCGTCGGTGAGCAGCACGGTGACCGAATCGCCCGAGACGGCGGTCTCGACCGGGCCGTCGGGGGAGTCGATGCCGGTGACCGTGGAGGTCTGGCCGCTGGGGTGTGCCACGATGCGGTCGCCCACGGTGAGGCGTCCGGAGGTGAGACGCCCGGCGAGGCCGCGGTAATCGGGGTGTTCGGCGGTGCGCGGTCGGATGACGAGCTGCACCGGCATGCGGAACGGCGCGTCGAGATCCCGGGCGCGAGAGGGGAGCGACTCGAGGTGATCGAGCAGGCTGGGGCCGGTGTACCACTCGCTGCCCGCGTCGCGGGTCTCGGTGGAGACGATGTTCTGGCCGGTCAGGGCGCTGACGGGGATGACCGTCGCGTCGATCCCGTGCCGCGCGGTGATCTCCCGGATCTGCGTGGCGACCTCGTCGAAGCGCCCCTGGTCCCACCCGACGGCGTCCATCTTGTTGACGGCGACGACGAGCTGCGGCAGGTCGAGCAGCGTCATGACGGCGATGTGGCGGCGGGTCTGCACGAGCGCGCCGTTGCGGGCGTCGACGAGGATCAGCGCCGCGTCGGCCGTGGAGGCGCCGGTCACGGTGTTGCGCGTGTACTGCGTGTGACCAGGGGTGTCGGCGAGGATGAACGACCGGTTGGGCGTCGAGAAGTACCGGTAGGCCACGTCGATCGTGATGCCCTGCTCTCGCTCGGCGCGCAGGCCGTCCGTGAGCAGCGCGAGGTCCACCTCGCTCGAGCCGCGTCGGTGACTTGCCTCCTCGATGGCGTCGTACGTGTCGGACAGGATCGACTTGGTGTCGTAGAGCAGCCGCCCCACGAGGGTCGACTTGCCGTCGTCGACCGAGCCCGCGATGACCAGCCGCAACTGGTCGCGTTCGGCGAGGGCTGCGACAGAGGTGTCGGGGGCCTCGATGCCGGCGGGCGCGGTGGTGGATTCGCTGGTGGTAGTCGTGTCGGCCGTGGTGGTGTCGGTCACCGCAGGTGCCTCGTTCTCGCTGGTGGGGGCGGGGGGCTGGGTGAGCGTGCCCATCAGAAGTAGCCCTCCTTCTTGCGGTCCTCCATGGCGGCCTCGGAGAGGCGGTCGTCGGCGCGGGTGGCGCCGCGCTCGGTGAGGCGGCTGGCCGCGATCTCGGCGACGATCGTCTCGAGGGTGTCGGCGTCGGATTCGACGGCGCCGGTGCAAGATCCGTCGCCGACGGTGCGGTAGCGGACGCGCTTGCGCAGCAGCTCTTCGCCGTCGCGCGGGCCGCCCCACGGGCCGGGGGTGAGCCACATGCCGTCGCGGGAGTACACGTCGCGGTCGTGCGCGTAGTAGATGCTCGGCAGCTCGACGCCCTCGGTAGCGATGTAGTTCCACACGTCGAGCTCGGTGAAGTTCGACAGCGGAAAGACGCGGGTGTGTTCGCCTGGCGCGTGCCGCCCGTTGTAGAGGCGCCACAGCTCGGGGCGCTGCTTGCGGGGGTCCCAACCACCGAACGCGTCGCGGATGGAGAACACGCGCTCCTTGGCACGGGCGCGGTCCTCGTCGCGGCGAGCGCCACCGAGGACGGCGTCGAAGCCGTGCTCGGCGATGGTGTCGAGCAGCGGAATCGTCTGCAGCGGATTGCGGGTGCCGTCGGGACGCTCGGTCAGGCGCCCGTCGGCGATCCAGTCCTCGACCTTCGCGACGACGAGGTTGTGTCCGCCCTCGGCGACGATGCGGTCGCGGTATTCGAGCACCTCGGGCAGGTTGTGACCGGTGTCGACGTGCACGAGCGTGATCGGCATCGGTGCCGGAGCAGTGGCGGCACGGGCCAGGTGCAGCAGCACCGCCGAGTCCTTGCCGCCGCTGAACAGCAGTGCGGGACGGTCGAACTCGGCGACGACCTCCCGGATGATCTGGATGGCCTCCGAGCGCAGGCTCGCCAGGGTCGTGGTGCGGCCCAGTGCGTCGGGCGCGGGTGGGGCGGTGGTGGTCATCGCAGTCCCTTCGTGGTCAACAGGTTGAGGACGGCGTCGCGGCTTGCATCCAGCGGCGTGCCGGTGGTGTCGAGGACGAGATCGGGGTCGGTGGGCGCCTCGTAGGGGTCGTCGACGCCGGTGAGGTGGCTGATGCGGCCCTGCGCTTGAGCGGCGTAGAGGCCCTTGACGTCGCGGCGCGCGCACTCGTCGGCGCCGGTGCTCACGAACACCTCGACGTACGGAGTGCCGTCGTTCGCGTGGGCCTCCGCGACGGCGCGGCGGGCATCGGCGTAGGGCGCGATGACCGGCACGACGGCGACGACGCCGTTGCGTGCGAGGAGTCGGGCCAGGTAGCCGACGCGACCGACGTGGGTGTTGCGGTCCTCGCGGGTGAACCCGAGCCCGGGGGAGAGTGCGTCGCGCAGCTCGTCACCATCGAGGATCTCGACGCGGCGGCCTTGCGCCCGAAGCTCCTGTGCCACAGCGGTGCCCACGGTCGACTTGCCGGCACCGGACAGCCCGGTGAGCCACAGCGTGAGGCCCTGCTCGTGTGCGGCGCTCATACGTTGATCCCGCATTCGGTCTTCTCGATGCCCGACCAGCGACCCGCACGTGGGTCCTCACCGGGGAGCACCTTGCGCGTGCACGGCGCGCAGCCGATCGACGGATATCCCTGTGAGAGCAGCGGGTTGGAGATCGTGTCGTGCTCGGCCGAGTAGCGGGCGACGTCCTCGTCGGTCCATCGCACGAGCGGGGCGATCTTGATCTTCTCCCGACGCGGGTCGAAGGTGACCTCCACCGTTTTGGCTCGGGTTTCGGACTCCACGCGACGCACTCCGGTGGCCCACGCCTCGTAGTCCTCCAGGGCTGCGGTCAGTGGCATGTCCTTGCGCAGGAGGCAGCACAGGTCGGGGGCGGTGCGAAACAGGTCGACCCCGTACGTCTCGTCCTGCTGGGCCGGGGTGAGGTCGGCGGTGAGTGAGCGCACGTTCAGCGCGTACTCCTCGATGACACGGTCGCGTGTCGCGATGGTCTCGCCGAAGTGGTAGCCGGTCTCGAGAAAGAGGGCGGTCGAGCCGGGTGCCACGCTCTGGACGAGGTGCGCGAGCACGGTGTCCTGCATGGAGGCGGTGATGGCCCACCTGTCGCCGAACTCCTCGGCGGCCCAGGCGATCACGTCTTCGGCGGGCGCGCCGGCGAGGCGGGGAGCGGCTTGGGCAGCCAGCTCCTCCAGTTCGGCGGGGCTACGCAGTGCAGTGGCGCTCACCGGAGTGCGCTCTCGTCGGCGCGCGTCGCCCAGACGGCGAACGATTCGCCCTCGGTGCGGTCGGCGGCGTAGTTGCGCACGATGCGGTCGACGTAGTCCCCGAGCTCGGCAGAGACGACCTTGTGGCCGCGCAGCTTGCGCCCGAAGCGGGGGTCGTTGCCGAGCGCGCCGCCGAGGTGGACCTGGAAGCCCGCCACCTGCTCGCCGGCGTCGTCCGTGACGATCTGGCCCTTGAGGCCGATGTCGGCGGTCTGGATGCGGGCGCACGAGTTGGGGCAGCCGTTCACGTTGACCGTGATGGGCGAGT
>DAMDJY010000056.1:11484-17913 GCA_032100225.1 Mobilicoccus sp.
CGCCGTCGAGGGTGCCGACGCGCTCCTCGAGTTCAGCCACCAGGTCGTGCGCGCGGGCCTTGGTCTCGACGATGGCGAGCTTGCAGTACTCCAGGCCGGTGCACGCGATGGTGCCGCGACGCCAGATGCTCGCGTTCGCGACGAGTCCGAGAGGCTCGACAGCAGTGATGAGTTCGTCGGCCTTGGCCGGGTCCACGCCGACGACGAGCAGCTTCTGCAACGGGGTGAACGCGATGCCCGCCGCGTCGACCGCGCGGGCGGCCCGCGCGACGTTGGTGAGGATCGTGCCGCTGACGCGCCCCGCGACGGGCGAGAACCCGACGGCGACGGTGCCGTCCTGCAGCGGCGTCACGCCGATGTAGTCGACGGGGTACTCGGGCGCCACGGCGGCGGGGCCGTCGAGCAGCGGCTCGTCGAGGTACTCGGTCTCGAGCACCTGGCGGGTCTTCTCGGCGCCCCAGTCCTGCACGAGGTACTTGAGGCGGGCCTTGTTGCGCAGGCGGCGGTAGCCGTAGTCGCGGAAGAGCTTGACGACGGCATGCCACACCTCGGGCACGCGCTCCAGCGGAACGAACGCACCGAGGCGAATCGCCAGATGTGCACTCGTGGAAAGGCCCCCGCCGACAAGGAGGTCGAAACCCGGTCCGTGCTCGGGGTGCACGACGCCGACGAAGCTGACGTCGTTGATCTCGGGAACGCAGTCCCATTCCCACGAGACCGCGGTCTTGAACTTGCGGGGCAGGTTGGCCAGCGAGGTGTCCTCGCGCAGGATGCGCTTGATCTCCTCGACGGCCGGAGTCGGGTCGACGACCTCGTTGACATTGCGGCCGGCCAGCGGGCTGCCGAGCACGACGCGCGGGCAGTCACCACACGCCTCCTGGGTCCACAGGCCGTGCGGCTCGATGGCATCCCAGATCGCGGGGACGTTCTCGATGTCGATCCAGTGCATCTGGATGTTCTGCCGGTCGGTGATGTCCGCCGAGTCACGCCCGTACTTGGTGGAGACGTCTCCGATGGCCTCGACCTGGTCGAGAGTCGCAAACCCGCCGTCGATGCGGATGCGCATCATGAAGTGGTCGTCGTCGAGCTCCTCGGGCGGGAGGCTGCCGGTGCGTCCGCCGTCGATCCCCGGCTTGCGCTGCGTGTAGAGGCCCATCCAGCGGAACCGACCGCGCAGGTCGTCGGGGTGGATCGAGTCGAACCCCTGTTTGGAGTAGACGTCGAGGATGCGTTCGCGCACGTTGAGCGGGTTGTCGGCGGCCTTGAACTCCTCGTTGTGGTTGAGGGGTTCGGTCTGACCGAGCGCCCACTGACCCTCGTCGCGGGTCTTGCGGGGGCGAGCCTTGTCGGTGTCGGTGTCGGTGTCGGTGTCGGAGTCGGTTGCGGGAGGTTGCGTGGTGGTCATCGCGGGTCCTAGGGCGTTCAAGGCACGCGTCGGACCGATCTACGCCTGAGGCGAACGATGGTCGAGGACCACGGGTTCGGGGCAGGCCGGAGTGGCGACGCGCGCCGGCCGGGTGAGGGTCAGGCGCGGGTCGCCGGGCAGCAGTAGGCGCTCGCGACGCGGAGCAGATCCACGTGGCGACGCCTGGTCAGGGGGCCTGGCATGGGACGAGATTGGCACGCGTGACGACACCAGCGCCCGTCACGATCACATAATGAGACATTGGCCTATTCCATGCATCACATTATGTGCGTGTCGGGTACGGCGGCGGCGCCTGGAGACTCAGTCCTCGTCCGATGCGGCGACGGGCAGAGTCGTCAGGCAGTAGCCGGGGCCGGCGAAGGGGACGACCCGGATGCCGTCGGTCGGCTCGGATCGCGACTCGTAGATGCCGAGGATCGCGCCGAGATGCACGGAGCAGACGACGTCGGGGTGGCGGCGGGCCGCCTCCAGCAAGGGGCATTGACGCAACTGAACCTGGAGCAGATGCCGCCCGTGCTCGTCGACGTGCCCCGTCTCCGTCTCCGGCTCGGCTGCCGCGGCGTCGTCAGAGGCGTCGCCGGTGTGGGCGGGTTGCTCGGCCGCGGGGGCGTCGATGTCGGGGTCGAAGCCGAGGTCGGAGAGGAGTTTGAGGGAGGCCTCGGCGGCGTTGAGGTCGGGAACCTCCGGGGTGTCGTCCTGCAGTTGCATGAGGCGCCCGGCTTCGACACCGAAGGTGCGGGCGTCGGGGACGACTCGTCCGACGTGCTCGGAGAGGGCGGAGGCCAGGTTGACGTACTGCTTCATCTGGGGCCGGACGGACTCCGGGGGCACCGCGGCGTACCGGATGGCGGGGCGGCCGCGACCCTTGGCCGGCCCGGTGGTGCGGACGACGAGTCCGGCGGAGGCGAGGGCGTCCAAGTGTTCGCGCACGGTGTTGGTGTGTTGGCCGCATTCCGCGGCGAGCACGCCGACCGTCGTCGGGTCGTGATGTCGACCCAGTTGCTCGAGTACGGCGGCTCGGGCTTTCGACATCTGGGTCGCGGGGTCGAGGTGGGGGCCGGCGGGCCTGGGGCCGAACCCGAGACTCGTTCCCCCCTCGATGGGGTCCTTGGACACAGATGAAGGATAAGTGGAATTGCCCGGAAAGGTCCGTGAGAGCGGGTACATCAGGGCCGCAGGTCCCACCGAGTTCGCCCGCGTGTGCCTGCGGTCGCACGTCCGATCGGGCCTCTACCATGGGCGAATCGCCGGTTTCGGGGACACCCGAGTCGAATTCGCGGCCGCCTACGTGGCCGGACGGCAGCATGAAAGGTCTCTCGTGCGCTCAATCCACCTCGCTGGTGCCCCTCTCGCGGCCGCGCTTCTTCTGGCCGGGTGTAGCGGTGGCATCCCGGCCGAGCCTTTCGTCACGTCTGGTGCGACGGGCGGGCAGGACGCCGAGAGTGCGACGCCATCGCCGACTCCCACGCCCAAAGAGTTGCCCATGGGTGGGCGCACGCTCTTTCCGACCTACCGCCTCGTCGGGTATTCGGGCGCCATCGGTACCGGCCCCGGACTCGGCCGTGCGGGCGTGGGTGACATCGACGACCGCATGAAGGAGATCCAGGAGCGCGCCAAGCCGCTCGCTGCGGACGGTCGCAGGATCATCCCGACGATCGAATTCATCGCCACCACGGTTCAGCCGTGCAACAAGGCCTATCCCCAGTGCCGTTCGGTCACGAGTGACGAGCGGGTGCAGGAGCACCTCGACGCCGTGCGCAAGGTCGACGGGATGCTGCTGCTGGCCATCCAGCCGGGCCGCTCGGACTTTCTCACCGAGGTCAAGCGGTACGAGAAGTTTCTCAAGGAGCCCGACGTGGGCATCGCGATGGACCCCGAATGGCGCATGGGCCCCACCCAGCAGCCGATGGCGTCGTTCGGCAGCACGGACGCCAAGGAGCTCAACGCGGTGGGCGCTTACCTCGAGACCCTCGTGGCCGAGAACGACCTGCCCGAAAAGGTCATGCTATACCACATGATCCGCACCAACTGGGTGCGCAATCACGAGGAGCTCAAGCCCCGCAAGGGCGTCGCACAGATCCTCAGCGTCGACGGCATCGGCGACCAGAAGCTCAAGGAAGGCACCTGGGGCGCGCTCATGAAGGTGAAGCCGGCCCACGTCCACCCCGGTTTCAAGCTGTTCTACAAGGAGGACACCGCGGGCCCGGGCTGGAAGCTCATGACCCCGGCCCAGGTCCTCGCCCTCAAGCCCACCCCGGAGTACGTGCTCTACGAATGATGTCGGTTCCGGCGACGAGCTGCTTCGCTGAACCTTCCGCTGGCGCGAGCTGCTCGGTCCCTACAGCAGGCCGAGCAGTTCCATCCGGTTGGATTCGGCGGCGGTGACGGCCTTGAGCACCTCGGGGTGCTTGGCGTACCAGCGCAGGTGTGCGACGTGGATGTCCGTGCGGGCGACCTTGTGTCCGTTCATCGACCAGGTGTCGACAGCGGGGAGCCCGAGCCCGAGGGCACCGGCGACAGGTGCCTCGACCGGGCCCGTGCACTGGCCCAACAGCGGCAGTCCGGGATCGATCGCGGTGGACTGGGCGTCCAGGCAGGCCTGGATGCCCTCGGCGATCTCGACGAGCAGGACGTTGCCCGGGCGGTCGACCGTGTGCACGGCCTCCATGCCGGCTCCGCGTACCAGGCCGGCGACACCGATGTCGGCGGTGGCCTCGGTACGGCGCATCCGCAGCAGCTGCCAGGCAGCGAACTCGCGGATGAACTGGGCCGAGGGGTAACTCTCCCAGGCCTGTTCGGTGGTCCTATGCCCCGAGGCGACAGCTGCGGTGCGCAGGTCGTGGTAAGGCACCAGCGGCGGATCCGGGAGGCCGGCCAGCGGGTCGCGCCCCACGTGGAACGGGTGCAGGCCCGCGTAGGCGATGCGAGGGATCGTCACCACCGGAACACCCGGCCGCAGCCGGTCGATGAGGTCGTCCAACCCCACGGGCAGCCCGCGGTAACCGGCAGGCAGGGGCTCGGTGATGAGAGCGTCCGCCTGGTTGATCAGCCGCATCATCGGCCCGAGGTCGGCGGGGGTGGCCCGATCGACGCACGTCGTGCTCACCGCGATGTACGGAGCGTCCAGGTTCGTGTTGAGCAACCGGCGCACGGGGTCGATCTGCGGCCCGCCGTGGAGGACCCACAGCGGGCGGACATCCCGAGTCCCGGGGCCGCCGACGCGCACCCCGGCGCGCATCGTAGCCGTGTTGCTCATACCTCAGGTTTACCCCCGTCCGGCCCCCTTCATGCGCCGCTCGCCAGTTCCGCTGTTCTGCCTGCGCCCTGCCGGGCCCGGATTCGGTCATGATGTGCACGGTCGGTCTCCCCGGGTGTGGACCGAGCTGCGCACGGGTCGTGCCGGCTTCGAGACTCCCTGCCGAGCCCCCCTCCCACGGTGGTCATGCGACCGGCGTTCGTTTCTAAGGAGTTCTCGTGCAAGCCATTCATGACTCGATCCTGTGGTTCGGTGGAATCGTCACCGAGTGGATTCTGGTGCCGCTCCTCGCCATCGCAGGCCTGTGGTTCCTGCTCAAGGGCAAGGGTCAACAGTTCCGCCTCCCGGGCCTCATGCTCAAGATCATCGGCGGCTCCCGCTCGGGTCACGGTGAGGGCATCAGCTCGTTCCAGGCGTTCTGCATCAGCCTGGCCAGCCGGGTCGGTACCGGCAACATCGCCGGTGTCGCCATCGCCCTCGCCGTCGGTGGCCCCGGTGCCATCTTCTGGATGTGGGTGATGGCCCTGCTCGGCATGGGCACCGCGTTCGTCGAGGCGACGCTGGCGCAGATCTACAAGGAGCCCCACCGCGACAACAGCTTCCGCGGCGGCCCGGCGTTCTACATGCAGCGCGGACTCCGCTCGCGTCCGATGGGCATCCTCTTCGCCGTCTGCCTGATCTTCGCGTTCGGCCTGGCGTTCAACATGGTGCAGGCCAACACCATCGCCGACGTCATGTCGACACACGGCGTGCCCACCTGGGGCACGGCCATCGTGCTCGTCATCATCACCGCGATTATCGTGCTCGGCGGCATCCGCTCCATCGCGCGCGTCACGGAGTACCTGGCACCGATCATGGCGCTGTTCTACGTGCTGCTCGCCGTCGCGGTCATGGTGATGCGCGCCCCCGAGATCCCCGGCGTGGTCATGGACATCTTCCGCGGCGCCTTCGGCCTGAGCCAGGTGTTCGGTGGCGTTGGTGCCAGCCTGATGGCCGCCCTGATGAACGGTGTCAAGCGAGGCATGTTCAGCAACGAGGCCGGTATGGGTTCGGCCCCCAACGCTGCCGCCACCGCCACCGTCAGCCACCCCGCCCACCAGGGCCTGCTGCAGTCGGCCGGTGTCTTCGTCGACACGATCCTGGTCTGCACGGCGACCGCGCTCATGATCCTGCTCGCCGGTCCGTCGGTCTACACCGCGGGAGTCACCACCCGTGCCCAGGCCGGTGCCTCCCTCACGCAGGACGCCCTCGCGTCGGTCCTCGGCCCGTGGACGCTGCCGGTCATGTCGTTCCTGATCTTCGTGTTCGCGTTCAGCTCCGTGCTCGGTAACGCGAGCTACGCCGAGGTCAACATGGACTTCCTCGGCGGCAAGCAGGCCGGCGAACTCGCCATCCGCCTGCTCGTCGTCGTCGCCGTCGGCATCGGCGCCCTCGCCAAGCTCGGCTTCGTGTGGGACCTCGCCGACCTAGCCATGTCGCTGATGGCGATCATCAACCTCTTCGGCATCCTGGCCCTCGGCCGGCATGCCTTCGCCGCGCTGCGCCACCTCGAGTCGTTCGGCAAGGACGCTCCCAACGCGGTCTACGTGCTCGACGAGCTGCCCGAGCGCCCCAAGGGCATCGTCGAGGGCGTGTGGCCCGAGCACTCGGGCCGTGAGTCGGCAGCGGTCAACAGCAGCCACCTCGAGCGGGGCGCCGACGCCACCCGCGACGAGGAGCCGCGCGACGAGCGCTGATCCACCCCGCC
>DAMDJY010000056.1:17923-19708 GCA_032100225.1 Mobilicoccus sp.
GGGGAATGGGTCTCATCGACTACGAGGCGTCAGCCCGTGACCTCTGCACCTTCGTCGACGCGTCGCCGTCGCCGTACCACGCGGTCGCCGAGGCGACCCGTCGCCTGAGCGAGGCGGGATTTCAGGTGATCGCCGAGGGCGACGCCTGGCCGTCGAAGCCCGGCCGCTACGTCGTGCACCGCGGTGGATCACTCGCTGCCTGGTCGACCGAACACCTGCCCGCGCGAGGCGAGGGCGGATCCGGACAGTCGACGCCCTCAGCGCCGTTCCGGGTGGTCGGCGGCCACACCGACTCGCCCAACCTGCGCATCTCACCGCATCCCGACAAGGACGCGGCCGGGTGGGACCAGCTCGTCGTCGAGGTCTACGGCGGTCCGCTGCTCAACTCGTGGCTCGACCGCGACCTCGGACTCTCCGGTCGCGTCGTCGTGCGTGACCACTCCGGTCCGCACGGCCTGGCCCAGCACCTCGTGCGTGTCGACGACGCCGTGCTGCGCGTGCCGCAGCTGGCCATCCACCTCGAGCGCGGCACCAACGACGGCCTCGCGATCAACCCGCAGACCCAGCTCACCCCCATCTGGGGTGCGAGCGGACGCGCGCCGTCATTCGCGCACTACCTCGCCGAGCTGCTCGACATCGCCCTCCGCGACGTCCTCGCCTGGGACGTGATGACGCACGACCTCACTCCGTCCGGGCCGCTCGGGCGCGAGGGCGACCTCATCGCTGCCCCCCGCCTGGACAACCTCGGGACCGCGTATGCGGGCACCGCCGCGCTGATCGCTGCTCTCGATCACCTCGACGACGCGACGCACATCCCGCTGCTGGTGCTCTTCGACCACGAGGAGATCGGATCGACCACCTCCAGCGGTGGCGACTCGACGTTCCTGCCCGCCGTGCTGGAACGCATCGTGCTCGCCGCCGGCGGCGGCCGCGAGGACTACCTGCGGGCGCTCTCGGGCAGCCTCATCATCTCGGCCGACATGGCGCACGCCACCCACCCCAACTACGTCGAGAAGCACGAACCCAACCACCGCATCGCGATCAACGGTGGGCCGGTTCTCAAGGTCAACACCAAGGGCCGCTACGCCTCCGACGCGCTCGGATCGGCCGCATTCGTGCGGGCCTGCGAACAGGCCGGGGTGCCGATGCAGGTCTTCCGCAGCCGTGGCGACATGCCCTGCGGGTCGACCATCGGCCCGATGTCGGCCGCGCTCACCGGCGCCACCACCGTCGACGTCGGCGCCCCGATGCTCTCGATGCACTCCGCGCGCGAACTCACCGGCGCCAAGGACCCCGGCATGTACGTCGCCGCCCTGACCGCCTGCTTCGCGCCGCGCTGACCGACGCCGGGCGGGGTGAGTAGACGTGCTCATGACCCAGCCGACGTGCCGGGGGACGGTGGACACATGAAGCACGTCGTGTGCATCGCACTCCGGGTTGTCGTTCTCGCCGCGGCTGCCGCCGCTGTCATCACACTGGCCGATCTCGGGATGTCGGAGGCGGAGGCCGGCGCCAACATCGGTGCAGGCCTGCTCGCGTTCGCAACCATCATGGCGATCACACTCGTGTGGTCGTTCGTCGATGGTCGTCGGGCTCCTCGCACGGGCATCTCGGCTGCGGCCGGGGAGCGCGATGCTGCCGGGGCGCCCGCACCGCGTCAGGCGTCGCTCACGGCCCGCGTCCTCTGGTGGGCGGTCGTCGCGGTGCTGTTGGCAGCGCTGGCTCCCCTTCAGGCGCAAGGATTCACGCCGCCGTTCGACGCGACCGTCCTCGCCTCCGACGCAG
>DAMDJY010000057.1:0-5221 GCA_032100225.1 Mobilicoccus sp.
CTCGACGACGACCTCGGTCTCGCCGCGCACCTCTCCCAGCCAGGCTCCGAACTCCTCGGCGTTGCTGACGGTGGCCGACAACGACGCCACCTGAACGCGGCGCGGGAGGTGGATGATGACCTCTTCCCACACCGCCCCGCGGAAGCGGTCGGCGAGGTAGTGCACCTCGTCCATGACGACGAACCCGAGCCCGCCGAGCGTCGGCGAGTCGGTGTACATCATGTTGCGGAGGACCTCGGTGGTCATGACGACCACGGGTGCCCCACCGTTGATCGAGGCGTCGCCCGTCAGCAGACCGACGTTGCGGGCACCGTGCCGAGCGGCCAGGTCGTTGTACTTCTGGTTGGACAGCGCCTTGATCGGCGTCGTGTAGAACGCCTTGCGACCCGTCGCCAGAGCCAGGTGGACGGCGAACTCCCCCACGATCGTCTTGCCCGCACCCGTGGGAGCAGCGACGAGGACACCCTTGCCGGCCTCCAGAGCGCGGCAAGCGCGCAGCTGGAAGTCGTCGAGACCGAACTCGAACAACGACTCGAACTCGGCCAGGTGGGTGGTGGCGTGCTCGCGTGCCCGACGCGATTGGGCAAACCGCTCTGCAGGTGAAGGCATGCAGCCCAGGCTAGGTCACGCCTCCGACAGCCCTTGGGAGGTCTCAGAGCGGACTGGCTGCGTCGTCCTCGACGTCGGCCCATTCGGGGCGTCGCTTCGCTCGTACGCGGTCGAACATCCAGGCCACACCGCACGCGATGAAGTACAACCCGCACATCGGCAGGGCCAGCCCGAGCATCGTGTAGGGGTCGGGCGTCGGGGTGAGCACGGCCGCGAAGATGAAGATGAGGATGACGGCCCAGCGCCACGCTTTGACCATCACCCGCGCCGGCAGCACACCGACGAGGTTGAGCGCCACCTGCACGACCGGAAGAAGGAAGGCGAACCCGAACGCCAGGATGAACCGCATCACGAACTTGAGGTAGAACGCCGCGTCGATGATGTTGTCGCCGGTCGACGGGGTGAACCCCAACAGCACCGTGACGGCCTGGTCGAGCGTGCTGAACGCCAGCCAACACCCGGCGAGGAAGAGCGGCACCGAGCACAGAATGAAAAGCATCGCGACGCGCTTCTCGGTCTTGTGCAGCCCGGGCACGATGAACGCCCAGATCTGCCACAGCCACACCGGGCTCGAGAGCATGCAAGCCACGAACAGCGCGACCTGGAGTTGCACGACGAACGGGTCGGTCAGGTTGGCGAAGTTCAGGTGCCCGCCCTTGTCGGTCATGGGGCGGGACAGGGCGTTGATGAGGGGCTCGTAGAGGAGCCAGCCCGGAACGGCGGCCACCAGCAGAGCCACCGCCGCGACGACCACGCGGTTGCGTAGTTCGCGCAGGTGAGAGCCGAGGGTCATCCGGCCTTCGGGGTCACGCTTGGATCGACGAAGAGCCATTCTGGAGCGGCTCAGGCCGTCGGCGGGCGGTACTGGTCCTCGTCACGCACGCCGGTGTCGGCGACGTAGCGGTCACCATCGCGCGGAGCGTCGGTGCGAGGGGCATCCGTGCGAGGGACGTCGGTGCGGGGCGCATCGGTGCGCGGACGGTCGTCGTAGGCGGGCTCGCGACGGGCCTCGCCCGCGACGGTCTCGCGAGAGGCAGCGCTGGGCTTCTCCTTCATCTCCTCGACCTCGGCCTTGAAGATTCGCATCGAGCGGCCGAGGCTGCGGGCCGCGTCGGGCAACTTCTTCCATCCGAAGATGATGACGATGACGAGGATGAGGATGATCAGCTCAGGACCGCCTGGCAGGGTGGGCATCGCGGTGACCTTCCGTCGGAGTGCTTCGAATGGGGTAAACGGGACGCGGCTGCGACGCTGTGCGTGGCGGCTGCGGTGACCTTTGGGCAGTCTACGACGCCCGTTTCGGGCCGGCGTCCAGGTCACCTCGCGAAACCGGGGAGCGCGCGGAGCGGCTGTGAGGAATTCACCCGCTGGTCACGGCCGGTTCGTCGTAGTGAGCGAGGGCGGCTGCCGTCTCGTCACGAACACGGTCGGCGAGATCGCCCGGGGTCACCAGGCGGCCGTGTCCGCCGAGGCGTCGCACCAGGCGGATGACCCAGGCGGGATCTGAGGCGCCGAGCGTCACCGTGACCTCGCCGTTCTCACCTGGAGACAGCACCTCGTGCGGGTAGTAGTCGAGCACCCAGCGCGCCGACTCGTCGAGGACGACCTCCGCGACCAGGCCCGCATCCTCGGGGCGAAAGACGCCGTGCGCGAGATCACGCCTGGGCGCATCGGCCGGCGGAGTGCCGTCGACATCGAGGACGGTGAGGGCCTCGATGCGGTCGAGGCGGAACAGTCGGGTGTCCTTCGAGAGGTGGCACCACCCCTCCAGATACCAGTGCCCCTCGGCACGTTTGAGGCGCATCGGGTCGACGTCACGCTCGGTGGCCTCGTCGCGCGTGGCCACGACATACCGCAGGTGAACGCGGCGGTGCCGGTGAAGCGCATCGCGCAGAGCCGGGACGTGACGGACCTCGTCCTGTGAGCCCGCATCGACGTGGATGCGGCGGCTGGCAACCCGCGCGAGGGCGGCCGAACTCGCGTCGACAGCTCCTTCGAGGACGGCGATGGTTTCGTCGATGAGCTCCGGATCGGCCAGACCCGGCAGGCCCGCGAGGCTGCGCAGTCCCACGAGCAACGTCAGGGCCTCGTCGGCCGAGAGCCGCAACGGGCGGGCGATCATGTCGGCGTTGCCTAGGTAGACCCGGCCGGTCTCCCACTCGGCCTCGATGAGGTCGTCGGGCATGCCACCGGGCAAGCCGCAGACGAACAACAGGCTGAGGTCGGACTCGAGTTGTTCTGTGCTGAGCTCGAACTGCTCGGCCGCCTCCTCGAGGTCGGCCCCCTGACGGCGCAGCAACCACGGCACCATCGTGAGCAACCGGGACAGGCGTGCGGTGGCCGACTCCTGCCCCGCTCCCCCGGCGCCCTTGCGTGCGGGACTCATGCGGCACCTCCGTGAGCGGCCAGAACCGCGCGCAAACGGGCGACGACCGCCTCGCGCAGCTCAGGTGGCGCGTCGACCACGACATCTGCCCCGTACCCGACGATCTCGTCGGCGAACGACCTCAGATCTCGCACCTCTACCTGCACGACGTCCCACTCCTTCCGGGTGCCAAACGTGTCAGGTTCAGCAGACGCAACGGCTCTCGAGGCCGACGCGGAGGCTGAGCGGCCGCGTAGCCCGTGCCCGCGGCCGGGGCGAACCCGCAGGTGCGCCTGAACGGGATCACCCGACGCGAACGACGATTCGACGACTGCGCGGGGGTCGTGGTCTTCGGGGATGTCGTAGGACCCGGGCGCTCCCGCGGGGGTGACATCACCCTCGATGCGGTCGAGGCGGAACACGCGAGGCTCGCCGCGGTCGACGTCGTGGCCGGTGAGGTACCAGTGCCCGTGCCAGGCGGCGAATCCCCACGGCTGGACATGGCGGGTGGTGGTTGCTGCGCCGCGCCGGCGGTAGGAGAAACGCACCGGCCGCGCGGCGACCACGGCGGCGCGGACGGCCTCGAAGGCCGGTTCACTCGTGCGGACCCCGGTCTCGATCCGGTCCAAGCCCGTGCTGAGCGCCGACTCGCCGGGGTCTCCTTCGCCGCCGGGGACGACCGACTCCAACTTGCGCAGAGCGCGCGCGGCCGCACCACCGAGGGAGGCCTCGGACCAGGTGCGGCCGGCGAGCGAGAGCAGCGACAACTGCTCGTGGGTCATCTCCAACTCCGGCAATGCGTACTCCTGCCGGTCGATGCGGTAGCCCGGTTCGTCCTCGAAGAAGTCGTCGAGATCCTCGGTGACGAGCGGGATGCCGAGCTCACGCAATTCGTCCTTGTCGCGCTCGAACATCCGCTCGAAGGCCTCGTCGTTGGCCGCCTCGCGGTAGGCCGCGACCTTGTCGCGAATCACCGCGCGGGGCAAGGCCCGTCGCGTCGAGAGGAGCGCGATGACGAGATTGAGGAGCCGTTCCGTCTTGGCCGCTGCCATCGGCGTGGACCTCGTGGGAGAGCTCATGCGCGAAACGCTACCGCACAGGCGTTCGACTCGCGATCAGCTCGCACCGAGAATGTCGACGACGAACACGAGGGTGTCGTCACCCTTGATGGCGGGCGGGTTTCCGGCCTCCCCGTAGCCATCGGCGGGCGGGATCACCAGGAGCAGGCGGCTACCCACGGGCTGGCCCACGATGCCCTTGTCCCACCCCTTGATGACCTGATTGACGCCGATCGGGAAGTCGACGTACCCCTGAGGCTGCTTGCCCGAGTAGTCGAACGGCTTTCCGGGTTCGCGCCACGTGGTGCCCGTGTAGGAGACACGCACGGTCTGACCAGCCTCGACCTTGGATCCCTTGCCCTCGATGAGCGGCTGCACGACCAGTTTCTTCGGCGGCGCCGACTTGGGCACGGTGATCTGAGCCGGGTCGGAGGGCTTGGCGCCCATCTTGACGGTGGGCAACCCCGACTTCGGCGCCACGGCCGTACCGGTGGCCTCCTTGAGCGCGGTCTTGTCGAGCGGCGGCTTGACGTCCTTGACCTCGAAGAAGTATAGGAGCGTGTCGTCGGCGCCGATGCCCATCTGGGCGTTGCCCTCGGGGCCGACGGCCTCCTTGGCGGGCAGCGCGACGAGGACCTGTGACCCGACCTTCTGACCCACGAGCGCGTTCCGGATGGCCGGCTGGAGGGTGTCGTCGGCCATCTTCAGGCCTACGACCTCCTTGCCGAAGCGGGATTCGAGTTTCTTGCCGTCCTTGCCGTTCATCAGCAAGAAGTGCGCGCTGACGGTGTCTTCCTGCGTGACGTCCTTGCCGGTGCCCGGCGTGACGACGCGGTGGCCGGGAGTGCCGACGGTGAACGGCTTGGCGGGCAGGGTGATCGTCGGCTCGGTGCCGGGCTTGCCCTCGACCTTGACCGGCGCGAGTTCGGCCGACTCGGCTGCGGCGGCGGCAGCAGCTGTTGTCGGCGGAGCCGCGGTCTCGCTCGATCCGCTCTGTCCCGCGTCGCCGCAGGCGGCGAGGGCGAGGGCGGCAGGGAGCACTGTTGCGGCGAGGCGCAGACGGATCGAGGACACGCGAAACCCTTATCGTTCGGCACAATTCGAGAGCGGGCGTCGAGCCCGCCTCCTTTCACCATAACGGCCCGAGCTGGGATGCCCCGCTGCGACACCGCTCAGATGAACGGCGGGG
>DAMDJY010000057.1:5231-19675 GCA_032100225.1 Mobilicoccus sp.
CGTCGGCCTCGGAGCTCTGGGCGATGGACGCCAGGAGCCGGTCGACGCGGGGATCCTGCGCGGCGAAGGGGTCCTTGCACAGCACGGTGTGGGCATCCTGATCGTTGAGGCGCAGATGGGACCAGTCGACCGTGTAGTCGCGGCCGTGGGTGCGCGCCTCACGCACGAACTCGCCGCGCATGTGCGCGCGGGTCGTGCGCGGAGCGACCACCCGGGCGGTCTCGATCTGGTCGTCCGTCACCACCGACGGGATGCCACCGCGCCGACGGAGCCGTTCGACAACGCTGCGGCCCGGGTCGATGTCGTGAAAGTTGAGGCCCACCTGGTGGACCCGGTAATCGGCCAGGCCGGTCTCGTTGCGTTCGGCGTACCGCTCGAGAAGGCGCTGCTTGACGACCCAGTCGATCTCGGTGGCAACCCCGCTCATGTCGTCGGTCTCGAGACCGGTGAGCACTCGATCCCAGAGGTCAAGGACCTCGAGGTCGAGGGGGCGTGCCGGGCCGTTCTCGGCGAGGTGTGCTGCGGCGAGTTCGTAGTAGGCGCGCTGGATCTCGCGGGCCGTCATCGTGCCGCCGCGGTCGAGTTCGAGCGGCGCAGCGCCGCGGAGGTCGCGGGAGGCGGCGCGGATGGCGCCCATCGGGTTGGCGAGCGCGGCGTCGGGAGCGATCCGCCTCGCTTCGAGCGCCCGGAGGACGAGGTCCGTCGAGCCGACCTTGACCATCGTCGTCGTTTCGCACACGTTCGAGTCCCCGACGATGACGTGCAGCCGCCGGTACAGGTCGGCGTCGGCGTGCGGCTCATCGCGGGTGTTGATCATCGGGCGTGAACGTGTGGTGGCGCTGCTCGCGCCCTCCCACATGACGAACGCGCGCTGGGAGAGGATGTAGCGCGACTCGCCGTCGGCGCCCTTGAGGATGTGACCGGCGCCGCAGATGAGCTGCCGCGTCACGAGGAACGGGAGCAGATCCGAGCTGAGCCGGTCGAGATCTGTCGCGCGGGACACGAGGTAGTTCTCGTGGCAGCCGTAGGAGGTTCCGGCGGAGTCGAGGTTGTTCTTGAAAAGGTAGATCGACGCCTCGATGCCGACGTCGGCGAGCCGCACGAGAGCCTCGTCGGCCAGCGACTGGACGATGCGCTCCCCCGCGCGGTCCTGCGCGAGCAGGTCGGGCAGGGTGTCGCACTCGGCCGTGGCGTACTCGGGGTGGTTGCCCACATCGAGATAGAGCCGGGAGCCGTTGGGCAGAAACACGTTGGAGGAGCGCCCCCACGCGACGATGCCGCGGAACATGTACCGGGCCACCTCGTCGGGTGAGAGGCGTCGTTTGCCGTCGACCGTGCAGGTTAGGCCGTATTCGGTTTCGATGCCGTAGATGCGCCGGTCCATGACCCGACTCTACGTTGCGCTCACCCGGCGAAACCGGCGCAGGCTGCGCCCCAGGACGGCGATCTCCAGGTGAGCCGCCTGCACCGGCTATGCAGCAACCGAACCCGCGATCCCGTCGCGAGCAGGGCCTGCAGCAGCAGGTGCGTCACTCGCCACCCTTCTGGACGAACCCGCGCACGAACTCCTCGGCGTCGACCTCCAGGACCGAGTCGATCTCGTCGAGCACCGAGTCGATGTCGGCGTCCAGCGCTGCCTTGCGTTCGCCCGTCGCCGCCGGGGGTGGCGCAGGCGGGTCGACCGGCTCCGCGTCACGACGCTGCGGACGGATCTGCTCCTGACCTGCCATGGCCACTCCCCTTCGACGGTGCGATGTTGTGCCCGGGCGGTCCCGGGGGTCGAACCTATGGAATCAGGCGCCGGACCTCAGGCGTTGGGCGCCACGTCGGTGCCGATGCCGCGACGACGCACCTTGACCGCCTCGGTGGCGGCGCCACCGCCCGCGAACGCTGCAGCCGTGGCCATGACGCGATCCGCGGCCGCACGCTCGGCGTCGACCTGGTCGGAGTGCGCGTGAGTGTCGGTGTCGGCGTTGTGCGACCCGCAGGCGCTGCCGCATCCGCCGCAGCCACCCTCGGCACCGGACTCGCCCTGTGAACCGTGTCCGCCGCAACCGCCGACAGCGGCCTCAGGTTCGGCCTCGAAGTCGGCGCGGTGGAGTCCGCGAGCGAGCAGCTCGCCGGGGGCGGATTCCTTGTCCTCGACGATGAAGCCGGCGTCGGCGATCATCTCGAGGTCGGCCGTGGCGGCCTGGCCCTCGCTCGTGAGGTAGTCGCCGAGGAAGATCGAGTTGGCGATGTGCAGCCCGAGGGGCTGCAGGCTGCGCAGGTGGATCTCGCGACCGCCCGCGATGCGCACCTCCGAGTCGGGGCAGACGAACCGCACCATCGCGAGGATGCGCAGGCATTCCGCCGGGGTGAGGTTCCACTCCTCCGAGAGCGGGGTGCCCTCGAACGGGATGAGGAAGTTGACCGGGATCGAGTCCGACCCGATCTCCTTGAGCGAGTACACGACCGAGACGAGGTCCTCGTGGGACTCACCCGTGCCGGCGATGAGCCCGGAGCAGGCGGACATGCCCGCGTCGTGGGTCTTGGTGACGGTGTCGACACGGTCGTCGAAGGTGTGCGTGCTGCAGATGTCGTCGTAGCGCTCGGCCGCGGTGTTGAGGTTGTGGTTGTAGGCGTCGGCGCCCGCGTCCGCGAGGCGCTGCGCCTGGCCGTCCTTGAGCAGCCCGAGGCAGGCGCACACCTCGACGTCGGGGTGCTCGGTCTTCAGGGCCTCGATGGCGTCGGTGACCTTGGTGATGTCGCGGTCGCTCGGTCCGCGGCCGCTGCTCACGAGGCAGACCCGACGGGCGCCGCCCTCGACGCCCGCCTTGGCCATCGACAGCACCGCGTCGGGCCCTGCGAGGGAGTACTTGAGGATCTCCGCCTCGCTGCCCAGACGCTGGCTGCAGTACGTGCAGTCCTCGGGGCACAGGCCGGACTTGATGTTGACGAGGTAGTTGAGCTTGACCCGGCGGCCGAAGAACTCCCGACGCACCCGGTAGGCACCGGCGACGACCTCGAGCAGGTCCGCGTCGTCGGTCCGCAGAACGGCCAGCGCCTCCTCGCGGGTCGGGGCCTCGCGGCGCAGCGCCTTCTCGACGAGCCGATCGATGAGTTCCATGAGGTGCCTTTCGATGGGAGACCACGTCGTCGCGGCCCACCATAACCGGCCGGTCAGGGGCTACGGCGCAGATCCAGGGTGGAGGGGACCACTGTCCCGGACATTGCCTGGTCAGAGCGTCGCGACACCCCCGACGTCAGAGCCCCGCCAACTCGGCCAGCAGACCACCGACGTCGGGGTTCCGGTCGAGCAGCGCTTCGGTGGTGTCGCGGGTGCCGCGCAGGGGCTCGCTCGTCGTGATGCGGTGCAGCGAGCCACCGTCCCCGGCGTCGATGAGCAGTGTCTGCCACGAGGCGGCGACGACGGACTCCGGGTAGCGGCGGATGCACTCGCCTCGGAACCACGCCCGAGTCGTCGGGGGCGCGGACGACACCGCCGCCAGGACGGCGTCCTCGTCGATCAACCTCTCCAACCGGCCACGCGCCTCGAGGCGTCGCGCGAGTCCCTTGCCGGGGGTGCCGTGCGACCACTGCACGTCGATCATCGCGAGTCGGGGGTCGTCCCAGGCCAGGCCGTCACGGGTGCGGTATCCCTCAAGGAGTTGGCTCTTGGCGAGCCACTCGACCTGAGGCGCAGCGGAGTTCGGGTCGGTCTCCAACGCGGTGAGCACCTCGTCCCAGCGCGTCAACACCTCCACGGTGTCGCCGTCGGCGGTGCGCATCGGGTCGCCACCGAGGTCGACCTGCAGATGCGCCAGCACCTCCTCCTGGTAAGCCCGCAGCAGTTCGAGTCCGGTCAGTGATGTGCCGTCGACGAGGTCGACCTTGACCCGCAGCGTCGGGTCGTGGCTGATGCGCCGCAGCGAGGCCACCGGGTCCACGAGAGACAGGTCCCGCCGCATCCGGCCTGACTCCACCAAACCGAGCACCAGGCTCGTCGTGCCGAGTTTGAGCAGCCCGGAGACGTCGGAGAGGTTGGCGTCGCCGATGATGACGTGCAGGCGCCGGTACGCCTCCCGGTGCGAGTGCGGCTCGTCGCGGGTGTTGATGATCGGGCGGCGGAACGTCGTCTCCAGCCCGACCCGGGCCTCGAAGAAGTCCGAACGCGAGGCGATCTGGTATCCCGGCGTCTGCGACTCCTGGCCGATGCCGACCCGCCCTGCGCCGCAGAGGATCTGGCGGGCCACGAAGAACGGCGTCACCTGCGCGACCACACGCTCGAACGGCGTCGCGCGGGAGAGCAGGTAGTTCTCGTGCGTGCCGTAGCTCGCGCCCTTGCCGTCGGTGTTGTTCTTGTACACCTCGATGGGCGGCTCCCCCTCGCCCGCCGACGACGCCAGCCGCGCGGCCTCGGCCATGACGATCTCGCCCGCACGGTCCCAGGTCAGCGCCTCGCGTGGCGTCGTGACCTCCGGCGAGGAGTACTCCGGGTGGGCGTGGTCGACGTAGAGCCGCGCACCGTTGGTCAGCGCGGCGTTAGCGACGCTCGGATCCCCGGCCCACTCGTCGGTGAGCTGGCTCTCGTGCGCCAGGGCCCGGCCAAGGGTGAACCCGCGCGCGTCGTCGAGCGGCGACTCCCCCGCGTAATCCCACCGCGCGCGGTGCGCCTGCCCGTCACCGGCCGCGGCGTACCGCTGCACCACCCGACACGACAGCACGACCGGGTCGACCAAGGGGTGACGCGGAACGGTGACGCCGTATTCGGTCTCGATGCCCATGACGCGCCGGACCGATCCGGGGGCCACCGCAGCTGTTGGCTCGCTCATGACGTCAGCCTAGGTGCCGCCTCTGACAAACCGTGCGTGCTCAGCGCTCTTCGAGGCGGGGACTCACCAGCCCGAGCTCGGTCGCGCGGATGAGGAGTTTCACGCGGCCGTCGACCCTGAACTTGCCGCACAGCTTGGACAACCGGCTCTTGACGGTGGCCTCGGCGACGTGGAGAGCCCGCGCCATCTCGGCCGTGTTGTAGCCGGCGGCCAGCAGGTCGAGGACCTGCGTCTCGGCCTCCGTCAAGGGCGGGGCCTGCGGGTCGCGCGAGGTGCGGAACGCCGCGACGCCCATCCGCGGATCCTCCTCGGCAACGGCCTTGAGCAGCGACATCGTCACCGCAGGGGAGAGCGCGGGGTCGCCACCGATCACCCGGCGGATGGACGCGATGAGGGTCTCGGGATCGCAGTCCTTGAGCAGATACCCGCGAGCGCCGGCGCGCAACATCGGCACGGCCGCATCGACACTGCCCAGAGTGGTGAGCGCGACGACGCTCACCTCGGGATTCGCCGCCAGGATGCGGCGCGTGGCCTCGATACCGTCCATGACGGGCATGTGGATGTCCATGAGAACCACGTCAGGCTGCAAGCGCGCCGCCGCCTCGACGCCCTCGGCACCGTTCTCCGCCATCTCCACGACGACGAGATCCTGAGCGCTGCGCAGAAAAATCGACAGAGCATGGCGCATGAGGGCCTCGTCCTCGACGATGAGCACCGACCGCTGAACCAATTCAGTTGCAGCAGAGCCGTTTTCGAGACCGATCATGGTGTCCTCTTCGTCGTGGGCCCCGGCGATCGTTGGCCCGGGATGTCCTCGAGCCACCACCGTAGCGCTGCACTGCGCCGGTCCATGGTGGCTCTGCGCGCGCCGACGTTCGTAGACTCGGCCTCAGCGCCGCGACCCGCGGGCGCCCCTCCCCTACCCTCCACACCAGGAGAGCACCGTGAGCCGTTCCGTCCGTATGATCGCTGCCGCCGCCCTTGCCCTGAGCTGCAGCGCCTCGCCCGTGGGGGTCGTCTCGGCCTCCGCCCACGACCGCTCCATCGGCGACACCACGCTCGCCTCCCCCACGGGCATCCCGCCATGGGTCTGCCAGAAGTTCCCGTTCTTGTGCCAAAACTTCTGAGAACAGGGACGACGAGCCGTTGATGCCCTCGCTGCCCGCTGCGTCGCCGGTCGCCCAGTGGCGCAGCTGGCGGCCGGTGCAGTCGCTCGTGGGGATGAGCCCCGTCCGACTCGCCGTGACAGCGGCTGCCCTCTACGGCATCTCATTCTGCGCCTACGCCATCGTCACACCGCCCGGCCCCGGAGAGAGCTCAGGTCCGGTCCCCTGGGCCTCGGCCCTGGCGATGATTGTCCTGTTGATCGGGTTGCTGTTGCGGGAGCCGGTACGCACGCTGGTCGTCGCACTGTCCGGTGCGCTCCTGGTCGTCCTCGACATCGTCAATTACCAACCGGCCGGCAACTCCGGCCTCTACAGCATCGCTGCTGTCGTGGTGCTGGCCCTGTACTTCTCCTACCTGGACCGCCGCCGTTCTCTGGCGGCCTGGGCTGCGGCGAGCGTCATGTGGGGAGTGGCTTCCGAGGTCACGGACGGCACACTGTCCGGGATCACGCTTCAGGGGATCGTGCCGGTGCTCGTCGTGATGAGCGTGACGGGGTGGGCGGTCGGGGTCAACATGCGTAGCCGACGCGCAGCCGAGGCAGACCTCGCCAACCTGACCGAACGGCGCCGTCGCGAGCGGATCGGGCTCGCCCGCGAGCTGCACGACAGCGTGGCCCGCGACCTCACGATCATCACCATGCAGTCGGCGGTCCTGCGCACCACCGACCGCCCGGACGAGCAGGCGACGGCCCGGGCCGCTATCGAGACGACCGCCCGCTCCGGACTCGACGCTCTGAAGCGTCTGCTGGTCGTGCTGCAGGCCGAGGAGAGCGATCAGGAACCTGTCTTCGTCCGTGATCTCGACGCCGAGTCGCTCCCCGCCGCCTTCGCGGAGTCGGCGCGGCACCTGACCATGTTGGGATTCCAGGTCGTGTTGGGTCCTGTCCCCATCGACCTGCCCCGCGCCGCCGAGACGACCGCCGTCCGCGTCGTTCGGGAGGGCACGACGAACATCACCAAGCACGCTTCTCCCGGTGCGCTGTGCTCCCTGGAGTGCGCCATCGAGGGCGATCACCTCGTCGTCGAGGTCGTCAACGACAGCCGGGAACACCACACCCCGCGCGTACCGTCCACGGGTCTCGGCCTGGACGCGCTCGGCGAGCGGCTCCGCCTGTTGGGCGGCACGATCGACGCTCGACGTGAGGACGGGCGATGGATCCTCGAAGCACGCATCCCGCTGACGCCGCCGCTGGCCGGGTCCCTGGCGCCGCAGATCTGAGCCCCACCCCTAGGATGGGCGAGACCCCCCTTCCACGGCCCCTGAGGAACCGCACCGTGCCCGACGTGATCGTCTTCTCCGGTTCTGCTCACGAACCGCTGGCCACCAGCATCTGCGACCACCTCGGGGTTCCCCTGTCGAACGTCGAGATCACCCGGTTCAGCAACGACTGCCTCCAGGCTCAATTGATGGTCAACTGCCGCCAGCGGGACGTGTTCATCGTGCAGCCGCTCGTGCCCCCCACGCAGGAGCACCTCATGGAGCTCCTGATGATGATCGACGCGGCGCGCGGGGCCTCGGCCAAGCACGTCACCGCGGTCATCCCGCACTACTCCTACGCGCGGTCCGACAAGAAGGACGCCTCGCGCATCTCGCTCGGCGGGCGCCTCGTGGCCGACATGCTCGTCACCGCCGGCGCCGACCGCGTCATCACGATGGCGCTGCACGCTCCGCAGGTCCACGGCTTCTTCTCCTGCCCGGTCGACCACCTCACCGCCATCGGGGCCCTCGCCTCGCACTTCCGTGACCACGGGCGCGACCTGACCGACCACGTCGTCGTCTCCCCCGACCTCGGCAACGCCAAGACCGCGACGCTCTTCGCGCGGCTGTTGGGTCTGCCCGTCGCCGCCGGCAACAAGCAGCGCCTCGCCGACGACACCGTGCGCATCGACTCGATCGTCGGCGACGTCGAGGGCAAACGCGCCATCGTCCTCGACGACGAGATCGCCACCGGCGGGTCGATGATCGAACTGCTCGACAAGTTGGCCGAAGCCGGGTGCCCGGGTGCCTCGGTCGTCGCCACCCACGGCCTGTTCGCGGGCAGAGCCGTCGAGCGTCTCAACGCGCACACCCTCATCACCGAGGTCGTCAGCACCGACACCGTGCCCGCGCCCACCGGCCTCAACCGCCACCACATCGTGTCGGTCTCCGACCTGTTCGCCGAGGCCATCGCCCGCATCCACGTCGGCGAATCGGTCAGCAGTCTCTTCGACGGCGTCGACCCCCGGCACGCCCCGCCGCAGCTGCGTCTGCCGTTCTGATCCGCCTCGCCGTCCAGTCCGACGGCCAACCCACAGGAGTAACCATGTCGTCCCACCCGGTTGCCGACACCGAGCGCACGAACAATGGGCGCACGAAATACGGGCGCGGGAACGGGGTCTCCCCCGTGGTTGCCGGGATCCTCGACCTGGTGCTGATCGTCGTGTTCGCCGCCATCGGTCGTTCGGCTCACCATGAGGACTGGACCGGCGCGTTCGTCACCGCTTGGCCGTTCCTCACCGGTGGGCTTTTCGGCTGGCTGGTCTGGGCGGTCCTGCGGCGTTCGGCCCCGACGGGCCTCACCGGTGGTCTCGTCGTCTGGGTCGCAACGGTCGCGGGCGGCATGATCGTGCGTCAGCTCACCGGTCAGGGCACCCACTGGAGCTTCATCATCGTGGCGCTCATCGCCACCGCGATCCTGCTGTTCGGCTGGCGTCTGATCGCCGGCCTCGTCACCACGCGCCGCGCTACTCACTGATCGGCCCGCCGCCTCAGCGGTACAGCGACTCACCGCACTCGTGTGTCGGGGGTGTCCCCGCCGCAGCGGGGACGCAGTAGCTCAGACCCGGCGGAACAGCGCGGCCAGGGCCTGGCCGCCGCCGATGCACATGGTGACGATGCCGGTCTCGAGGTCGTTGCGAACGAGGTGCTTGGCCATGCGCAGCGCGAGGATCGCGCCGGTGGCGCCGACGGGGTGACCGAGTGCGATCGCACCGCCATAGGGGTTGACCTTCTCGATGTCGAGGCCGACGTCACGGACCACGGCGACGGCCTGGGAGGCGAACGCCTCGTTGAGCTCGACGACGTCGACGGTCGACGGGGTCAGGCCGGACTTCTCGAACAGGTCGTTGAGCGCCAACGTGGGGGCATAGCCCATGAGCTCGGGCTCCATCGCGGCGACGGAGACGTGCTCGAGGGCGACCATCGGCGTGAGGCCGCGCTCGGAGGCTGCGGCCTCGGTGGCCAGCACGACCGCGGCTGCGCCGTCGTTGATGCCAGAGGAGTTGCCCGCCGTGACCGTGCCGTCCTTGGCGAAGGCCGGACGCAGACCGGCGAGGATCTCGGCCGTGGTCGAGGACTTGGGGTGCTCGTCCTTCTCGACGGTGACCGACTTACGGCCACCGGTCTCCACGGCGACGATCTCCTCGGCGAACGCCTGCTGAGCCGCCTCGCTCGCCGCGCGCTGCTGTGAGCGGAGGGCGAACTCGTCCTGCTCTTCGCGCGAGACGCCGTACTTGCTCGCCACGTTCTCGGCAGTGACGCCCATGCCGATCCCGTGGAACGGATCGGTCAACATAAGCATCGTGCCGTCCTGCAGGGTGCGGTCCCCGAGCCTGTACCCGCCGCGGGCGCCGAAGTCGTAGAACGGCATCCGCGACATGTTCTCGTCACCACCGGCGACGGTGATGTCGAGGTCGTTCCAACGCATCTCCTGCGCGGCGGACCAGATGGACTGCAGGCCACTGCCGCAGAGGCGGTTGACCGTGAATGCAGGCGTCGACTGCGGCAGACCTGCCTCGATCGCGACCCGGCGGGCGTTGTAGGCGTCGGGGCCGACCTGGCCGATGCAGCCCATGACGACCTCACGGACGTCGGCACCGTCGACCCCGGCACGCGAGAGTGCCTCGACGACGGCCTTGGCTCCGAGCACATGGGCGGGGACGTCCTTGAACGCGCCTCCGAAGCTTCCGACGGGCGTGCGGGCTCCGTCGACGACGACGATGCGCTGGGGTGCATTCATGACAGACCTTCCTCGGGTGGGTGGCTCGGCTTCAGCGTAGGGCGGACCGCCGCGTGCAGAGATGACGAGAGTGTGTGGGCGCCTCCGCGCGAGACCGGCCAGCTAGAGATACTCCCCCGTGGTGGGCAGGTCGACCACCGTGCGAGGAGAAGCGATTTCGCCGTTCGCGTCGAGTCGTCGATCGCCGGTGAGGCGCCGGATGTGGGTCACCTCACCTCCCTTGTGACCGGAGAGTCGCGCCCATTCGTCGGGGCTGGCGGTGTTGGGTAGGTCCTCGTTCTCGGTGAACTCGGCCGTGAGCGCATCGAGGAGGTGCTGCTGCGAGATACCCCTGCTGCCACCGGCCAGGAGCCCCTTGATGGCGGACCGCTTGGCTCGGTCGACGATGTTCTGAATCATCGCGCCCGAGGCGAGATCGGCGAAGTACAAGACCTCGGTGCTGCCTTCGGCGTGCACCAGTTCGAGGTAGCGATTGCCGGGCGTGCGGGCGTACATGTGCGCCACTGTGCTCTCGATGAGCCGGGCAACCGTGGCATCGGCCGAGCCGCCGTCGGCATCGAGTTCGTCCTGAGCCAGGGGCAGATCGGGGGTGAGGTACTTGGCGAAGATGTCACGGGCGGCGCGCTCGTCCGGCCGGTCGATCCGGATCTTGGCGTCGAGACGGCCGGGGCGCAGGATCGCCGGGTCGATCATGTCTTCGCGGTTGCTCGCGCCGATGACGATGACGTTGTCGAGCCTCTCCACGCCGTCGATCTCGGCGAGGAGCTGGGGCACGATCGTCGTCTCCACGTCGCTCGAGAGGCCGGATCCGCGGGTGCGGAACAGGGAGTCCATCTCGTCGAAGAACACGACGACGGGGGCGCCGCCGGTCGCGTACTCACGGGCACGCTGGAAGATCAGCCGAATCTGCCGCTCGGTCTCGCCGACGTACTTGTTGAGCAGCTCGGGGCCCTTGATGTTGAGGAAGTAGCTCGTCGGCTCGGAACGGCCCGTGCGGGCAGCGCTCTGCCGCGCGAGTGAGGCGGCCACGGCCTTGGCGATGAGCGTCTTGCCGCAGCCGGGAGGGCCGTAGAGCAGCACTCCCTGGGGCGGTCGCAGGTGGTGTTCGCGAAACAGTTCGGGGTGCAGGTAGGGCAGCTCGACCGAGTCGCGGATCGCCTCGATCTGGCCTGAGAGGCCGCCGATGTCGTCATAGGTGATGTCGGGGACCTCTTCGAGCACCAGGTCCTCGACCTCGACCTTGGGGATGACCTCGTAGACGAACCCGGTGCGGGAGTCGTACAGCACGTTGTCTCCGCCGCGGAGCGTCTGCCCGTGCAGCGGCTCGGCTAGACGTGCGACCCGCTGCTCCTCGCCGTGCACGACGACCACGACGCGGTGCTCGCCGAGCACCTCGTGGACGACGACGACCTGTCCGAGTTCTTCGTAGTGGCCCAGGCCGACGACGCACATGGTGTCGTTGAGGCGGACTTCACGGCCCGGGGTGAGGTCCTTGGGACGCACCTCGGGCGAGATCGTCACGAGCATGACGCGACCGCCGGTGGAGATGCGCACGGTCTCGTTCTCGGGGCGCTGCATCACCACACCGAACGTGGAGGGCGGCGTGGCCAGTGCCTCGACCTGTGCCTTGAGGCTGCTGAGCTGCGTGCGCGCGTATTCGAGGGTGCGCTTCAGCTCGTCGTTGCGGCGGGTGAGCGTGGTGACGGTCGTCTGCAGCGTGGCGTTGCGAGACGGGGTGGGTTCAGCCTCAGCCATCGACCTCTCCGTTCTCCAGGCTCGTGGTTTCGTTCTCCAGGCTGGCGTTGGCGGCACGCCGCATCTTGCGGATCTTCTTCTCGCTGATGGGTCGTTCGCCGACGTCTTCGGGGTTCCAATCGTCGGTGGACAGGGCGGGGCTGTCGGCGCCGGCGCCGTCCTCGCCGTAGGCGCCCTTGGCGGGGCGGCGCTTGCGCAGGGGCGGGGTGACGCCCGGTGCGAGTCGGCGTGCGGTGATGAGGAATCCGGTGTGGCCGTGCATGCGGTGCTCGGGGCGCACCGACAGGCCTTCGAGGTGCCAGCCGCGTACCATCGACTCCCAGGCGGAGGGTTCGGTGAACCCGCCGTGGTCGCGCATGCCCTCGGCGACACGGGAGAGCTGGGTGGCGGTGGCGACGTAACAGATGACGACGCCGCCGGGGATCAGCGCGTCGGCCACGACGTCGAGGCACTCCCACGGGGCGAGCATGTCGAGCACGACCCGATCGATGCTGCCCGGTTCGACGGCGTCGGGGAGCGATTCCACGAGGTCACCGACCTGGACGCTCCACGCGGGGTGCGGTCCGCCGAAGAAGGCCTCGACGTTGGCGCGGGCGATGTCGGCGAAGTCCTCGCGACGCTCGAAGGAGTACAGACGGCCGCCGTCACCGACGGCACGGAGCAGCGACATGGAGAGGGCGCCGGAGCCGACACCGGCCTCGACGACGCGCGCGCCGGGAAAGATGTCGGCCATCTGGATGATCTGCCCGGAGTCCTTGGGGTAGATGACCGCAGCGCCGCGCGGCATCGACATCACGTGGTCGGCAAGCAGCGGGCGGAGGACGAGGTACTCGACGCCGGCCGAGTTGCGTGCCGTGGAGCCGTCGGGGCCACCGATGATGTCGTCGTGCGCCAGGCTGCCGCGGTGGGTGAAGAACTGGCCCCCCTCCACCAGCGTGATGGTGTGCATCCGACCCTTGGGGTCGGTGAGCTGCACGCGTTCACCAGCAGCGAAAGGCCCTCGTCGGAGGGCGGCGCCGGTGGGCTGGAGGGGTGCGTCGGTCATGGTGGCGAGTCTAGGGCGTCGCACCGACAGCCCTTCGACGGCTTCACCGATGCGGCTCCCGCGATCACTCCACCTGAGATCAGGGAGCGCGTTTGGCCTTCTGGCGGGCGTAGTAGGCGCGGGACCGGTTGCGGTCGCCGCAGTCGCTGGTGACGCACCACCGCCGGTTTCGCCGCGGTGAGGTGTCGAGGTAGACCCACCCGCAGGCGTCGTCCTCACACTGGTGCAGGCGGTCGAGGTCGTCCCGCGACAGCAAGTCCATCAGACCGATCGCGATGCGGTGCCGCGGAGTTGCCACATCGAGCGGCTCGACCATCCACCCCCACCCGGATCCCTGCGCGCGGAGCTCGGCGTGGATGATCGCCTCCCGGAAGGCGGCCGCCAGCGGGGCTGCAGCCTCGGCGTCGTCCTCGAACAGCGCCGCGTAGGTGTGCTCACGCAGCGCGATGACGGCGAGTCGTTCCTGCTCTGAGGCGGATTCGTTCTGGTCGGTGAGCCGGGCCAGTCGATCTGCCTCATCGGAATCGACGAGCCCGGCCTCCTGGCACCACTGGACCACGAGCCGGTAGGAGGACAGGTCCTCCTCGCGCTGAGACTCGCTCAGGCGCCACTCGACGGTGTTGATCAGGTCGAGCATCCGATCGCCCGAGATGTGACTGAACGCCACGCCCACCTCCTCACAGGTAAAGCAAGTCTTGCATGTGAGGCAGGAACGGGGAACACTCTCACATGTGAGGCGCGGTTCTCCTGTGAGAGGAGTTCGTGCGCCGAGCTCTCCACCCCGTGCTCACTCCAAGGAGTTCTGTCATGTCTCTTCGCCTGTCGCACACCACCTGGGATGCCCTCGATCCGTTCGCTGTCGCCGAGTTCTGGCGGCAGCTCCTCGGCTGGTCGATCGCCGAGCCGGAGTACTACCGGCCTGGATCCGGTTCGTGCTACCTGAGGAGCCCCCACGGCTATACGGTGCTCTTTTATCGAGTGCCTGATGCCAAGACCGTCAAGAACCGTGCCCACATGGACCTCGTTCCGGACGGCACGACCAGGGAGGCCGAGATCGCTCGCGCCCTAGAGCTCGGGGCCACCCTCGTCGACGACCGGCGCGACGACCTCGGCTGGGCCGTTCTCACCGACCCCGAGGGCAACGAGTTCTGCATCCTCGAAGGCTGAGTGGACGCCCGCCCGCTGGTCGTCGCGTCAGGCGCGCAGCCCGGCCCTTTCAAGAGCATCGGTGACGGTCGAGGCTGTGACAGCTCCGAGGACGACGCCCGACTGGCGAACCACGAGGACCGTCGAAGCAACGTCGTGCATGTGGTCGACGATGCTCGCCAACGCCGGTGCGTGGTCGCCGTGAACGTCGACGATCCACCCGGGGCGGGGTCGCGCCGCCAGGCTGTCGGCGGTGGCCGCCACGATGCCCGGGGTCACCTCGCTCGCGGTGGGCAGGTGAAAGAGAAGCCAGTCGGCGGGCGTATCCGGCTCCCCCACGACGACGAGCGGCGCACGGCCTTGCTGCGCGATCGCATGAGCCCGGGACAACACCTCGCCCACCGGCAGGGCGTCGGGGACGACGAGGACCGAGACGAGGACGTCGGCCACGCTCACCCGCCCGTATGCACGGAGGCGCTGCGCCGCGCGGACGGCCTCGGTCGCGCCCGACCACAACATG
>DAMDJY010000058.1:0-19645 GCA_032100225.1 Mobilicoccus sp.
AGCCGATCTGCGCCAGGCTGTGCGAGGCCAGCTCGACGAAGGCCTGCGCCATGGTGACGCCGCCACCGGTGCCGGCGGGGATGTGCGGGAACCGGGAGACGTCGTCGTCCTGCGGCGCGGCAGCCGGGGAGTGCCCAGGGGTGAGGCCTGCGCCCGTCGCGGCGAACGTTCCAGCGGTGTCGGGGACGGGGACTGCGCCCTTGCCCGCGTCTGCGGCGGTGTTGAGATGGCGCCACAGGGCGTCCTTGGTTTCGCGAATGGCCGATTCGATCAACGCACCTTCACTGGCCGGGCCCTCGTAGCGCAACTGAAATCTGCCCCGGTCGAGGTAGCTCATCGAGAGCGTCGCTGGCTCCTCGGGCTCGGACGGTACCGGCGGCACGGGCTCATTCGTGGCGCTGTCGTTGGCGTCCCCACCCACGCTGTCTGCGGGTCCGACGGACGCGGTGGGGTCGAAGGCGTAGTCCTTGGTGGCCCGGCGCAGTTGATCGACGGTGGCGTACG
The DNA here is from genome assembly GCA_032100225.1 of Mobilicoccus sp. Lineage (GTDB taxonomy): Bacteria > Actinomycetota > Actinomycetes > Actinomycetales > Dermatophilaceae > Mobilicoccus. The sequence continues at coordinate 505 of DAMDJY010000058.1, forward strand.
GCGCCATCTCGGCGACCGGGGCCTCATAGGCGGCGGGCACGTGCGCGACGACGACGCTGACCTGTTCGAGGGTGAGCTGACCCTGGTCGAACAGGTCCATCGTCTCGGGCAACTCAGGCCGTCGCCGCGCTGAGGCCACGACCTGCCGAGCCCGCGCGGAGGACAGGCCTGCCTTCAACCGCAGCCAGTGCGCGGGTGAGGTGTAGCCGTCACCTTCCCAGGACCCATCGGCGAGGGCGCCGGCCACGATCTAGGCCGTGGCGCGATTCAGAACCCCGGCGCAGGCCAGAAGGCGATCTTCGGTGGCAGATGCGGCGGCATCACGCGAGGTCTGACCACCTTCCGCCCTGCTCACCACCTGCGCTTCACCGAACATGTATCCATAGTACAGGCGTTTCATTACATGCGATAGGTCTGCTGCGTCACAAGTCGCAAATGTTCGGCCCGGATTGCGGCTCAGTGGCTGTGAATGGCCACTCCCCCGTCGATGACCTGACGGGACGACCGCTACCGACACGCCTACTTCTCGTTGACCGGGCGATCCACCCACGAGGGGACTGCTCGTTCAGGCAAGAGGCACCGTGCCACCCGCTACCGACAACCCTTCATAAGGAGCCGCAGCCGTCCACCAGATACCAGTCGCACGACGTGCTGGACAGAGCCCCGTGGAGTGGTGGGGATTGGGTGACGGCGCGGCGTCCTGAATGAGGGGGGCCACCGGCGAGATTCTTGATGTGTACCGCCAAGCACGCATCAAAGGAGATCTCACCGATGGCCTTGTCTCAGTCTGCCCTGTCCGAACTTCACGAGGTGTTCCGCTCCGGCGAGGGCACCGACTTCATCCGCGAGTGTGTGCGGGTCGCGATGCAGGAGCTGATCGACGCGGAAGCGACCGCCGCGATCGGCGCCGGCCGCTACGAACGCACCGAGGCCCGGGTCACCGAGCGCAACGGGTCGCGTCCACGGGTGTTGACCACGCACGCCGGTGACGTCCAGCTGGCCGTGCCGAAGCTGCGCGCGGGGTCGTTCTTCCCGAGCATCCTGTCCCCGCGGCGGCGGATCGACCAGGCGCTGTACGCGGTGGTGATGGAGGCCTACGTCCACGGGGTGTCCACCCGAAGCGTCGACGACCTCGTCGTCGCCCTGGGCGGCACGGGGATCTCCAAGTCCGAGGTCTCCCGGATCTGCGCCGGGCTCGACGAGGCGGTGGGGGCGTTCCGTACCCGCCGCCTGGACCACACCACCTTCCCGTACGTGTACCTGGACGCGACGTACCTGCACGTGCGCTCCGAGCACGGCATGGTGGTGTCCAAGGCGGTCGTGGTCGCCACCGGCGTCACCGCCCAAGGCCGCCGCGAGATCCTGGGTCTGGACGTCGGTGACAGCGAGGACGAAGTGTTCTGGCGGGCGTTCCTGACCGGGCTGAAGAAGCGCGGCCTGGGCGGGGTCAAGCTCGTGATCTCCGACCAGCACGCCGGCCTCGTCGCTGCCATCGCCCGCACCATGCAAGGCAGCTCGCATCAACGGTGCCGGGTGCACTTCATCCGCAACGTCCTGGCCCACGTGGCCAAAGCAGAGACCGAGATGGTCGCCGCGGTGTTCCGCACGATCTTCGCCCAACCCGACCTGACCTCGATGAGCAAGCAGTGGGACAAAGTCCAAGGCGAGCTCGCCGCCCGCTACCCCAAGATCGGGACCCTGATGGACGCCGCGAAGGCCGAGGTCCTCGCCTTCGCCGTCTTCCCCAGGGAGCACTGGCGCAAGATCTGGTCCACCAACCCCCTCGAGCGGCTCAACAAAGAGATCAAACGCCGCGCCCGAGTCGTGGGCATCTTCCCCAACGAAGCCGCCGTCATCCGACTCGTCGGAGCCGTCCTGGCCGACACCCACGACGAATGGGCCACCGACGAACGCCGCTACCTCTCCGAAGAATCTATGGCCAAGATCGGCAAGACCGACGATGATGACCCCGTCACCCTCACCAAGGGCTGACCGGTCAACATCGAGATGACTCAAAGCCCACCACTCCGTGGGACTCTTACACGTGCTGCAGACCGCAGCGGGGCGTGGCTGCACCCGGGCCCAGCAAGGAGTCAGATCAGAGAAGAGCGATGCCGGGTGACGCCATCTCGCGTGGAGCGTGACATGTGAAATACCGTCGCGGCATGAGTGCACAGGTGCGGCCCATGGCCGATTGCGATGCCGCCGACTGGTTCCGACTCGGCGCCGAGGCGTTCTCCACCGCAGACACCACCACCGGCCGCTGCGCCGAGTGAGCCGAGTGAGCCGAGTGGGCCGATGCCCCCGGTCGCGCGGCCGGGCGTTCATCCATTCGGAATCGTCGACGGTGGCGAACTCCTCGCTCGGGGGAGCCTGGCGCGAGTACGACTCGTGGTTCGGCCACGAGGTCGTGCCGACCTGCGGGATCGCCAGTGTCACCGTGGCGCTCGAAGCCCGAGGGCGCGGACTTCTCGCACCGCTCATGCGGCACCTCCACCAGGACGCGCGGGCACACGGCGCCGTCATCGGCACGCTCTTTCCCACGGCCACAGGCATCTACCGCCGATTCGGTTACGAGCTCATCGGCTCCTGCACCCAGGTCGAACTGCGCACTGCCGACCTCGCTCTCCTGCCGGAGTCCAGCGCATCGACCCGCCGCGCGCGCAGCCAGGACATCGAGGCGGTCATCGACCTCTACGACGCGTGGGCCGGGGAGCAGAATGGCCCACTGACACGCTCGGGTCCGTCCTTTCCGGACAGCGCCAAGGCCCTGGCCGAGGAACTCGCCGAGGACCGACTCGCTTGCACCCTCGCGGTCGACGCCCATGGCCGAGCCATCGGGTATGCCCTGTGGAAGCGGTCGGGCGGCTATGGCAGTGGCGGGATCTGCGAGGTCGAAGACCTGGTCGCGGTCGACCTCGACGGGTGGACTGCCCTACTTCGAACTCTGGGCACGAACGCCCCCGTCGCGCCCCGCACCCTCCTGTCGACCAGCGGCTGGGATGTGTCTCGGCACGTCCTCCCGACCAACGGGTGGCGCATCGTCGACGAGCACCCGTACATGCTCGCCGTGCTCGACGTGGTGGGCGCACTGGAGGCACGTGGCTGGTCCACCGCGTTGGGCGCCGACCTCGACTTTCGCGTCGTCGGCGACCGGATCGGCGACCTCGACGGCAGCTACCACCTGCGCGTGCGCGAAGGACGAGCCGAATGCTCACGCACGCCCGGACACCCGCACCGCACCTACACCCCACGCGGACTCGCCCTCGCCTATGCCGGAGCGCAGAGCAGCGCCAACCTGCGTTTCGCCGGGCAACTCACCGGACCCGACACCGACGACGCCATGTGGGACGCGCTGCTGGCCGGGCGGAGCATCCACATCCGCGACGACTTCTGAGGCCTGCCGTACCGAGCCGTCCACAACGCGATCGCCGCCCCCGGACGAATCCGGGGGCGGCGACTATCGAACATCAGGCGCTCTTCTCAGAACGACCCATCACATCGGGGAGGACTGATCCCTCTCGGTGCGGACCTCGCGGGAAGCCTCGACGGGAGCGACGCGCTCCCGTGCATTGCAGGACGCTCCGCCTGCGCGGCGCGTGGCTGCACGGCGTGCCGAGTAACGCGGGATGGGAACGATCGCGCCGTCGTGGCTGTGGTGGAGACGACCGATCGGCTCCTGGCCCGACGTGCGCATCTGCGGGGCGTGATCGACGAGGCGACGACCCCACAGGCGAGCCCGGTCCACCAGACCGAGGTGAGGCAACGGCAGCGGCTCGACCTCCGTGGGGTGCTCGTGACGCGAACCGACCTGGAGCACGAAGTCGTCACCATGCTCCGTGATGCCCGCGACGACGGCCTCCTCGACGGCGGCGACCGCGACACGACGACGCACGATCTGCGGGTCGGTCTTCAGGTCGCGCACCAGCGCGAACGTGAGCGCGCCCATGACCAGCAGGAACGGCAGCCCGGCAATAATGGTGACGTTCTGCAGGCCCTGAAGTGCGTCCTTGCCGCCGACGAGCAGCATGATCGCGGCGACGGCACCGGTGGCCACGCCCCAGAACACGACGGTCCTGGCGCGCGGCTCGATGGTGCCCCGCTCGCTCAGCGTGCCCATGACGATGGACGCGGCGTCGGCGCCGGACACGAAGAAGATCGCGACGAGGACCATGACCACCGTCGAGGTCAGGGCAGGCCACGGCAGGTGCGCGAGCAGCCCGAACAGCTGCCCCTCGGCGGAGGCTTCGGCCAGGTCGATGCCCTTGCTCTGCAGGTCGATGGCGGCGCCACCGAAGATCGCGAACCAGACGAGGCTCACGGCACTCGGGACGAGCAACACGCCGGTGACGAACTGCCGGATGGTGCGCCCACGGGAGATACGCGCGATGAACATGCCCACGAACGGGGTCCAGCTCACCCACCAGGCCCAGTAGAAGATCGTCCACGAGGAGAGCCATTTGCCGATGCCTTCGCCACCGGAGGCTGCGGTGCGGGCCGACATGGACGTCAGCTCGGACACGTAGCTACCCAGAGCAGTGGGGATCAGGTCGAGAATGAACACAGTCGGGCCGAGGACGAACACGAACAGGGCGAGCAGTAGGGCGAGCAGCATGTTGGTGTTCGACAGCCACTGGATGCCCTTCTCGACACCGGAGACGGCCGAGGCGATGAAACAGCAGGTCAGGACGGCGATGATCATGATCAGGGCGCCGTTCCCGAGCTCGCCCCACCCCGTGACGATGGTCAAGCCCGAGGAGATCTGCAGCGCACCCAGCCCGAGCGACGCGGCCGATCCGAACAGGGTCGCAAAGATCGCGAGGATGTCGATGGTGCGACCGGCCGGGGTGTTGGAGACGTTGCGCCCGAGCAGCGGGGCGAAGGCGGCACTGATGAGGAGCGAGCGACCGCGGCGGAACACGCTGTAGGCGATCGCGAGACCGACGACCGCGTAGATCGCCCACGGGTGCAACGCCCAGTGGAACAGCGTCGTGGCCATCGCGTGCTCGAGGACCTTGCCGTCACCGGTGGTCCCGGGCGGCGGCGTCACGAAGTGCGTCAGCGGTTCGCTCACGCCGTAGAACATCAGGCCGATGCCCATGCCGGCGGAGAACATCATGGCGACCCACGACGGGGTCGAGAACTCGGGCTCCTCGTCGTCCGCCCCCAGCTTGAGGCTGCCGTAGCGGGAGGCGCCGAGCCAGATGACGACGACGACGAACCCGGTGGCGAGCAGCGAGAACAGCCAACCGGCGTTGGTGACCACCCAGGAGACGCCGCTCGTCGAGGCGGACCCCAGCGAGGACGTGCTGATCAAGCCCCAGAGGACGAAGGCGAGGGAGAGCGTCGCGGCCACCCCGAAGACGATCTTGTCGAGCCTTGGTCGGTCCTGCCGTGCACGCTGCCGGGGTGGATCGAGCGCGGGGTGATGTCCAGGCTCTTCGTTCGGGATCACGTCTGGTGATGATTCGACAAAGGTTGATGACACGACGGGATGGCCTCCTGAAAGGTGGCAGCCCAGGGATTTCCCGGGCGGGCAGCTCTCGACGTTAGCGGACGAGCGTCCAGAACGTCCTGGTCCGTGGTCGACAACGAGTCTTCGTCGGGAGTCCCCCGCCGTGCCGGCGCGGCGTCAGAACCCTAGTCGCCGTAGCTGTTTCGGGTCCCGCTGCCAGTCCTTGGCCACCTTGACGTGGAGGTCGAGGTACACACGCTGCCCGAGCAGCTTCTCGATGCCGGTGCGGGCCTGGGTGCCGACCTCGCGCAGTCGCGAACCGCCACGACCGATGACGATGGCCTTCTGGCTGTCCCGCTCGACGAACACGTGGACGCGCACGTCCATCATGGGGGCGTTCTCGGGGCGATCGGGGCGCGGGACCATCTCCTCGACGACGACCGCGAGACTGTGCGGCAACTCGTCGCGCACCCCTTCGAGGGCCGCTTCACGCACGAGTTCGGCGATCATGACGATCTGAGGCTCGTCGGTGAGGACGTCGTCGGGGTACAGCTTGGGCGAGAGCGGGAGCAGCGTGGTGAGCTGCTCGGCGACGACGTCGACCTGGTCGTCCTGGGTGGCCGAACAGGGCACGATCGCGTTCCACTCGCCCAGCTTGTCGATGGCGATGAGGTGCTCGGCGAGGCGTTGCTTGTCGACGAGGTCGCTCTTGGTGGCCAACGCGACGACGGGGGTCCGGCGGGCACGACGCAGCTCGGCGAGTTCGTTGGCGATGAACGCGTCACCGGGTCCGACGCGCTGGTCGGCGGGCAGGCAGAACCCCACGACGTCGACGTCGAGGAGGGTCTCGCGCACGAGGTCGTTGAGCCGCTGACCCAGGAGGGTCCGAGGCTTATGCAGGCCGGGCGTGTCCACGAGGATGAGCTGCGACCCCTCGCTGTTGCGGATCCCACGGATCGTGTGCCGCGTCGTCTGCGGCTTGCTCGAGGTGATGGCCACCTTGTCGCCGACGAGCGCGTTGGTCAACGTGGACTTGCCCGCGTTGGGCCGTCCGACGAGGCAGGCGAACCCGGCCCGAAAGTCGGGAATGGCGAACTGCTCTGCACCGGTCTGGTCGGTCACGTCAGGTCTCCTCGCGGTCGTGCGCGGTAGCGAAATAGTCGTCGTGGATCGGGTCGGGCTCGACGACCTCGTCCTCCTCGGTGGCGCGCCGGGCGATGACGCTGGCCAGGCGGTGCCGGCGGCCCGCCATCCGGTCCGCGGTGAGGAACAATCCCTCGACGGTACCGGTGGAGCCGAGGATGGGCACACGCCCGAGAGCCTTGGTGAGCAGCCCGCCGACGGTGTCGACATCGTCGTCGTCCAGTTCGAGCCCGAACAACTCCCCCAATTCGTCGACGTGCATCGTCGCCGGAACACGGATGGAGCCGTCCTCGAGGTGCTCGACGCCCGGGAGGGCGGCGTCGTACTCGTCGGAGATCTCGCCCACGATCTCTTCGAGGATGTCCTCGATCGTGACGAGCCCCGCCGTGCCGCCGTATTCGTCGACGACGACGACGATATGGATCGCATGGGCCTGCATCTCTTTGAGGAGGGCATCGACGGGTTTGCTGTCGGGCACGAACGTGACCGGTCGCATGACCGAGGCGACATCGGAGATCGCGGTTCGCGGGTTGGCGGTGGTGCGTGCCACCACATCCTTGAAGTAGAGGATGCCGACCGGGTCGTCGGCGCCGTCACCGATGACCGGGAGGCGGGAGAACCCGCTGCGGAGGAACAACGAGAGCGCCTGACGCAGGGACTTGTCCTGGTCGATGGCGATCATGTCCGGCCGCGGCACCATGACTTCGCGCGCCACCGTGTCGCCGAGTTCGAAGACCGAGTGGATCATCTCGCGTTCCTCGTCCTGGATGACGCGGGACTCCCCCGCCAGGTCTACGAGGTCGCGCAGCTCGGCCTCGGAGGCGAACGGGCCGTCGCGGTACCCCTTGCCAGGGGTGAACGCGTTGCCGACGAGGATGAGCAGGTAGGCGATCGGGCCCAGGACCTTACGCAGCAGCACGAGCATGGGCGCCGAGCGCAGGGCCACCGATTCGGCGTGTTGACGCCCCAGCGTGCGGGGACTGACGCCAACGATGACGAACGAGGCGAGCACCATCACGCCGATGGCGGCCGACGTCGATTGCAGCAGCGCCCCCGGCATGAGCCGCACGAGCAGCACGGTCATGAGGACAGCTGCGGTGGTTTCGGCCGCGACCCGCACGAACGTCGAGACCGCCATGTACCCGGCGGTGTCCTCGACGATCTTGACGAGGGATGTGGAGCCGGAGCGACCGGCCTCGGCACATTCGGCAGCTGCGGAATGGGACACCCGGGAGATCGCTGCCTCGGCGGCGGCGAGCACGAACGCGATGACCAGGCAGAGGGCGAACCCGGTGCTCAGTTGGACGGTCACGTGCGCGGACGCCCCCGACCCGCGAGGTAGGTGAGCAGCAACGTGCGCTGCCGCTCGAACATGTCCTTCTCCTCTTCGGGCTCGGCGTGGTCGAAGCCGAGCAAGTGCAGGATGCCATGGGTCACGAGCAGGAGGAGTTCTTCGGCGGGGCTGTGACCAGCGCCGGCAGCCTGTCGCACGGCGACCTGCGGGCACACGACGATGTCGCCGAGGACCCCTTCGAGGCTCACCGCGCCCTCGCGGCCGGGGCGCAGCTCGTCCATGGGAAAGCTCATGACGTCGGTGGGGCCGGGCAGGTCCATCCACTTGACGTGCAGAACCTCCATCGCGGCCTCGTCGACGCATGTGATGCACAGCTCGGCGCGCGGGTGGACGCGCATCTCGGCGAGCACGTAGCGGGCGCAGTCGAGCAGTTCTTCGGCGTCGACCTCGATGCCGGATTCGTTGAGGACCTCGATGCTCACTTCTGCTCCCCCTCGGTGCTCGGCCGTGCGGACTTGGTGGAGCGCCGGCCGCTCGGAGGCGTGGAGTGGCCGTGCTGACGCTCGTCCCATCGCCCGTAGGCCTCGACGATGTCGCCGACGAGGCGGTGACGCACCACGTCCTCGCTGTTGAGGTACGAGAAGTGGATGTCGTCGACACCGGTGAGGATGTCCTGCACCACACGCAGCCCCGACTGGGTGCCGCCCGGCAGGTCGACCTGCGTCACGTCACCGGTGACGACGATCGTGCTGCCGAACCCGAGACGGGTGAGAAACATCTTCATCTGCTCGGGAGACGTGTTCTGCGCCTCGTCGAGAATGATGAACGCGTCGTTGAGGGTGTTGTGGGTGACGAGGAAGTCGTCGGTCACGTAGAGCGAGTTCGCCGCCGCGACCTGGATGCACATCGTCTCTGTCTCGCCTGCGGGCTCGATCGACTCGATGTGACGCATCAGCCGTCCGCCGCCCGAGTCCTCGTACCGGCGCAGCTTGCGCTCCAGACGGAACGGCGTGATGCCGCTGGGCAGCCGGATCTCCATCACGTGGGCGTCGTGGCGGTATTCGAGGGGTCGGCCGTTCGCGCAGCCGGGAACTCGGCCCTCAGCCGGGTGGGTGCGGCTGTACGCGACGCCACCGAGAGAGCGGACGAGGTAGATCACGTCGTCGCGCAGACGGTCGGACGTCGTCGCGTACTGGATGCGCGTCGTGCGACCTCGCTGCGAGACGGGCCCACCGTCGGAGTCGAGGAGTCCCTGCAGCAGGGCCACCCGCACCTCCGCGCTGTTCTGGAGGTAGATCTGCGGGATGAACTTCGTCGACGAGCGCGTGCCCGCCAGGCCGAGTTCACGCAGCGCCACGGTGACCCGGTTGGCCGTCCGCAGACCACCACGACCCACGCCGTGATGGCGCAGGACGTAGTCGACACCGCCACGGTGATCGACGTCGACACGGGTGGGCATCGTGGCGTCCAGGCCGATCTCGAGCTCCTCGACGAGCTCGGGGTCGGCCGTGGTGAACGACGGCGTGGTCGCGGTGGTCAGGCACCCGTCGCCCAGCAACAGGCCGAGGGCGTAGGCGTCCACGGGGACGTCTTGCGCCGGGAACTGGACCGGAGCCACCACGGGCAGTTCGTAGCGACGGATGTACCCACGCCGCTCCTTGCCGATCATGTCCTGGGTCTGGAGGGTGCGCGTGCGCCCGCGGCGGCGATCTTCGGGGGTGCGCACAGTCCACAGGTGCTCACCACAGCACAGGGTGGATGCCCCGTCCTGCGCAGTGACGCGGTAGACCGGCTTGCGACCCTGCGGGTAGACACCGATGACCGGCGTCGGTCGTCCGTCGGACCCGACGACGAGGTCACCCACAGTCAGGTCGCCGAAGCGGCGGAACCCGTCGGGAGTGAGGACCTGGGAGTCCAGGGGCTGTGCGCGGCCACGCATGTAGGCCAGGGGTGCGACCTCGATGGTGCCGGTGGCCATGAGACGCGGAATGGACTCGGGGTCGACCATGTCGTGCAGCGCGTCGTAGAGCGGGCGCAGGTAGGGGTCGATCTTGTCGGTCAGCGAACCGGGGAGGAACCCGAGCCGCTCCCCCGCCTCGACCGCAGGCCGCGTCAGGATGATGCGGTTGACCTCCTTGGCCTGCAGCGCTGCGACGGCCTTGGCCATGGCGAGGTACGTCTTGCCGGTACCGGCCGGGCCGATGCCGAACACGACCGTGTACTCGTCGATGGCGTCGACGTAGCGCTTCTGGCCCAGGGTCTTGGGCCGGATGGCCCGCCCACGGGAGGACAGGATGTTCTGGGTGAGCACCTCGGCAGGACGCTCACGCGTGTTGGCCGCCAACATGCGGATCGACCGCTCGACCGCGTCACGGCCGATGGGCTGACCCGCGGCCGCGATGACGATGAGCTCGTCGAAGAGCTGCTCGGCCAGGTTGACGTCGGTCGGGCTGCCGACGAGACGGATCTCGTTGCCGCGGACGTAGACCTCGAGACGCGGCAGCGCGCGCTCGATGGTGGTGAGCAACTGGTCCTCCGGCCCCAGTAGGGCGACCATCGAGGTTCCCGAGGGGATGACGATGGTGCGCACGCCCTCGTCGGGCTCGGGCACAGCTGCCGTCGGCGAGGACTGGCGGGGGGCGGTGGCGGGGGCGGAGCGGCCCATATGGTTCTCGGTCATGTCATCGACGAGTGTATGCCGCAGCACCGACAACCGTCGTGAGCAGGTCTTCAGCGCCAGCGACCTGCAGCGTTGAGCACGGCCAACGCGGCCGGGCCGGCGCTGGAGGACCGCAACACCGTGCTGCCCAACCGCACGGTGCGAGCGCCTGCCTGCACGAGACGTGTGACCTCGTCCTCGCCAATGCCACCCTCGGGCCCCACGATGAGCACGACGTCTCCGAACTCGGGGAGGTCGACGCCGGCCAACGGGGTCTCGGCATCCTCGTGAAGAACCAGCGCCAGAGCTGCGTCGTCCACGACCGCCGCCAGCCGAGCGGTGTCGAACGGACCGGTGACCTCGGGGATCGTGGCACGCCGCGACTGCTTGGCTGCGGCCGTCGCGACAGACTGCCACTTGCCCAGCGACTTGGCGGCACGGTCACCCTTCCACCGCACGATGCAGCGGTCGGCCTGCCACGCGATCACGGCGTCGACGCCGAGTTCGGTGGCCGACTCGACGGCCTGCTCGTCACGCCCGTTCTTGGCCAGAGCCTGCGCAAGCACGAACCGTGGCCCGCGCAGGCGCGCGTCCTCCACCGACAGCACCGTGAGATCGACTTCGCCGCCACGAACCGCGGTGACCTCACCCGTCGCCAGAAGGCCGGATCCGTCGGAGAGCAGCAGCTGCGCCCCCACCCGGACGCGTCGGACCGTGGCCGCGTGATGCCCTTCGGCACCGTCGAGCATGACGGCCTGCCCGACTCCGACACCCGCGAGGGATCCGGGCGGGAGGTGGTGCAGCGGTGCGGTCATCGGGGCCTCACTTGCCGAGGAAGGCGTCCTTGATGCGGCCGAAGAACCTGCCGGACTCGACGTGGCTGACCTTGCCGGAGGGGCGCTGCTCGTCGCGCATCTCGGCGAGGCGGCGGATGAGCTCCTCCTGCTCGGAGGTCAACCGGGTGGGGGTGACCACGCGCAGCGTGACGAGCAGGTCGCCGCGGCCGGAGCCGCGCAGGCGCGTGACGCCCTGGTCCTTGATCGTGGTGGCCTCGCCGGACTGGGCGCCGGCCTTGATGGTCAGCTCGGTGGGTCCGTCGAGGGTGTCGAACTGGAGCACGGTGCCCAGCGCGGCGGCCGTCATCGGCACCTCGACGACACAGTGGAGGTCGTCGCCGCGACGCTGGAACTTGTCGTGCTGCGTGACCTCGATCTCGACGTACAGGTCACCGGGCGTGCCACCGCCCGGGCCGATCTCGCCTTCGCCCGCGAGCTGAATGCGGGTTCCGGTGTCGACGCCGGCAGGGATCTTGAGCGTGAGGGTGCGGCGGGTGCGCACGCGGCCGTTGCCCGAACAGTCGAAGCACGGGTCGGTGATGACCGAGCCGAACCCGTGGCAGGCCGTGCAGGGGCGGGAGGTCATGACCTGGCCGAGGAAGCTCCGCTGGATCTGCTGCAGCTCGCCGCGTCCGCCACACAGGTCGCAGGTGCGGGTGCCGGTGCCGGGCTGCTGACCGTCGCCGTGGCAGGTCTCGCACAGGACCGCGGTGTCGACCGCGACTTCCTTCTCGCCACCGAAGACCGCCGTGGCCAGGTCGATGTCGATGCGGATGAGGGCGTCCTGACCCCGCTGCACACGCGAGCGCGGACCGCGCGCCGCACCCGCAGCGCCACCGAAGAAGGCGTCCATGATGTCGCTGAACGAGAAGCCCTGACCGTAAGCGCCGCTCCTGCCGCCGAACGGGTCGGCACCCATGTCGTACTGCTGCTTCTTGGCCGGGTCCGACAGCACGTCGTAGGCCTGGCTGACCTTCTTGAACTGGGCCTCGGCCTCCGCCCCGGGGTTGACGTCGGGGTGGAGCTCGCGGGCGAGGCGCCGGTAGGCCTTCTTGATCTCCTCGGCACTGGCCTCGCGGCTGACGCCCAGGTCGGCGTAGTAGTCGTTCACAACAGGTCCTTCGGGCGGGGCACGCGCACGGATGTGCGCGCGGAGTCGTACTGGCGATGAGTGGCCGGTCGGGGCGGCCGGAATGCTGTCACGGGGTGAGCATCTCCGAGACGTACCGGGCGACGGCACGCACGGAGGCCATGGTCCTCGGATAGTCCATGCGGGTGGGGCCGAGCACCCCGAGCCCGCCGACGACGTCGTCACCGGAACCGTACCCGGCCGAGACGACGGAGGTCTCGGCGAGCCCGATGTGCGGATTCTCGTGGCCGATCGTGACAGCGATGTCGCGTTCTTCCACCATGCTGCCGAACAACCGGAGGAGCACGACGTGTTCCTCCAGTGCGGAGAGAACCGGGCCGATCGAGAACGGGAAGTCGCCTTCGACGCGGGCCAGGTTGGACGTGCCTGCGAGCACGACTCGCTCTTCGCGCTGTTCGACGAGCGCGTCGGAGAGAGATCGGACGATGGCGCGCACGACATCGCGGTCCTCGACCGGGATGTCGTCGGGCAGTTCCTCGAACCGGGCGGCGACCTCCGTCAGTGGCGCGTCATGAGCGTCGGCGTTGAGGCGGTTGCGCAGCGAGGCGAGCAGCGCCTCACCGTCGGGGCCGGTGAGGTCGCGATCGACGGACACGATCCGTTGCTCGACGCGCCCCGTCGTGAGGATGAGGACGACCATCAGGCGCCCCACCGCCACCGGGACCAGTTCGATGTGCTGCACGCGGGAGCGGGTCAGCGAGGGGTACTGCACCATCGCGACCTGCTGGGTCAGCGAGGAGAGCAGGCGGACGGTGCGATCGACGACATCGTCGAGGTCGACCGCGCCTTCGAGGAACCGGCCGATCGCGGCGCGCTGGGCCGAGGACAGCGGCCGGACCTCGCCCAGTCGGTCGACGAAGAGGCGATACCCCGCGTCGGTGGGAACTCGCCCGGCGCTCGTGTGGGGTGCGGTGATGAGGCCGGCATCTTCCAGCGCGGCCATGTCGTTGCGGATCGTCGCGGCCGAGACACCGAGCTGATGCCGCTCGAGCAACGCCTTGGAGGCCACGGGCTCGGAGGTACTCACGTAGTCCTGCACGATGGCGCGCAACACGACCAGTCGGCGTTCTTCACTCACGACGTCATCCTCTCCCCTCGAGCGCCCTGAACAAGCGCGCAACCGCCGCCGTTCGCCACCATTCGGATCGTTCACGGTGGTGCTCGCCACGCCGGAGCGGATTGGCACTCGGGTCACCCGACTGCCAAGTCTACGATGCTCCGATGAGCGATCGATACGGCCGCGACGTCCTCTCCGGTGACTGGAAGGCGCCCAAGGGCGGCAGAGCCACCCCCATCGAGGCGGCGCGTGGGCTCGTCGTCGAGGACGTGACCACCGGATGGTGCGGTGCCGTCGTGGCCGTCGAGAAGGCCGGAGGCATGCAGGTCGTGCACCTCGAGGACCGCCGCGGCAAGGTCAAGGGCTTTCCGCTGGGGCCCGGATTTCTCGTCGAGGGCCGCCCTGCCGTGCTGACGGCACCGACCGCCGCCAAGAAGGCCGACCTCGCCGCCGCACGCAAGGCATCCTCCCGCACGGCGAGCGGATCGATCGCCACCCCGCGCGAACCGGCTAAAGTCGCCCGCGCCTCGCGACTCTTCGTCGAGGGTCGTCACGACGCCGAACTCGTGGAGAAGGTCTGGGGTGACGACCTGCGGGTCGAGGGCGTCGTCGTCGAGATGCTCGACGGCGTCGACGACCTCGCTGCGCTCATCCGCGACTTCGCTCCGACCCCGACGCGGCGGATGGGCGTCCTCGTCGACCACCTCGTGCCGGGCTCGAAGGAGTCGCGGATCGTCGACGAGGCCCGCAAGGTGCGTCCGTACGCGGCGAACGTCTGCATCGTCGGCCACCCCTACATCGACGTGTGGCAGTCGGTGCGCCCCGAGCGCCTCGGGTGGACGCAGTGGCCGGTCATGCCCCGCGGCACGTCGTGGAAGCACGGGATCCTCGCCGAGCTCGGCTGGCCCCACGAGACGCAGGCCGACGTCGCTCGCGGCTGGAAGCGCATCCTCGGCACCGTCAACAGCTACGCCGATCTGCAGCCCGAACTCCTTGGCCGCGTCGAAGAACTCATCGACTTCGTCACGGTCGGCAACTCGGCCGGTGTGGGCGGCGACGCCCGGTCGTGAGTCGGTGGCATCTGCGCACACGCCCCTCCTGACACAATCGGATCCGTGACCCCCGCGCCCCCGGCACGCACCGACCTCGTCGCCAGTGAACTGGTGGCCGTCGTCGTCGCCGTGACCTCGGCCGGCCCCCACGTCCTCACGGTCGGCGACCCTGCGGGTGTGCCGCGACTCCCCTCCGGGCCGCTGCGCGCCGAGCACCGCAGCCTGCAGACGAGCCTGCGCATGTGGGTGGAGCGACAGACGGGGGTCGAACTCGGATACGTCGAGCAGCTCTACACGTTCGCCGACCGCGAGCGTGCCGGCTCGCACCGCCACCTGTTGTCGGTGAGCTACCTCGGCCTGACGCGGCTGGACGAGCAGGAATCAGCGCAGCACCGCGGATTCGCCTGGCGGCCGTGGATCGAGTTCGTGCCGTGGGAGGACCGTCGCGACGAGACCTCTCGCGCCCTCGCCGAGGACCTCCACCTGCGCCTGCAGGCCTGGGCTTCGGAGACGGCCGATGCCGACGTTCGCGCCGATCGTCTCGCCCGCGTCCACGCCAGCTTCGGCGCCGCGTGGGAGAGCGAACTCACCTTGCACCGCTTCCAACTCCTCTACGAGGCAGGGCTTCTCGCCGACCCCGAGGTCGAGACCGGCACCCGCATGGTGCACGACCACCGCCGCATCCTCACGACCGGAATCTCCCGGCTGCGCGGCAAGATCCAGTACCGCCCCGTCGTCTTCGAGCTCGTGCCCGACGAGTTCACTCTCGGGCAGTTGCAGACGACCGTCGAGGACATCGCCGGCACCGAGCTACACACCCAGAACTTTCGCCGCCTCGTGCAGCAACAGCAGCTCGTCGAGGAGACCGGCGGCGTCGAGGAGGCCACGGGCGGGCGCCCGGCGCGCCTCTACCGGTTCCGCCGTCAGGTCGAACTCGAGCGCTACGCGGCCGGCACCCGCCTCCCCCTCTCCCGCGGCTACCGCAACTCCTGAGGGACCTTCTGCGCCCCGGTCACATCGCTCTCCGGTGACGCCGATAGGGCTTGCACCGCGGCTCGAGCACTACCCAGCGCGCCACGCCGCCGAGATCATCCGCCAGACGGTGCGCCGGCCATCACCGCCCGACCTTGAACCGGTCCATCGGCACCGGGGCGATGTTCGGGGTGCGGATGTCGTAACGGTAGCTGGTGACCGCGCCGGTGGCGGTGTCGAGGATGGCGAACATGCTGATCTCGTTGTCGGCGAGGAACGGGGTGGGCACGCCGTCCTTGTTCGATACCGGGGCGAGGTTGGGCATGATCGGTGCGAGCTCGCCGGGGTTGCCCTGGGCGGGGTGATCGGCGGTGTTCCACGGCGCCGGCGGCACTGCGGAACGCTCCGCCCCGGACAGCTCGTGGTAGGCGCCGTACGAGTTGCCGGTGTTACTGCTCTCGAGCCAGTTGGTGGTGCCGTTCTGGCTCTTGAACCGGTTCCACAGGTGGGAGTGCCCGGTGTAGACCAGCTGCACGCCGGCCTTCTCCAGCAACGGTTGCACGTCGTGGAGCAGCTGGTTCTTGCTCTGCGGGTATTCGTAGCGGATCCCCACGACGTTGCCCTTACTGTCCTTCTCCTGCACCTCGACCGGGTCGGTGAAGGGCGCGATGACGTTGTCGCCAGACTCTGGGGCGACTCGTGCATGAGGACGATCTTGTACTTCGCCTTACGGAACTCCCGGCTGTTCAGCTCCCGCTTGAGCCATTCGTACTGCTGTGATCCCTTGGCCAGGGACTTGAAGATCATCTCCCCGTGGCCTCGCTTGCTCGGGCCGGCCACTGCGGCGGCGGACTCCTGGAAGCGGCTGTGAAGCGGCTGTTCTTGTCCCGCTTGATCGGATCCGGTTCGGCGGTTCCGTTGGTCCAGTTGCGGGTGGCGAACAGGGAGATCAGGCGAACGTCGCCCAGGGTCGTGGCGTAATACGTCTCACGACCTGAGGCCGACGCGGGCAGGGAGAACAACTCCTCGTAGGTCCGCGTGGAGAACGAGTGATCCTCGATCCAGCGCGCCTTGACCTCGGGGTCATTGCCGGGGTTGGCCTGCGCGGCGACCTTCTCGTACATGGCCTCGGCCACCGCACGGGGCCGGGGGTTGTTGAACGATTCCCCGATGCCCTTGACGCCGTCGTAACGGCCCTGGACCTCGTGGTTGCCGATCGTGGTGAACAGCGGCGCGTGCTGGATGATCGCCCCGCCGCGGTACTGCTCGCCGTGGGTCGAGGCGTGCAAGGTGCGGCCCTGCAGAACCGGGAAGAACGAGACGCCGCGGTTGCCGTCGAACCACTCCGAGGCACGGTCGGGCTGATTGGCCAGGTCACCGGCGTAGAACACCGCGTCGAACGGCCCACCGGCGGTCTGCTCGGCGACCTCCATGGCTGCCGGGGTGTTGTTCATCGCCTGGTGGTCGCTCGTCAGGAGGATCTTGGCGCCCTTGCCCTTCGGCGGCGCCGTGCTCAGCGTCGCCGCAGCCGACATGGCGGCCCCGTCGCTGGTCAGCGACACCACCCGATAGGCAACCCGCTTGCCCGGCTGGAGACGGTCGATGCGCGCCTCGTGACGCTGAACCGCGCGGCGCACGTAGCGCCCCTGCTCGACCTTTGCCGACCCCCACTGGGACTCGAAGTCCTCACGCAGGCGGGTCATCGGCGTCGTCCCGGCGTGGACCAGCCGCGCCGACAGCCGGCCGTGACGCAGGTGGCTCTTCCCCGCCTTGACAGCCGCGACGACCTCGTCCCGCGACACCACCGGGGCAGCCTCACCCACCACGACGACGTGCTGCGCCGACTGCTTCAACTCGGTGAACCACACCACCGAAACCGCTCGCGGCTCGGGCTTCTGCAAGAACGAATCAGTCAGCAGCGTGACGCGCTCGGCGGAGGTGGCTGAGGGCTGGGACGAAGTAGGGGCCGCGACCGCAGGCGCAACACCCAAGGCTCCTACGAGAAGAACAACGGTCAGACCGACGGAACGACGCATGGTGATTACCCCTGGGATCAGCACGACACCCCCGTGCCGTGTCATCGGCCGATTGTGCTGGCCCACACCGACCCTAGGCCCGGCGTCCAGCGTCCGTACCGGTCCAAGTGATGCACGGAAAGTGAATTCACCCTGTAAGAGCGGCTGCAGTCACACGCCGCACGGCGGGGACATGCTGAACTCCCCTCCGGCGAGTGCGCGCGACCCCATTCGCCACAGAGTTCTACTCATACCGAGCCAAAAGGGTTATGCTCAGTCCCGCCACAAGCCCCCGACACGGGAGAGACACCATGAGCGAGGCACTCCTGACCCCGACCCCGCGCCCCAGCGAGCGGCTGTACGAGCGGGTGGAGCACGTCGTCCCCCACGTCGAATGGGCGACGTTCGCCGACGACATCGACGCGATCCACGCCCTCAAGGCCGAGAAGAACGCGGTCGTGCTGGCGCACAACTACCAGACGCCGGAGATCTTTCACGGCGTCGCGGACATCGTCGGGGACTCCCTCGCCCTCGCCCGCGAGGCCCAGCATGTCGACGCCGACGTCCTCGTGCTCGCCGGGGTGCACTTCATGGCAGAGACCGCCAAGCTCCTCAACCCCGAGGTCACGGTGCTCGTACCCGACCTTCGGGCCGGCTGCTCTCTCGCGGAGAGCATCACGCCGCAGGACGTGCGACGCCTGCGCGCGGAGAACCCGGGCCTGCCGGTCATCACCTACGTCAACACGAGCGCAGCGGTGAAGGCGGAGTCCGACATCTGCTGCACCTCGGGCAACGCCGTCGAGATCCTGCGCCACGTGACGGCCGAGTGGGGCGTCGACAAGGCGATCATGATCCCCGACCAGTACCTCGCCCGAAACATCTCCGAACGCGCCGGCATCGAGGTCGTCACCCACCCCGGCGCCTGCGAGGTCCACGAGCGATTCACGCCCGCCGACATCGCCGAGATCCGCGAGGGTCACCCCGGCGTCGTCGTCGTCGCGCACCCGGAGTGCCCACCCGATGTCGTCCAGGCCGCCGACTTCGCAGGGTCGACCGCCCAGATGCAGAGCTACGTCGAGCAGACCTCCCCCGAGCGCCTCGCGCTCATCACCGAATGCTCGATGAGCGACAACATCGCCGCAGCCAACCCCCACGTCGAGATGATCCGCCCCTGCAACATGTGCCCCCACATGAAGCGCAACACCCTGGCCAAGATCCGCCGCACACTGGAGACCGGCACGTTCGAGGTCACCCTCGACCCGGCCGTCGCCGACCGCGCGCGCCTGGCCGTCGACCGCATGCTGGCGATGAGCTGAGGTGAGCGTCATGACTCACCTGTCACAGGCGGCGTCGCCGCAGATGGCGCCCCAGATGACGCAGAAGCACCACCGCCCCGACGCGGTCGTCGTCGGTGCCGGGCTCGCGGGCATGACGACGGCCCTATTGCTGGCCCGCGCGGGTCGGCGCGTGCTCGTCCTCTCCCCCGAGGCCGACCCGACGCTCGGCGG
>DAMDJY010000059.1:0-19554 GCA_032100225.1 Mobilicoccus sp.
CCCCAGCGCGCCGCAGGAGACGCCATCCGCGCCCGCGCAACCGGCACCGAGCCAGGGGGCCGACAACCGGGGCGACCAACGGCAGCAGCAACAGCGCCGCGAGCAGCGTCAACGTGAACAGCAGCAGCGCCGCGAAGAGCGTCAGCGCCAGCGGGAGCAGAAGCGTCGCGACGAGCAGGTCGCCCCGCCGCGCAGCGACGCGCCCTCCAACGGCCGCGGCAACAACGGCAACGGAAACTCCGACAACGGCCGTGGCAACGACGATCGCGGCAACGACAATCGTGGCAACAACGGCAACGGCAACGGCAACCGCGGTGGCAACGGAAACAGCGGCCACGGCAACGGGGCGAGCACCGACGACTGACCTCCTGAGCGCCGCGAACCCGACTTTCGTCGCGCTGCCCGAGACCGTCGGCTGATTCACGACCGCGATGCGCTTGGCAGGATGGCGGTATGAATCCTGACGCCGTGCCGCGCCGAGGCTCCAGCCGACCCGCCGCGGGGCTCCCTGTCGGCGGACTGGTGTTCCAACCGCGACCCGAAGCGGGAGAGCCGCTGACGTTGCCCCTGATCGATAGCGCGTATCCGCAGGTGTTCCGCACGCCGCGCACGCGCTGGTGGCATGGAGTCCTCGCGTGGGTGCTCGTGGCGGTGTTCGCCCTCGTCGCCATGATCGCCCTCGTGGTCGTCTACTCGCTGGTGCTCTACCTGACCGGTGGGGAGGACGCGCTCGCAGCCTCGGCCGAGTTGGATATGAGCGATCCGTTCACCGTGTTCATCATCAATCTCACGTTGGTCGCGCTCATCCCCCTGGCATTGGGTGCCATCGCCATCGCGTATCCGGTCAAGGTGCGGTTTCTGCACTCTGTCGAAGGCCGCGTGCGGTGGGGGTGGTTGGTGCGGTGTCTGGTGACACTGACGCCCCTCTGGCTGCTCTACCTGGGCGTCGGCGCGGTTCTCGACGGAGGGGTCGAGGTGAATCTCCCCGACGAGTGGCCCGCGTTGCTCGCGATGGCCGTGCTCATGACCCCGTTGCAGGCAGCCGGTGAGGAGTACCTGTTCCGCGGGTTCGTGCTCGTCACCGTCGGCTCGTGGTTTCGGAATCCGATCGTGGGTCTGGTCGCCTCGTGCGTCGTGTCCGGAGCACTGTTCGGTGCGGCCCACGGCTCGCCGGATCCGTGGATCCTCCTCGACCTCGTGGGGATGGCCGTGGCCTGCGTCTACCTCTCTTGGCGCACCGGCGGGCTTGAGGCCGCCATCGCGATCCATGTGGTCAACAACGTGTTCGCGATCTCGCTGGGCATCCTCACCGGCACGGTCAACGAGGGCTACATCGACGAGACGACCACAGGGAGCATGGATGCTGCACTGATCTCACTGCTCGTCTCGCTCCTGGCCGCTGCACTGCTGCTGTGGCAGGCCCGACGGGCAGGCATCACCCGTACGGTCCCGCCCGCTGTCGGTGCCGTGCCCTAGATTTCTCCCGCGAGGCCGGGCCTGGCGTGCAAAGGTGTTTCAGACCTGCCGTGCCACGAGCGCGGCCGTGACCGTAGGAGGAGACGTCATGACCGAGCGAGGAATCGAATCGGAACGCCCCACAGTCCGATTGAGGGATGCATTGGGTGGAGTGCCGGTCTACAAGCCGGGTCGTCCGCCGACGGTCATCCCCGACGTCGTCTCCTACAAGATGAGCAGCAACGAGAACCCCTACCCCCCGCTGCCGGGGGTCATGGAGGCCGTCGCGCGCTCCGCGGAGAAGATGAACCGCTACCCCGACATGGGGACCACCGCACTGCGCGAGGCCGTCGCCGCCGAGATCGGTGTCTCCGCCGACGAGATCGTCACGGGCACCGGCAGCTCCGGTGTGTTGAGCGCCATCATCACGGCGTCATGCGAGGCCGGTGACGAGGTCGTCTACGCGTGGCGCAGCTTCGAGGCCTACCCGATCATGGTGGCGCTCTCGGGCGCTCGCTCGGTGCAGGTGCCCGTCACCGAGGACGGCCGCCACGACCTCGACGCCATGGCCGACGCCATCACCCGCGACACCCGCGTCGTGCTCGTCTGCACCCCCAACAACCCCACCGGCACGGTCGTCCACCGCGACGAACTCGAGCGCTTTCTCGAGCGGGTGCCCTCCGACGTGCTCGTCGTCCTCGACGAGGCCTACCTCGAATTCGTCCGCGACCCCGGGTCGCCCGACGCCCTGGACGTCTACCGCCGCTACCCCAACGTGCTCGTGCTGCGCACGTTCAGCAAGGCCTACGGCCTGGCCGGACTTCGTGTCGGATACGCCGTCGCACACGCCGAGGTCGCCGCGTCTCTGCGTTCGGTGGTCATCCCCTTCGCCGTCACCGACATGGCCGTTCAGGCCGTCCTCGCCTCCTTCGCCGCCAAGGCGGAGCTCGTGGAGCGGGTCGAGGCGCTCGTCGGCGAACGCTCGCGTGTGTTCGCCGGTTTGCGCGAGCTCGGCTACGACGTTCCCGAGACTCAGGCCAACTTCGTGTGGTTGCCGCTAGGAGATCGCACCCAGGAGTTCGCCGCCGCCGCCGATGCCGCGGGCCTCTCCGTGCGGCCCTTCGGCGACGAGGGCGTGCGGGTCTCGATCGAGGCCGTCGAGGCCAACAGCCGCCTGCTGTCCGTGGCTGAGGCGTTCATGGGCAAGGCCGGCGTCTGAGCAGACACTCCGGGCCTGCGCGGCCCCACAGATCGACGCTCGCCGCGCATCACGACGCCGGCTGCAGGCACTGCCTCAGCCGGCGTCGCGGTGCCGGTACATGCCCCGTCCGTAGCCCTCGTCGAGGTCGAAGGTCGTCAGTTCGTCGCCGGCGCGGAGCACACGCTCGAGCCACCGGAATGCGCCCGACGTGACCGCGATGGCGAGGACGAGCAGGATGAGTCCGTCCGTCCAGGCGCGCCATCCGGCGACGCCGATGCTGCCGTCCTCGGCGATCGTCACCGGGACGTTCTCGCCGGGGCCCACCCCGATGAGGCCGGGTCGGTCGAGGATGCGGGTCTGCACGCTCCCCTCCGGGGTGGTGTAGCGCACCGAGCAACCGGGTTGCGGGCTGCCCGCGCAACTCACCACGGCGCCGTTCGCCTGCGGCTGGGTGAGCATCGCTCCACCGGTCGTGCCGAGGTGCCAGAACGTCGCGCCCCACAGCGCCAGGGCCAGAGCACCCACTGTGAGCAGGGCCGCCACTGCTCCCACCGGCGGGCGCGACGATCTGCGCGGGGAGTGGGACGACGACATGACTGCCTATCGACCGCAGCCAGGCACAGATACAGAGCGCGCGTCAGTAATACCGAACACGCCCGTCGACACTGCCGCACGGGTTACCGTCGTTCGGACACGCCCAGGTCGACGGTGCCGGGCGACGCCCCGGTGCCCACCCCGCCCCGGGTCCAGTGGTGCCGTCCCACTCTCCACGAAGGAGTGCCTATGAGCGACAACGGAGTTGCAAGAGCTTTCGACTTTTCAGGTGAAGGCGTCAAGCACCACGAGAGCACCATCGGTTCGCCGTACTACGACGGCGGCCCCGAGGCCATCCGCTTCATCGACAAGGACGGCCAGCGAATCCGTAACGAGGTGAACCTCCCGTACGACCCGTACGTGGATGCCCTCACCGAGGAGGACGGCCGTCGTCTGTACCGCGACATGGCCCTGATCCGGCGCCTCGACCTGGAGGGCACGGCCCTGCAGCGTCAGGGTGAGCTCGGCCTGTGGCCGGGTCTGCTCGGGCAGGAGGCCGCACAGATCGGCATCGGCCGGGCCATGAAGCCGCAGGACTACGCCTTCCCCGCCTACCGCGAGCACGGTGTGGCCTGGTGCAAGGACGTCGACCCGCTGTCGATCATGAGCATGTACCGCGGCTGCAGCCACGGCGGGTGGGACCCCGACGAGAAGCGCTGCCACCTGTACACGATCGTCATCGGCAACAACGCGCTCCACGCGGTCGGTTACGCGATGGGCGTGCAGCGCGACGGTGACTACGGCACCGGCGACCCCGAGCGCGACACCGCCGTGGTCACGTTCTTCGGTGACGGCGCCACGGCGCAGGGCGACATCATGGAGTCCTTCGTGTTCGCCGCGGTCAACCAGGCGCCGGTCGTCTTCTACTGCCAGAACAACCAGTGGGCGATCTCCGAGCCCAACGTGCGGCAGACGCGCAACCCCCTCTACGAACGCGCGAGCGGCTTCGGGTTCCCGGGCGTGCGGGTCGACGGCAACGACGTCCTCGCCTGCTACGCCGTCTCCCAGCACGCGCTCGAACACGCCCGCAGCGGCCAGGGCCCGTTCCTCATCGAGGCCTACACCTACCGCATGGGCGCGCACACCACCTCGGACGACCCCACGAAGTACCGCGACTCCGCCGAGGTCGAGCTGTGGCGCGAGCGTGACCCGCTCACCCGGCTCAAGAAGTTCCTCCTCTCGCTGCACGAGACCGAGGAGGCGTTCTTCGAGGAGGTCGACCGCGAGGCCGACGCGTTAGCGGCGAGGATCCGGGCCGGCGTGCAGCAGATGCCCGACCCGCCGAGCTCGATGCTCTGGGAGCACACCTACGTCGACCCCCACGCACCCCTCGCCGAGCAGCGTGCGGAGTTCGAGGAGTACCAGGCCGGCTTCGAGACGCAGGAGGCGTGATGGGCACCAAGCTCACCCTGGGCAAGGGCATCAACACGGGCCTGCGCCGCGCGATGGAGAAGGACCCCAAGGTCCTCGTCATGGGCGAGGACGTCGGCAAGCTCGGTGGCGTCTTCCGGATCACCGAGGGCCTGCAGAAGGACTTCGGCGAGGACCGCGTCATCGACACCCCGCTCGCGGAGTCCGGCATCGCGGGCACGGCCGTCGGTCTCGCCCTGCGCGGCTACCGGCCCGTCGTCGAGATCCAGTTCGACGGGTTCATCTACCCGGCGTTCGACCACATCACGAGCCAGCTGGCCAAGATGCCGGCGCGCTCGCACGGGCACGTACGGCTGCCCATCGTCGTCCGGGTTCCTTACGGCGGCGGCATCGGTGCCGTCGAGCACCACAGCGAGTCCAACGAGTCGTACTTCCTGCACAGCGCCGGCCTGCGGGTCGTCACGTGCAGCAACGCCGAGGACTCCTACTGGATGATCCAGCAGGCCATCGCCTCGGACGACCCGGTGATGTTCTTCGAGCCCAAGCGGCGCTACCACGAGAAGATGGAGGTCGACCTCGACAAGATCTCGGCCCCGCGTGGCATGGACGAGGCCGTGGTGCTGCGTGAGGGAAGCGACGTCACCCTCGTGACGTGGGGTCCGATGGTCAAGACCTGCGTGCAGGCGGCGGCTGCGGCCGAGGCCGAGGGCACCTCGATCGAGGTCGTCGAACTGCGCGGACTCAACCCGCTCGACATCGGCGCGATCAGCACCTCGGTGCAGAAGACAGGTCGTCTGGTCGTGGCGCATGAGGCGAGCAAGTTCCTCGGCCTCGGTGCCGAGATCGCGGCCCAGGCCATGCAGCGCTGCTTCTACCACCTGGAGGCTCCCGTCGAGCGCGTCGCCGGATACGACATCCCGTACCCGCCGAGCAAGCTCGAGCACCTCCACCTGCCCGATCTCGACCGCGTCCTCGCCGGCGTGGACACCGTCCTCTCCTACTGATCCGGCAAGGAGCACTCATGGCTGTCAAGACGTTCAACCTGCCGGACCCGGGCGAAGGCCTCACCGAGGCCGAGATCGTGACCTGGAAGGTCAAGCCCGGCGACACGGTCAAGGTCAACCAGATCGTCGTCGAGATCGAGACGAGCAAGTCGTTGGTGGAGTTGCCGATCCCGTGGGACGGCACCGTCGCCGAGCTGCTCGTCGCCGAGGGCACCGACGTCGAGGTCGGCGCGCCGATCATCACGATCGAGGTCGCCGGCGCCGAGGATGCTGTCCCCGACGCTCAGGCCACCCCACCGAGTGACTCCGGTGACGGGTGGGGTTTCGCCGTCGACACCGAGGCGCCCGCCTCCACCACGGTCGACGACGTCGCCCCGGCTTCTGGGGGCGCCGGCGGTTCTGCCGGTGGCGTGATCAAGACTTTCAACCTGCAGGACCCGGGTGAAGGCCTGACGGAGGCCGAGATCGTGTCGTGGAAGGTCAAGCCCGGCGACACGGTCAAGGTCAACCAGGTCGTCGTCGAGGTCGAGACGAGCAAGTCGTTGGTGGAGTTGCCGATCCCGTGGGACGGCACCGTCGTCGACATCCTCGAGGCCGAAGGCACCGAGGTCGCCGTCGGCGCTCCGATCATCACGATCCGCGTCGAGGGCGCCGCCGAAGCTGCTGCGCCGGCGGCTGCCAAGGACGAGGCCAAGCGCGAGCCCAACCTCGTCGGCTACGGCGAGATCGCCGGATCCACCACCCGCCGTCGTCGTCGTGGCGCTCCTGCTCCGGCCTCCGCGCCTGCCGCTCCGGCACCCTCGCCTGCTCCGGCAGCGAAGGCTCCGGTAGCTGCTCCGGCACCGGCTGCACCGGTTGCTCCGGCTGCGCAGGCTCCTGCAGCGCAGGCCCCGGTTCGCTCGGGTCGGCCGTTGGCCAAGCCGCCGGTGCGCAAGTTCGCCAAGGACAACGGCGTGGATCTGGCGTCGGTCACAGGCAGCGGAAAGAACGGGATCATCACCCGCGCCGACGTCGAGGCGTTCCTCGCCGGAGGTTCGGCCGCGTCGGCACAGACCGTTGCGTCCGACGTGCCCGCGTCTGCAGGTGTCGCTGCTGTGCCGCGTGCGGCGGGCGAGCGGGAGACACGGATCCCGGTCAAGGGTGTTCGCAAGATGACGGCGCAGGCGATGAGCGGCAGCAAGTTCACCGCTCCGCACGTCACGGAGTTCGTGACGGTCGATGTGACCGCGACGATGGAGCTCGTGGAGCGCCTCAAGGCCGACCGAGAGTTCCGGGACGTCAAGGTGACGCCGCTGCTCGTCGTGGCCAAGGCGCTGCTGCTGGCGTGCAAGCGCAACCCGGGCGTCAACGCGCAGTGGGTCGACAACGACCCGGCTACGGGTGGCGGGGTCATCGTTCAGAAGAACTACGTCAACCTCGGTATCGCTGCGGCGACGCCTCGTGGGCTCATCGTTCCGAACATCAAGGATGCGGACGCGATGACGATGCGGGAGCTCGCCGAGGCGATGGGCACGCTGGTCGACACGGCCCGGTCGGGTCGCACGCAGCCGGCGGACATGTCGGGCGGCACGATCACGATCACCAACGTGGGCGTCTTCGGCGTCGACACGGGTACCCCGATCATCAACCCGGGGGAGTCGGCGATCTTCGTGTTCGGTGCCGTGCGGCGCATGCCGTGGGTCGTGGGTGAGGGCGCCGACGAGCGCATCGAGCCGCGCTGGGTCACCCAGCTGGGCTTGAGCTTCGATCACCGTCTCATCGACGGTGACCTCGGCTCCCGCTTCCTCGCCGACATCGCTGCAGTCCTCCACGACCCCGCCAAGGGACTCGTCTGGGGCTGAGCACATACGACAGAACGCCGGGTCTGCAGTCGCGGGCCCGGCGTTGTCGTCGTCATTGCCCCGCGCTGGTCGACCCGGCGCCGTCTCGAGTGTCCACGTCGAGGATGTGCCCAAGGCCGAAGGTCAGGATGTAGCGCTGAGGTCACTCCCGCGACCACATCGCCACATTCTTGGACTCGGTCTCGACCTGCGGATCGTGACCGTAGCCGGAAGCCGCCGCTCAGACGAGCCGCTGCGTCATCGCGGGCAGGACGATGTCGGCCTGCTGCGTCCCCTCCACACCCTCGAGGGTGTACGTGACCCGCACGATCGTGTTGCGCGCACCCTTGGGGGAGAAGCCTTCAAGCACGATCGGCACCCGCTGACCATTGGCCGCGTGAGCCTCGCCGCCACCGCCGTGCGCGCCCGGGCACACGGCGGTGATGACCGGGTTGCCTCCGGTCGCCTCGCCGATCCGCTTGACGGCCGGCGCACCGGTGGGGGAGGTGACACCGGTGATCTCCGCCTTGCCCTCGCGGTCGAGGCACAGATCGACGGCCGTCGTGTAGGGCTGGTTGATCGGCGGGTGGTACGGCTTGTGGTCGTGCACCTCGACGGGAGTGGCGACCAACCGGGGCGTCGCCTCCGGGGCGAGACCGACGACTGCTGCCAGGCCGAACGCGATCGAGACGCCGCCTGCTGCGAGGGCTGCGGGGTGAGGGGTGTTCATGGCCCGATTCTCTCCTGTCCTTCCCCGGCAGCGGCCGACTCGGCCGATTCGGTTGAGGATGAATGACCAGCGCACCGCGGCCGTCAACGACGAAAGCCCCGGACCACGCCGGGATGGCGCAGGTCAGGGGCTCATCGCCTCGATGGGCGTTGCCCGAAGGTCAGGGGGTGATGACGAGCTCGTCGAGCACCTTGCGGGCGGTGGCCTCGTCACCGTGGACGCTGTAGTGCAGCTCCTCGGTGGAGCGGCGACCGGCGGCGCGACGGGTGAAGGCCTCGGTGCTCATCTGGATGCTCGTGGTCTTGCCGATGACCGGGATGGGGCCGGTCTCGTCGACGCCACCGGTGAACATGAGGTGACCGCGGACCTCGCCCTGCTCGTCCGTCTCCACGCGAACACCGCTGCGGGCGACGACGGGGCCGGTCAGCTCGACCATGACGACACGACCGGGCTGGACCCCGGCCCGCTTGACGACGATGCCGGGCAGGGCGTCGAGCACCGTCTGGGTGAACACCGCGGCGGCGGCCGAGTCGAGGTTGCCGGGGCGACCCAGCGCGGCGCGGATGTCCTGCTCGTGGCACCACAGGTCGTTGATGCGCAGGCGTAGGGCCTTGATGACAGGCATCTGGCCCATAGGCATGTCGACGATGATCTGCTCGGGGTCGTCGTGCGCGTGGTCCTTGAGGTCGTTGAGCTGGCCCAGGCGACGGGCCATGACCTGCTGCAACTCCTGCACGACCTCGGCGCCCGAACGGGAACGGCGCAACTCGACGCCCATCTCGATCCCGCGGTTGCGGGGGGTGCGCAGGTGCTCGTAGTCGGGCACCTCCACCTCGGGGTCGGGACGGCCGATGAGCATGCTCTCGACCGAGACGATGTGGGAGAGCTGGTCCTTCACCGTCCAACCGGGGCACTCCGTCGGCTTGGCGAAGTCGGCGTCGGAGCACGGGAACGCGAGGTCGATGACGGCCTGCGCGGTCTGGGTATAGGCGTCGACGAGTCCGGACAATTCTTCGGGAGCGGCCGGGTGCATAGGCATGGCCCCACCCTAACTAGGCTGGGCGTCATGGCCATCTCGGAGCGGGTCCACACTTCTGTTTCTCCGACGCCGCGGGCGGGTCTCGCGGGTCTGGCGGTGGCGGTCGGTGTGGTCACGGTGGTGCTCGCGGGCTTGGTCGGAGGCATCTTCGCCGGCCTGGCCGGGTTCGACGACGGCGGCGCCATCGCCCGATACGGATTGCCCGTGGCGCGAGTCCTCCTCGACGTCAGTGCCTCCCTGACGATCGGTCTGCTCCTGTTGGCCGGAACCATCGTCCCCGAACGCAATTCGACCGACCGACGCCGCACCGCCTGCCGGATCGCTGTGGTCACCGGGTCGGTGTGGGTCCTCGCCTCCCTGGTTCTGTTGATCCTGTCGATCTCCAACATCTCGGGCATCCACGTGAGCGACCCGACGTTCGGCGCGCAGGTGGCGTCGGTGCTGTGGGAGTTCGCCTACTTCCGCATCATCATGATCAGCACGCTGGTTGCGCTCGCCGCGACGCTGCTGGCCGCCGGTGCGCGCACCCCGACCGCGATCACGTGGGCCGCGGCGCTCGCCGTCGTCTCCGTGCTGATCCTCGCCCTCATCGGACACTCGGCAGGCGCGGCCGCTCACGACACCGCGGTCAACTCCCTGGCCGTCCACATGGCCGCCGCGGCCGTCTGGATGGGTGGTCTGGCCGCCCTCGTGATCCTGCGCCCGACGCTCGGCGCCGACCTCGGCACCGTCGCCGCTCGCTACTCGCACCTGGCCCTGTGGGCCTACGCGGGCATCGCGATCTCGGGCATCCTCAACGCCTCGCTGCGCATCTCGAGTCTGAGCGGATGGGCCACGACCTACGGCATGTTGCTGCTCGCCAAGATCGTCGTGTTCGTCGTCCTCGGCGTGGTCGGGTGGAAGATGCGCTCGTCGCTGGTGGGGCGTCTGCTCACCGACGACCGTGACGGGCGGGCGTTCGCCGGCCTCGCGACCATGGAGGTCGCCCTGATGTCGGCCGCTATGGGCGTCGCCGTGGCACTCTCGCGCACGGCGCCCCCGGTGTCGCAGCAGGAGTCGCCCGACATCGTCACCTCGCTGACCGGCTACCCCGACCCCGGCGCCCCCACCACGTCGGACTGGTTCCTCGCGTTCCGCCCCGACTGGATCTTCCTCGCCGCAGCGCTGCTCGCCGTCGGGCTCTACATCGCCGCCGTGGTGCGCCTGCACCGTCGCGGTGACGCCTGGCCGATGATGCGCACCGTCCTCTGGACCCTCGGCTGGGCCTTGTTCGTCTGGACGACGAGCGGCGCCCCCGGCATCTACGGCCGCCTGACGTTCTCCTCGCACATGCTCATGCACATGATGCTGACGATGGGCTGCCCCCCGTTGCTGGCGTTCGGTGCGCCGCTGACGCTCGCCTCACGCGCACTCAAGGCCCGCCGCGACAAGACCATGGGACCGCGCGAGATCCTGCTGGCCACGGCCCACTCCCGGTGGATGAACTTCTGGGCCAACCCCGTGATCGCCGGATTCAACTTCGCGGGCAGCCTCTACATCTTCTACTTCACGCCACTGTTCGAGGTGGCCCTCCGCACACACGTCGGGCACGTCGCCATGGTCGTGCACTTCATGCTCGCCGGGTACGTCTTCTGCTGGTCCCTGATCGGTGTCGATCCCGGTCCGCGCCGCTGGCCCGCGTCGCTGCGGCTGGTGCTGCTGTTCGCCACCATGTCGTTCCACGCGTTCTTCGGCATCGCGATCATCTCGATGACGACGCTGCTCGGGGAGTCGTACTTCACCCAGCTCAACCTGCCATGGGTCGGTGACCTGCTGGCCGACCAGATGGACGGCGGCGGAATCACCTGGGGCATCGGCGAGTTCCCGATGCTGTTCCTCGCCCTGATGGTGGCGGTCACGTGGATGCGCTCCGACGAGCACGAGGCCAAGCGCATGGACCGACAGGCGCTGCGCGACCACGACGCCGAGCTGGAGGCCTACAACGAGGCGATGCGTCAGCGCGGCGAGGCCCTGCGGCGCGCCGAGGAGGCCGAAGAGGCCCGCTCCCGTGCCCGCCACGCCAAGGGAGAATGATCCGCCATGAAGATCGCCGTCGTCCAGACCTCCTATGACGACGACGCGCCCCTGCCGGAGCTGCTGCGAGCCGTGAGCGAGCGCAGCGTGTCGCGGCTGGAGGGCGAGGACGTCGACCTCATCGTGTTGCCCGAGCTGTGGGCCGTGGGCGCGTTTCGGGCGAAGGTCTGGGCCGAGCGCGCCGAGAGCATCGACGGTCCGACGGTGTCGGCCATGGCCGAGGTCGCCCGGCGCTGCGGTGCAGTCGTCCACGTGGGCGCCATCATCGAGCGGGACGAGCACGGGGAGCTGCACAACACCGCCGTCGTCCTCGGCCCGGACGGCGAGGTACTGACCACGTACCGCAAGCTGCACCTCATGCGTGCCGGCGGGTCGGAGGCCGATCTGCTCACTGCGGGCACCCGGCTCGGGGTGCTCGACCTGCCGCTGCGCGACGGCACGACCCTGCGCACCGGCCTCGCCACCTGCTATGACCTGCGCTTTCCCGAACTCTTTCGGCTGCTCGTCGACGCCGGCGCCGAGGCCGTCATCGTGCCCGCCTCCTGGCCCAAGGCGCGGCTGGCGGCCTGGTCGGCGTTCCTCCGTGCCCGTGCTGCAGAGAACCAGCTTCTCGTCGTCGGAGCGGGAGCCGCAGGAACCGACGGCCGGACCCCCATGGCCGCCCACAGCGCTGTCATCGATGCGACCGGAACCGAGCTCGCCGTGGCGGGGGAGTCGGCCGAAATCCTCGTGGCGCACGCCGACCCCGCAGCGGCTCGTGAGTTCCGCGAGTCCTTCCCGGTGCTGACCGACCGATTCATCCTGGTCGAGGCACCTCCCACCGCCGGACAGGTGTGAAAGGCTCGCCGCACCGCCCGAACAACGAAGGAGCCACCCATGGCCGCCGCCCGACCCCTCCTCTGGCTACGACACGAGACGCGTCGCGGTGAAGGGCGCGCGGCGATCTCGCCCGAGAGCGCTCGTGCCCTCATCGACGACGGCTTCTCCATCGTCGTCGAGGAGTGCCCCCAGCGGGCGTTCACCCTCGCCGAGTACGAGGCCGTCGGCTGCACGACCGCGCCGACGGGGTCGTGGGAGACCGCCCCGGCCGAGGCGATCATCGTGGGACTCAAGGAGCTTCCCGACGGTGACGGCCCGCTGCGCGACCACATCTACTTCGGCCACGCCTACAAGCACCAGCACGGAGCCGCGCACCTGCTGTCGCGCTTCGTCGAGGGTGGCGGCACGCTGCTCGACCTCGAATACCTCGTCGACGACGACGGCCGTCGCGTCGCCGCGTTCGGCTACTGGGCCGGGTACGTGGGCGCGGCGTTGGCCGTTCTCGAGCACCGGGGGCAGCTCGAATCCGACATGGCACGGCGTTCCAAGACAGACCTCGACGCGCTGCTGGCGCAGGGCAGCGAGGGCGCCGAGGGCGCGACTGCGCTGGTCATCGGCGCCCTGGGGCGCAGTGGACGCGGCGCGTGCGACGCCCTCGTGGCCGCAGGCATCGAGCCGACGCGCTGGGATCTCGAGCAGACCCGCAACCTCGACAAGGAGGCGCTGCTCGCGCACGACATCCTCGTCAACTGCGTGATGGTGTCCAGCGCTGTGCCGCCGTTCGTCACCGAGGCCGACCTCGACACCCCGGGCCGTCGCCTCGCCGTCATCAGCGACGTGACCTGCGACGTCACCTCCGACCTCAACGTGTTGCCCGTCTACGACGACATCACGACGTGGCCGCAGCCGGTACGCGAGCTGCGCGCCGCAGACTCCACCCCCGGGGCCCCGGCAGTGCGCATCATTGCCATCGACAACCTGCCCTCGCTCCTCCCGGCCGAGGCCGCCGCGACGTACTCGGCCGACCTGCTGCCGACGATGCTCTCCCTGCCCGACGGGCCCGTGTGGCAGCGCGCGCGTCAGCGCTTCGCGCAGGCTCTCGCGGACGAAGGAATCAGCGCCTGACCGGTGCTGTGACCGGCTGCCGATCGAACTGCGGCAGGTACGTCGAGCGGCGTTCTCACGCGGGCGTGAGTCCCCACGCCTCGGCGAGCAGGCGGTAGCTGCGTCGACGCAACTCCGGGTCCCACGTGTAGGTGGTGACGATGAGCTCGTCGATGTCGTACCGCTCGACGAGCGCGTCGAGGTGGCCGACGACCTCGTCGGGCGTGCCGACGGCAGAGAACGACATGTCGAGTCCGCCGCCGGTGGGGGCGAAGGCAGGGCCAGTGCCGCGCAGCTCGTCGACGATGCCCTCACCGGGCGGGTCCAGCGGAGCGAGTCGGCCGGTCATGATGCGCGTCTTCATCGCGGCGGCCGACGTCGCGAGGTGCTTGCCCTCCTCGGTGGTGGGCGCCGCGATGACGTTGACGCCGGCCATGACGTACGGCTTCTCGATCTGGGCCGTGTGCGCGTCGGCGGCGAAGTGGCTGCGGTAGACGGCGAAGGCCTGCTCGATGGCTGCGGGGGCGAAGTGCGAGGCGAACGAGAACGGCAGCCCCAGCACCGCGGCGACCTGCGCGCCACCGAGTGACGAGCCGAGCATCCACAGCGGCACCTTGGTTCCCTCACCGGGCAGCGCACGCACGCGCAGGCCATCCTGACCTGGCGCCTCACGGTCGCCCAACAGGGTGGCGAGGTCGGCCACGTCGGCGGCGAAGTCCCGTAGATCCCCGGTGCCGCGGCGCAGGGCAGCGGCCGTGATCTGGTCGGTGCCCGGAGCGCGGCCCAGTCCGAGGTCGATCCGGTCCCCGTACAGCGTCGCGAGCGTGCCGTACTGCTCGGCCACCATGAGCGGCGCGTGGTTGGGGAGCATGACCCCGCCCGAGCCCACGCGGATCGACTCCGTGTGGCTGGCAATGTGGGCGAGCAGCACCGACGTCGCCGAGCTCGCGAATGTCACGCTGCCGTGGTGCTCGGCCATCCAGAAACGCGTGTAACCGGCCTGCTCGGCCTCCTGAGCCAGCAGCGTGCTGTTGCGCAGAGCATCGGCAGCGGTGGACCCGGAGCTCACCGGGGCGAGATCGAGGATCGACAGGGGGACACGCGTCGTAGAAGTCACGGTCAGGTCAACGCCATCGGAAGGTCTGAATATTGCCTACCGAGGGCCAAGATCCCGCAACCGCCCCAGTAAATGCCTCGGGAACGCGGGGTGAGCTGCCGATGATGAACGGGATCAACCCACCTACGGAGGCAGCATGTCCATCGGTTTCGGAATCTTCCTCATCGCCCTCGGCGCGATCCTGTCGTTCGCCGTCAGCGATGCGCTTCCGGGCGTCAACCTCCAGATGATCGGGTACATCCTCATGGCCGCCGGTCTGGTGACGTCCATCGTCGCCGCGATGGCGATGAGCCGCGCGCGCACCGTCGTATCCCGCCGCACCACCACGGTCGACGACGGCATCGACCCCCACGGTCGCGTCTGACCCACCTCACACGCCCGCGAGCCGCAGAGCATTCCGCTCTGCGGCTCGTTCGTCGTTCAGGGCATGAGCAGAGGCCGCGGGGGCGAACCCCGCGGCCTCTGACAGCGCTCAGTGTGACCGCTCAGCGCGATCCGGTGTCGATCAGAATGCCGACTCTGGAACGTCCATGAGGGAGTTGTCCGTCATCTCGCAGACCGCGCGCTCGCCGGCCAGCAGCGGGAGCACAGTGCGAGCGAAGAAGCTGGCGGCGGCGATCTTGCCGGTGTAGAAGTCGGCGTCGGCACCGGTGGCGCCGGCAGCGAGTGCCTTGGCGGCCACGTCGGCCTGACGCAGCAGCAGCCAGCCGACGATGACGTCGCCGGCAGCGAGCAACAGGCGGGTCGTGTTCTGGCCGACCTTGTACAGGTTGGTGATGTCGCCACCCTCCTGACGCGGGTCCGACTTCATCAGCTCGGTGATCATGTAGCCACCGATGGCGGTGATGTCGTCGACGGCCTTGCCGAGCAGCTTGCGCTCCTGCGTGAGGCTGTCGTCGCCCTCGCCGGCGTTGACCGTGGCCATGATCTGCTCGGACATCCAGGTCAGCGCCTTGCCCTTGTCCCGCACGATCTTGCGGAAGAAGAAGTCCTGGCCCTGAATCGCCGTGGTGCCCTCGTAGAGGGTGTCGATCTTGGCGTCACGCACGTACTGCTCGACCGGGTAGTCCTGGAGGAATCCGGAGCCACCGAAGATCTGCAGCGACTCGCTACCGAGCAGCACCCAGGCGCGCTCGGAGCCGGCGCCCTTGACGATCGGGAGCAGGAGGTCGTTGACGCGGGCGGCCATGTCGGCCTCCGAGCCCTTCTCGAACTCCATCGAGCCGGTCTCGAGGAACGCCTGGTCGACGATGTCCTGCTGCATCGCGGTGTACAGCACGAGTGCGCGCAGGCCCTCGGAGTACGCCTTCTGCAGCATGAGCGAACGACGCACGTCGGGGTGGTGCGTGATGGTGACGCGCGGGGCGGACTTGTCGGCCATCTGCGTGAGATCGGCGCCCTGCACGCGCTCCTTGGCGTACTCGAGGGCGTTGAGGTAGCCCGTCGACAGGGTCGCGATGGCCTTGGTGCCGACCATCATGCGTGCGTACTCGATGATGCGGAACATCTGCGCGATGCCCTCGTGGGAGTCGCCCACCAGGGTGCCGATGGCCGGGTGCTTCTCGCCGAAGCGCACCTCGCACGTCGTGCTGACCTTGAGGCCCATCTTGTGCTCGACGTTGGTGACGTAGACGCCGTTGCGCTCGCCGAGGTCACCGCTCTCGAGGTCGAAGTGGTACTTGGGCACGGCGAAGAGCGAGAGGCCCTTGGTGCCGGGGCCCGCGCCCTCGGGGCGGGCGAGCACCAGGTGCATGATGTTCTCGCTCATGTCGTGCTCACCCGAGGTGATGAAGCGCTTGACGCCCTCGATGTGCCACGTGCCGTCGGGCTGCTGAACAGCCTTGGTGCGGCCGGCGCCGACGTCGGATCCCGCGTCGGGCTCGGTGAGCACCATCGTGGCGCCCCACTGGCGTTCGACCATGTGGGTGGCCATCTTCTTCTGGTCCTGCGTGCCGAGCTCGTGCAGCACGCGGGCGAATCCGAAACCGGCGGAGTACATGTAGACGGCCGGGTTGGCGCCCAGCACCAGTTCGGCCACAGCCCAGACCAGGCTCGGGGGCACCACCGTGCCGCCCATCTCGGCGGGCACGTTGAGCATGCCCCAGCCGGCGTCGCAGTACGCCTTGTACGACTTCTTGAACGACTCCGGCAGAGTCACAGTGCCGTTGCTCGGGTCGAAGACCGGCGGGTTGCGGTCGGAGTCGAGAAGGCTGTCGGCGAGCTCGCCCTCAGCGAGGCGCGCAACCTCGTGCAGGATCTCGCGGGCGGTGTCGGTGTCGACGTCTTCATACGCGCCCGTACCGAGGACGTCTTCGCGCCCGAGCACCTCGAAGAGGTTGAATTCGAGATCCCTCAGATTGCTCTTGTAGTGGCCCAACGTCGGTGTCCCCTCGTGTCCGGACCGGGGTCGTCGCTGATCCCGTCCGCCGAATATTACTGGTCGGTAATCAGGATGGATGATGTCAGCCCGTCTGGCAAGAGATGTGCGCAGGGGCATGGATGTGAGGGACCTCTCCGATGCGGACGGGGCGGCCGCGTGCGGGCGTGTCTGTTGCGGGTGGTGCGGTGGGGAGCTCGATGCGATGATGGCCGTTACATGTTGGGAAAGTTAACGTGAGGTGAACGAGATGGCTCCCCGCAAGGATGTGCCCGCAAACCCCGAGGTGGAGATCGGCGTCGAGACCGAGATCAAGCTCGACGTTCCACGCCGCTGGACGATGCCCCGCCTGGAGGGTGTGGGCCGTGTCGCCTCCGTCGACGCACCGCAGCGCTTGATGCAGTCCGCCACCTACCTCGACACCCTGAGCCTGGATCTGCTCCGCAACAAGCACACGCTACGGCGACGCACCGGCGGCACCGATGCCGGCTGGCACCTCAAGACGCCCGGCGACGGGGATGGCCGCGTCGAGCACCGTCTCCCGCTCGGCCGCTCTGCGGCCATCGTTCCGGCCGAACTGCACGCGCTCACCGCGTCGATCATCGGCGGCACGGCGCTCGTCCCCGTGGCGCAACTGCGCACCAGGCGCACCCGCCGGACGCTGTGTGACGCCGACGGCACCGCCCTGCTGCTCGTCGAGGACGACAGCGTCGAGGCGACCACCTACATCGACGGCGAGCGCATCCACCGTTGGCGCGAGGTCGAGGTCGAGATCGCAGACGGAACGCCCGAGGACCTGGCAGCCGTGCAAGAGGCTCTCCTGTCCAAGGGGCTCACGCTCTCCGACAGCGCCAGCAAACTCTCGCGTGCCCTCGCCGAGCCGCTGGCCCGCCTGAACGCCGGCGACGCCGACAAGAAGAAGCGCCGCACCTCGGGGGAGGTCGTCCTCGACTACATCGCGACGCAGATCGGTGTGCTGCAGGCCTCCGAACAGGGCCTGCGTGAGGATGCGCCCGACGCGGTGCACAAAGCGCGAGTCGCCACCCGCCGCCTGCGCAGCACCTTCAAGACCTACCGCGCGCTGCTGGAGCGCACCGACACCGACGCACTCGCCGAGGAGGTCAAGTGGCTCACCGGCGCGCTGGGTGAGCCCCGTGACGCCGAGGTCATGCTCGGGCGCATCAGCACGCTGCTGGACACCCTCGAGCCCGACCTCGTCGTGGACGTCGCCGACCAGGCAATGCGCGCAGCCCTCGAGTCCGAGCACACCCAGGCGCACGCCCGCATGGTGACTGCGCTGGACTCCAAGCGGTACGAGCGGCTGATGTCCGACCTCACGGACCTGGTGCTCCACCCGCCGCTGCTGCCTGCTGCGTCCACACCCTCGACCGAGGGGCTCGCCTCGCTGGTCACCAAGGCGTCTCGCCGCGTCGTCAAGCAGGCCGACATCGCTGCGGCCATGCCCGACGGTCCGGAGCGTGACGAGGCGATCCACACGATCCGCAAGTTCGCCAAGGCCGCGCGTTATGCGGCCGAGGCCGCGGGCAAGTCCGCCGGGCCCGAGACCAAGGCCCTCGCCGACGCCTGGACCGACCTGCAGGAGGCGCTCGGCGATCACCAGGACAGCGTCGTCTCCCGCGGCGTGATCATGCGCCTCGCTGCCGATGCCCGGGCCAAGGGCCGCGACACGTTCACCTACGGCGTCCTCACCGAACGTGAATACGCGTCCGCCCGTCAGGTCGAGGAGCACTACGGCCCGCTGCTCGCCGGCGCCCGCGCTGCCGCAGCCAAGGTCGGCTGACCGGCCTGGCGAGAGTCCGAGCTGGCTGCCGATGTAGCCGTAGCCGTCGATGCCGAGGTGGGCTGTCGAGCGCGCCTCCTTACGACTCCGCGCGTTCGTCGAGGAACGTGAGGATGGCGCGCACGCGGCGGTTTTCCTCCCCTGCGTCGAGTCCGAGTTTGGCGAAGATGTTGGCGACGTGCTTGGCCACGGCCGCGCCGGAGACGAACAGATCGGCCGCGATCTGATTGTTCGACAGGCCACGAGACATGAGCTCGAGCACGTCACGCTCGCGGGCGGTCAGGTCGCCGAGCCCGGCGCTGCGCGACCGCATGATGGCGCGTGTGACTTCGGGGTCGATCGTCACGCCGCCGCCGACCACGACGCGCAGTGAGGCGATGAAGTCGGCGACCTCGGAGACGCGGTCCTTGAGCAGGTAGCCGGTGCCGGATTCCGATGGCAGCGAGAACAATTGTTGGGCGTACGTGGGCGCGACGTACTGGCTGACCACCATCACGGCGACGCTCGGGTGGGCGCGCTTGATGTCCATGGCGGCCAGGAGTCCGTCATTCGTCATCGTCGGGGGCATGCGCACGTCGGTGACGACGAGATCGGGCAGTCGCCCAGCCTCTGCGAGATCGGCCAGGCGCGTGCGTAGTTCGTCGGCCGAGCCGGCCTGGGCGACGATGTCGAACCCCTGCCGTCCGAGCAGCCCGGCCATACCCTCGCGCAGCAGAGCCGAGTCGTCGGCGAGGACGACGGTGGGGTTCTCGGCGCTCATCATCCGGCTCCTTCGACGACGACCCCCGGCTGGCCGCGGGTCAGCAGCAACGGGATGTGGGCGACCACCTGGGTGGGGCCGCCGGGTGGGCTGGAGAGGTCGAGCGTGCCGCCGAAAGCCGCGAGCCGTTCGCGCATGCCGGCCAGGCCTCGACCGGGGGTGAGCGTCGCGCCGCCGGGGCCGCTGTCGACGACGGAGACCGTCAGCGTCGCGTCGGCCGCGAGGAGCACGGTCACGGAGGAGTTGGGGGCGTGCTTGACCGCATTGGTCAGCGCCTCAGCGGTGAAGA
>DAMDJY010000060.1:0-19279 GCA_032100225.1 Mobilicoccus sp.
GTCGAGGTCGGGCGGCTCTCGTCTTGCCTGCGTGCGCCGCTCAGAAGACGGCGATGGCGGAGGTTGCCGGGGCGGGGTCGTTCGAGCCGCTGATCAGGACGGCGGCGCCGATGACGAAGGCGATGGCGATGAGGATGGCGGTGGTCAGCTCGACGCCATAGCTGATGAGTGCAGCCTTCAACGCCTGGACGGCGGAAGGCCAGGCGCGGTGTGGGTCGCGCAGGCGGGCGTACTCCGCGCCGAAGACACCGAGGACGAATCCCGCCACGAGGCCGACCGGCGGCATGACGAACAGCCCGACGACACCCGCGACGCCGCCGATGAGCAGGGTGCGGTTGGGGACGCCGTACGTCTGCATCCGGCGCGCCGGGAGGATGTACTGCAGCAGCCACCCGGCCGTGGCCAGCGCCAGGGTGATGACGAGGACGGCCCAGCCGACCCCCTGCTGCACCACCAAGGCCCAGACGACGACTGTCGCGGTGACGAGGATGAGGCCGGGCAGGACAGGGACGACGATCCCGACCAGCCCGACGAGAATGATCAGACCTGCGATGACGGTGGCGGCGATGAGCACGAGGCGAACCCTACCGGGACGAACGACCAACTACAGCACAGGGCCGTTCTGCCACGGGTGGCAGAACGGCCCTGTGTTCGGGTCGGGGTGACTCGTCGTCAGTTGTTGCTCTCGTTAAGTCGTTCGCTCTCGTCGAGGATCTCGACCGCCACGTCGGCAAGCTTGGGCAGGTGCGCGCGGCCGTGGTGGGCGCAGAACAGCAGTTCTCCGCCAGATTCGAGTCGGGCGCGGACGTAGGCCTGGGCGCCGCAGCGATCACAACGGTCGGCCATGGTCAGGTTCGAGGCCAGTGCAGTGGTCACGTCAACCCTTCTTCGTTCGTCGTGCGCCCAACAGGCGCGTCGCCATCACGTCTGCATCAACAGTGAAGCAGTGTTCGTTTGTTCCCGCGGCATCAGGGTCGGCCGCAGGGACCTCATCGGCCGCGTGGTCCCCGGCACAAGGACGGGCGCCCATCGGGTCGATCACCCCGGTCATGACGGCTGCCGATCGGCGAGCCCTGCCGACCCCTGTCGGTGGGTGCGGATAGCCTGCATCTCGGCCACCTGAGCGGCAGAAGGAACGGCATGAGCACTGGCGAGACGTACACGGCACGGCATCTGCAGGTCCTCGAAGGGCTGGAGGCCGTACGCAAGCGACCCGGTATGTACATCGGGTCCACCGACGGTCGCGGCCTCATGCACTGCCTGTGGGAGATCATCGACAACGCCGTCGACGAGGCGCTGGGCGGTCACTGCCACAACATCGTGGTCGTGTTGCACGCCGACGGTTCGGTCGAGGTGCAGGACGACGGCCGCGGTATCCCGGTCGACGTCGAGCCCCGTACGGGTCTGTCGGGCCTGGAGGTCGTCTTCACCAAGCTCCACGCGGGCGGCAAGTTCGGCGGCGGTTCGTATGCGGCCTCCGGCGGTCTGCACGGTGTGGGTGCCAGCGTCGTCAACGCCCTGTCGGCGCGTCTCGACGTCGAGGTCGACCGTGGCGGCAAGACCCACCGTCTCACGTTCCACCGCGGGGAGCCCGGCCGCTTCGAGGACGGCCCCGAGGGCCCTTCGCCGACATCGGTGTTCACTCCGTTCGTCGAGCGCAGCGAGATCGACGTGGCGGGCAAGGCCAAGCGTGGCGTCACCGGCACCCGCGTGCGGTACTGGGCCGACCGCCAGATCTTCATCCGTAACGCGGAGTTCTCCTACGAGGACCTCGTCTCCCGCGCACGGCAGACGGCCTTCCTCGTGCCCGGCCTGACCATCGTCATCCGCGACCTGCGGGGCCTGCCCGAGACTCCGGGCGCCGACGGCCCGCACGAGGAGACGTTCTCCTACGACGGCGGCATCGCCGAGTTCACGCACTTCCTCGCGCCCGACCCGGCGGTCACCGACGTGTGGCGTCTGCAGGGCGAAGGCTCGTTCACCGAGACGGTGCCGGTGCTCGACGACCGCGGCCACATGACCGCGCAGGACGTCGACCGAACGTGCGAGGTCGACATCGCCGTGCGGTGGGGTACGGGCTACGACACCAAGGTCGTCTCGTTCGTCAACATCATCGCGACGCCCAAGGGCGGCACCCACTACTCCGGGTTCGAGGCCTCACTGCTCAAGGTCTTCCGCAAACAGCTGGAGGAGAACAGCCGCCGCCTCAAGGTCGGCAACGACAAGGTCGACAAGTCCGACATCCTCGCGGGCCTCACCGCCGTGGTCACCGTCCGCCTGGCCGAGCCCCAGTTCGAGGGCCAGACCAAGGAGGTCCTCGGCACCTCGGCCGTGCGCCAGGTCGTCTCCACGGTGGTCGAGCGCGAACTCACCGCGCTGCTCACCTCCACCAAGCGCGAGACCAAGGCGCAGGCCGCTCTGGTGCTCGAAAAGGTCGTCTCGGAGATGAAGACGCGCATCTCGGCGCGTCAGCACAAGGAGAATCAGCGCACCAAGAACGCGCTCGAGAACTCCTCGATGCCGTCCAAGCTGTACGACTGCCGCAGCAACGATCCCGACCGTACCGAGCTGTTCATCGTCGAGGGCGACAGTGCGATGGGAACAGCCAAGGCCGCGCGCCGCTCCGAGTTCCAGGCGTTGCTGCCCATCCGCGGCAAGATCCTCAACGTGCAGAAGGCCAGTGTGGCCGACATGTTGAAGAACGTGGAGTGCGCCTCGATCATCCAGGTCGTCGGCGGCGGTGCCGGGCGCACCTTCGACATCAATGCGGCCCGCTACGGCAAGGTCATCATCATGACCGACGCCGACGTCGACGGCGCCCACATCCGCACGCTGCTGCTCACCCTGTTCTTCCGCTACATGCGCCCGCTGGTCGAGGCGGGCCGGGTGTACGCGGCCGTGCCGCCGCTGCACCGCATCGAGGTCATGGGCGCCGGCTCCCGCAAGAACGAACTCATCTACACGTACAACGAGAACGAGATGCGCCGCACCA
This sequence comes from Mobilicoccus sp., assembly GCA_032100225.1. Classification (GTDB taxonomy): domain Bacteria; phylum Actinomycetota; class Actinomycetes; order Actinomycetales; family Dermatophilaceae; genus Mobilicoccus. The sequence continues at coordinate 2,993 of DAMDJY010000060.1, forward strand.
TCGCCTCGCTCAACAAGAAGGGCCGGCGCATCAAGGAGCCGATGCAGCGGTACAAGGGTCTCGGCGAGATGGATGCCGCGCAGTTGCGCGAGACGACCATGGATCCGCGTCTGCGCACGTTGCGCCGCGTCACCCTGGCCGACGCCGAACGTGCCGAGCGCACCTTCGACCTGCTCATGGGCACCGAGGTGGCTCCGCGCAAGGACTTCATCGTCGACGCCGCCGACTACCTCGACCGGGAGCGCATCGACGCCTGATCGCCGGCCTATGACCCTCCGAGGTCACCGACGGGTGATCGTCACTGGTTCTGCATGAACGTGGGCGGGACCCGGTAGGGCCGGGGGGCGCGCTCGCGCATGAGCGTGACGTCCCAATGTTCTGCCGGCACAGCGGCGCTCGTGCAGGAGTTGCGCCGCAGGTCGGTCTCATCGAATCGCTTGCGCGCCCGGAGGTCCCAGGCGCGACCGTCACGGTGGATGACCGTGACCCAGGCATCTGCGCTGGATCCGTCGCCGCCCTGAGCGGGGTAGGCGGTCAGGGCCGTGACGTCGACCTCACCGATCGTCGAGCGCACCCACGCATCGGCGGCCTGGACCGGGGGTGCCAGGTGCGCCAGGCCGCGGTGATGCGTTGAGTTGTTGACATCCTCGGCCAGTCGGTTGTTGGCTGCGGCATCGAGTGAGGCGATCGCGAGGTCGGTGGTCAGGCGAGCCAGGGTTGCGCCGGTCGGCAGCGTGATGCCGGTGGCGGAGAAGCGATGTCCGCCGGTGTGGGTGCACTCCCACACGCGGCCGGGGCGCAGGTCGTCGGCCTCCAGGGCGACGGGGCGTCCGAGCACGGCGCAGCACACGTCGCGTTTGGCGTTGGTGCACACGAGCAGGACCGACTGGCCGGTGCGCCGCAGGCCCGGCAGTGCGGCCATCGCGGCAGCCGGGTCCGGCCCGACGAGGGTGTCGAACGGCAGGTCCAGCACGGTGCGGGCATCGGTGATGTCGGCAGCCAACAGCCACGGGCTGCGTGACGGCATCCCGCCGGAGATGTAGAGGCGCCGGGTGCCCGGGGGTGTGCGGTCGACGTGGTCACCGGGGGAGCGGATGAGCAGGGCTCGTCCTCCCGCCGCGGCGCAGGCACGTTCGATCGCTGCGCCGACCTGCGGGTCGAGGTGCGACTGGGTGAACGCCTTGTTGCCCCACGGACCGGGTTGCTCCAGTGCTACCCAGAACTTCGCTGGTGCTGCGGACCCCCACGCCGGCTCGTCGACCTCGGCCCACATCCGAGAACAGGATCCCGGTCGGGCCGGGACGTGTCGGACACGGGGGCGACGACTCATGAGGGCAGCCTAACTGCGGACGCCGGGCGGTGTTCAAGGTGCGCCACGAGTGCCTCGGCCGTGACGCTGTCGATGACCAGGTCGGTCATGGCGCGGGTGCGCAACGCCCCGGCGATGGCCGGCACTTTGGGGCGGCCGCTGACGGCGCAGATTCGGCGGGGAAGTTCACGCAGCTGACCGGGGGTGGGGCCCGTGGCGCGGTCGTTGATGGCGATGTCGGCGTAGGTGCCGTTCTCGCGGATGAACACGGTGCAGATGTCGCCGACGACTCCCTCGTTCTCCAGTTCGGCCAGGTCGGCGTCGCTGAGGTACTGCCCTTCGTACACCCGTGACGGCAGGTCGGCGGTCAGGCTGCCGACTCCGAACAGCGCGATGTCGAGGTGGCGCTGCAGTTCGAGGATGCGCTGCACCGCCGTCTCCCGCCAGACCATCCGCCGGGTCTCGGGGTCGTCGAAGAACGCTGGTGCCGGAAAGAGTTGGGAACGGGCACCGTACGCCTGGGCGGCCCGGGTGAGGAGGTCTCCGGCATAGGAGACACCGCTGGTGGCGGCGCTCGCCGCCCCGTTGAGTTGGATGACCGACGCGTTGCGCAGCGGCTTGGCCGGCAGTCGTTCGACGACGGCCGCGGTCGTCGTCCCCCAGGCGATGCCGAGCGAACTGCCGTCCTGCATCAGGTCACTCACGAGGTGGCCCGTGGTGCGGGCGACGGCCTCCAGACGCGCCACGGGAGTGGCGGTGGGGCGTACGTCGACGACGTGGGCCGTGATGTCGAGTCGAGCGAGGTGGCGTTGCAGGGCCGGTGGGGTGCGGGTGGGTTCGTGGATCGAGATGCGCACGATGCCGCGCGTGCGGGCCTCACCGAGCATCCGAGAGACGGTCGATCGGGATGTCGAGAGGCGTCTTGCGATGAGGCCCATCGTCTCGCCCTGCACGTAGTAGGCGTGCGCCACGTCGGCGAGAGCACGTTCGTCCATGGTGTCGAAGTCTAGGTGCACGTTCGTGCATGGGTCTTGCACGGATGCTCATCGTGGGTCACCGTGGTGGAGACGACGCCGATCCACCACCGCCATCGAAGACGGCGTCGACGTCCACCCGGCTTGTCGCACAAAGGAGTTCGAGATGCAGCGCAACCAGTTGACCAGTACTCAACGCACGCAGTCGTTGGAGGACATGGGCCGTGAGCCCCTCGACGTGCTCGTCGTCGGAGGTGGCGTCACCGGTGCGGGCATCGTCCTGGACGCGGCCACGCGAGGTCTGCGCACCGGCATCGTCGAGGCCCAGGACTGGGCCGGTGGCACGTCGCAGTGGTCGAGCAAGCTCGTCCACGGCGGGCTGCGCTACCTCTACCAGCTCAACTTCGCCCTCGTGGCCGAGGCCCTCAAGGAGCGCGGCCTGCTGCTCACCCGCACGGCCCCCCACCTGGTCAAGGCCCAGCCGTTCCTGTGGCCGCTCAAGACTCCCGTGGTCGAGCGCTCCTACAGCGCCGTCGGCGTCGGGATGTACGACATGCTCGCCCAGTTCGGCGGCGGCGGCCACAGCGCCGTGCCGGCGCAGAAGCACTACACCAGGGACGGCGCCCGCACCCTGTTCCCGAGCATCCGGGAGGACGCCCTGGTCGGCGCCATTCGGTTCTACGACGCCCGCGTCGACGACGCCCGCCTCGTCATCGACCTCGTGCGCACCGCGGTCGGCTACGGCGCGATGGCTGCCAGCCGTGCCCAGGTCGTCTCCTACCTCAAGGAGCAGGTGGACGGCCGCGAGACCGTGGTCGGAGCCGTCGTGCGTGACCTCGAGACGGGCCGCGACATCGAGGTGCGCGCCAAGCACGTCATCACCGCCACCGGCGTCTGGACCGAGCGAACTCAGGATCTCGCCACGTCCGACGGTGGGTTGCAGGTGCTGGCCAGCAAGGGCATCCACATCGTGATCCCCAAGGAGCGCATCGACGGCGACGCCGGCATCTTCCTGCGCACCGAGAAGTCGGTCCTGTTCATCATTCCGTGGGAGCGGTACTGGGTCATCGGCACGACCGACACCGAGTGGACGCAAGACCTCACCCACCCGGTCTCCACGTCGGAGGACATCGACTACGTCCTCGAACAGGCCAACTCGGTCCTGTCCAGCAATCTGACGCGGGAAGACATCATCGGCACCTACGCCGGTCTGCGCCCGCTGCTGCAGCCCAAGACCAAGGGCAAGGGGGACTCCGCCAAGGTGTCTCGCGAGCACACCGTGGCCGAGGTCATGCCGGGCCTGTCCGCCATTGCCGGCGGCAAGCTCACGACCTACCGCGTCATGGCCGAGGACGCCGTCGACTTCGCTCTGACCTGCATGGAGGGCAAGGACGCACCCAAGCGCCGCCCGTGCATCACCGAGACGATCCCGCTCGTGGGCGCCGGTGGGTACGCAGCCTGGCAGACCCAGCGCGACCGCATCGCCGCCGACGAGAACTGGACGCCGGAGCGCGTGCAGCACCTTCTCGACCGCTACGGCGACGAACTCCCGCAGATCCTCGACCTCGTGGCCGAGGCCCCCGACTTGGCTCGCCCGCTGGAGCACGCGGAGGCCTACATGCGCGTCGAGGTGCTGTTCGCCGTCACCCACGAAGGCGCCCTGCACCTCGAGGACGTGCTGCGTAAGCGCGTGCGCCTCGACTACGAGCAGCGCGACCGCGGCCTGGCCGCTGCCCCCGAGATCGCCGACATCATGGCTCCGCTCCTGGGTTGGGACGACGCTCGACGCGACGAAGAGCTGGCCAGTTACAAGGCGCGTGTCGAGGCCGAAGCCGCTGCTGAGACCAAGACCAACGACGCCGACGCCATCAAGGTCCGGCTCCAGGCCGCCGACCCGGTCCCGCTGGTCTGAGGGGACCGGTCTGATCCACCTGGTCTGATCCACCCGGTCGGGCCCGCTGGTCATCCGACCAGTCGGGCCCCACCCCGGGACTCGACTCCACGATCCATATCCGTTCCGACCATCCCGGTCGGTCCACCCCGCTGCGGCTGTGCGCCGACGTGCGCTCTCTCGCGTCCTCGCGCAGGCCACTGCTGATCACACAACGACGTGTAAGGAACCACCATGCTCGCGACACTTCTGGCGGCCGATCCGGTAGCCGCTCCCACCCTCGGACAGGTCTTCGTCTCCGAGGTGTTCGGCACTGCCGTCATGCTCCTGCTGGGTGCAGGCGTCGTCGCCAACGCGCTTCTGGGCAAGTCGAAGGGCCAGGGCGGCGGCAACCTGATGATCAACTGGGGCTGGGGCCTCGCGGTGTTCGCCGGCGTCTACGTCGCCTACCGCTCCGGCGCCCACCTCAACCCGGCCGTGACCGTCGGCCTCCTGACCAGTGGCGCCGACACGTACGCCACGGGCGTGCCGATCACCGCCACTTCGACGGTGGTGTACTTCGCCGCCGAACTCATCGGCGCGTTCCTGGGCGCCGTGTTCGCGTGGATGGCGTACAAGAACCACTTCGACGCCGAACCCGACCAGGGCAACGTGCTCGCATGCTTCTCGACAGGGCCTGCCATCCGCAACTACGGGTGGAACCTCGTCACCGAGATCATCGCCACCTTCGTGCTCGTCTACGTCATCCTCCGGTTCGGCAACACCCCCTCGGAGATCGGCCCGCTCGCCGTGGCGCTGCTCGTCGTCGGGCTCGGTGCCAGCCTCGGTGGCCCCACCGGTTATGCGATCAACCCGGCTCGAGACCTCGGTCCGCGCATCGCGCATGCCATCCTGCCCATCAAGGGCAAGGGCGGCAGCGACTGGGCCTACGCCTGGGTGCCGATCGTCGGCCCGATCGTCGGTGCCGTTCTCGCCGGTCTCGTCTCACAGATCTTCTGAACACCACCACCCGCATCCCTGACCACAAAGACGTGAAAGGAACCACCTCATGAGTTCTGCGGACAGCACGAAAAAGTTCGTCCTTGCCATCGACCAGGGCACGACGAGTTCTCGCGCAATCTTGTTCACCCACGATGGAGAAATCCACTCGGTGGGGCAGATCGAGCACGAGCAGATCTTTCCCAAGGCCGGATGGGTCGAGCACGACCCCGAGGAGATCTGGACCAATATCCGCAAGGCCACCGCGGAGTGCCTGGCCAACGGCGAGGCGAACAAGGACATGATCGCCGCGGTCGGTATCACCAATCAGCGTGAGACCGCTGTGGTGTGGGACAAGAACACGGGCAAGCCGGTCTACAACGCGATCGTGTGGCAGGACACCCGAACGCAGAAGATCTGCGACAAGCTCGCGGGTGACGAGGGCGCCGACAAGTACAAGGACATTTGCGGGCTGCCGCTGGCGACCTATTTCTCGGGCCCCAAGGTGTCGTGGATTCTGGACAACGTCGAGGGCGCCCGCGACAAGGCGGAGAACGGCGATCTGCTGTTCGGCAACACCGACACGTGGACGATCTGGAACCTCACCGGCGGGATTCACGGCGGTGTTCACGTCACCGACGTCACCAACGCCTCGCGCACCATGCTCATGAACGTGCGCACGCTGGAATGGGACAAGTCGATCTGCGCCGACATGGGCATCCCCATGTCGATGCTGCCGGAGATCCGCAGCTCCTCGGAGGAGTACGGCCGAGGCCGCGCCGAAGGGTTCCTCACCGGTGTGCCGATCGCCGGTGACCTGGGCGATCAGCAGGCGGCGACGTTCGGCCAGGCGTGCTTCGAGAAGGGCATGGCCAAGAACACGTACGGCACCGGCAACTTCATGCTCATCAACACGGGCACCGAGGCTGTGGCCAGCGAGAACGGTCTGCTCACCACGGTGGCGTACAAGATCGGCGACGCCGACGCGGTGTACGCCCTCGAGGGATCGATCGCTGTCACCGGCTCGCTCGTGCAGTGGCTGCGCGACAACCTCGGCCTCATCTCCAGTGCCCCGGAGATCGAGAAGCTCGCGGCGAGCGTCGAGGACAACGGTGGCGCCTACTTCGTGCCGGCGTTCTCGGGCCTCTTCGCTCCCCACTGGCGCAGCGACGCGCGAGGCGCCCTCGTCGGCCTGACGCGGTACGTCAACAAGGGCCACATCGCCCGGGCTGCGTTGGAGGCCACCGCGTTCCAGACCCGTGAGGTCATGGACGCGATGATCGCCGACGCCAAGACCCACGACGTCGAACTCACCGAACTCAAGGTCGACGGCGGCATGACGTCCAACGAGACGCTGATGCAGTTCCAGGCCGACATCCTCGGCGTCCCCGTCATCAAGCCGAAGGTCGCCGAGACCACCGCGCTCGGTGCCGCGTACGCCGCCGGCATCGCCGTCGGGTTCTGGGACGGCGAGCAGGACGTCATCGACAACTGGGCCGAGGACAAGCGCTGGGAACCGCAGATGGGCGAGGACGAGCGCGACCGTCTGCTGCGTCAGTGGAAGAAGGCCGTCACCAAGACCCTCGACTGGGTCGACGACGACACGGAGTGATGACCTGACCTGCCCGCCTGCGGGCAGTGAGCAACACCGACGCCGCCCGGTGGCCGACATGCCACCGGGCGGCGTCGTCGTGGTCGACCGGGCTGCCGGTCTCAGCGGAGTCGTTCCAGCTTCGTGAAGAACAGGTCGCGGTCGTGCCACAGCACCCAGGCGCAGAGGACGATCAGGAGCATCGTCTGGAAGGCCTTGGTGTCGGGGTGGGTCGCGAAGACCTCGTTGCCGATGTTGGCGCTGAGGTGGAAGAGGACCGGCACCCAGATGTTGCGCCCGCAGCGGTAGTACAGCCAGTTCATGAGGATCATGAACGGGAACACCGAGACGAGGAAGTTGGCCGAGCTCAGCCACCCGGTCTCGACGACCTCGGCCTGGTAGGAGCCGGCGATGGTGGCCAGCGGCATGTGCCAGAGCATCCACCAGATCGCGAAGACCATCGTCGTGCGCCACACCGTCCACCTGGAGACCAGTGCATCGGTGCCGTAGCCGTGCCAGGCCAGTTCTTCGACCACCGCCGCGAGCAGCAGCGTCGCCCACACGGGGACCCCGCCGGCGGCAGCGATGAAGACGTTGCGGAGCTCGAACTGCTCGGGGGAGTACCCGAAGAGCAGGGAGATCCCTGTGCCCAGGAGCAAGAAGACCGGTAGTAGCGCGACCGCCAGGACTGCAGCCCACGGTGTGATGCGGTCGACGTTGGTGAAGCGCGCACCGAGGTCGGCACGCAGCGTCGGATACCGCGCGACCATGACGAGGGTGAGGACGAACGGCGCGCACAGACCACCGATGGCCAGCGCCAGCACGAGCCAGTGCAACTCGGTGGCATACGCGCTGTGGGAGATCCATCCGGCGGTCAACCACGCGCCCCACGGGATCACCATGCTGAGTGCGAAGAAGGTCCACGGACGGCTGTAGGCCGTTGCGGGGATGGGTGCCGTCGTCATGCTTCAGTCCTGGGCCGGCGCCCGGTATTCGGGTATCGGGCACAGCCCCGATCGACCCATGGGCACCCCTGAGGAGGACCTGAGCGCCCGCCTACCGGCCCGCGGATCCTGACCGCCCGCCGCATGCCAGCAGCCGCTCACCAGGACGAGCGTCCGCCATGCGGACAGTGTTTCGCATGGCGGACACCCTCCGGAGAAGGATGTGGCCCATGACAACTCCCTCACCTGCATCGTTGCCATGGGTCGAGCGGCTCGTGTCGATCGACACGACCAGCAGAGACTCCAACCTCCCGCTCATCGAGGTCGTGGCGCAGGAGATGCGCTCGCGGGGGATCGAGCCCCACATCTTCACCACCGACGACGGCACGAAGGGCAACCTCCTCGCCACCGTCCCCGCTGCGGACGGTTCGACCAGCGGCGGCGTCGTGCTCTCCGGACACACCGACGTCGTCCCGGTCGACGGGCAGTCGTGGACCAGCGCGCCGTTCGAGCCGCAGGTGCGTGACGGCCGCCTCTACGGTCGCGGAACCTGCGACATGAAGGCCTACATCGCGGTCGCACTGCACACGTTGCCGGCGATGCTCGAGGCCGAGCTCAGCGAGCCGATCCACTTCGCGTTGTCCTACGACGAGGAGCTCGGGTGCCTCGGCGGCGCCGTCCTCGTCAAGCAGATCGCCGACCTCGGCCTCGCGCCCCGCGTCTGCATCGTGGGGGAGCCGACCATGATGCAGGTCGTGCGCGCGCACAAGTCCATCAACTCCGTGCGAGTGACGTTCCACGGCGTCGCGGCACACTCGTCTCTGACTCCCAACGGCGTCAACGCCGTCGAACACGCCGCCGCGTTCATCACGAAGATGCGGGCGATGGCGACGTCCTGGCGCACCGAGGGCCCCTACGACTCGGCCTTCCCGGTGGCGTACTCGACCACGAGCGTCAACATCGTCGAGGGCGGCATCGCGGGCAACACCGTGCCGGACCGCTGCGTCGTGCAGTTGGAGTTCCGCACCATCGCGGCGGACGACCCCGAGGTCGTCACCGATCGTCTGCGCGGTTTCGTCGCCGAGATCGAGGCCGAGATGAAGACCGAGGACGAGCGAGCGCACGTCGACGTCGAGGTGCTGGCCGCTGTTCCCGGTCTCGACACCGAGGCCGACTCCACCGCAGTCGAACTCGCCGTCGCGCTCGGCGCCGAGGCATCGCCCGAGAAGGTCACCTACGGCACCGAGGCCGGGCAGTTCGCCGGCTCGGGCATCGAGACCGTCGTCTGCGGCCCCGGTGACATCGCCCAGGCCCACGCCGCCGACGAATTCGTCGACCTCGCCCAGATCCAGCAGTGCGAGCGGTTCATGACCGATCTCGTCGCCCACCTCTCGACAGGACAGAACGCATGAGCAGCTCGACGCACGAACACGGCCACAAGGGTGGTCACGGTCACGCGCCTGCGCACACGATGACGCCGGAGCAGCGCACGCGCGCTCGCCGGGCGGTCGTTGCAGCATCGCTCGGCAACGCACTCGAGTGGTTCGACATCATCGTCTACGCCTTCATGGCGCCGGTCATCACGCGTCTGTTCTTCCCTGAGTTGGGCGACCCCATCGGGCTCATCGTCACGTTCGGCATCTTCGGTGTCTCGTATCTGATCCGCCCCATCGGTGCGATGGTCATCGGCAGCTACGGCGACACGCACGGCCGCAAGGCGGCGCTGACCCTGACGATCGCGCTGATGACCTTCGGTGTGGCGATCATGGCGTTCGCGCCGACATTCGCCACGATCGGCGCCGCGGCCCCGTTGCTCATCATCGTCTCCCGCCTGATCCAGGGCTTCTCCGCCGGTGGCGAGTTCGGCTCGGCCACGGCGTTCATGACCGAGAACAGTGCCGAACGCAAGGCGTTCTACGCCTCCTGGCAGGTGGCCACGCAGGGCGTCTCGATGTTCCTCGCCGCCGGTGCCGGCTTCCTGCTCAACACCGTCGTCGACCAGGAGACGCTGTACGCGTGGGCGTGGCGGTTGCCGTTCATCTTCGGCATGCTCATCGGCCCCGTCGGTCTGTGGATCCGCGTGCATATGGACGACACCCCGGAGTTCCAGCAGGCCGAGGTCGTCGAATCGCCCCTGGGCGCAACGCTGCGTCGTCACTTCCCGCGCGTGCTCACCGCCGCCGCGTGTGTCGGCCTCGCGACGATGAGCGTCTACCTCATCACCTACCTGCCCACCTTCGCGCAGAAGAACCTCGGTCTTCCGCCGTGGAGCGGGTACGTCGGCGCCATCGTGGCCGGCGTGACGACGTTCATCGCCTCGCCCCTGATCGGCACCCTCGCCGACCGGATCGGCCAGACCCGCATCATGATGACCACCGCGTTCATCGGGCTCGTCATCGCGTGGCCGCTGTTCCACGCCCTCACGAGTGCCCCCTCCGTGAAGACGCTGATCATCGTCGAAATCGTCATCGGCTGTCTGATGGCGGCCTACTTCGCGCCGCTGCCCTCGCTCATGGCCGAGATGTACCCCGTGGAGATCCGCACCACGGGAATGTCGTTGTCGTACAACATCGGCGTCACCCTGCTGGGCGGATTCGCGCCGTCCATCCTCGCGTGGCTCGTCACCTACGACCTGCGCGCGCCGAGCATGTACTACATGTTCGTCGCGGTGCTCTCCCTCATCGGGCTCACCATCGCTCGCCGGGTGTACGGCATGCGCTGATCCGTCTCGCCGGCCTCTCGTGAGCGCCGGCGGTGACAACGAACGAGGACCTCACTCGCAACTCGGGTGAGGTCCTCGTTGTCGTCTGGTCCGACGACGCGGCTTGCAGCAGCGGGCTATTCGTCGCCGGTCTGGACCACGTCGTCGAGGGCGTCGGGGTCGTAGTCCGAGCGGTCGACCCGGGGCCTGGGGCGAACCGGGCCGGGGGTGGGTGCGGGCAATCCGGGTGTCGCGAGTCCCGGCGTGGGCAGACCCGGGAGTTCGTCGAGAGCCAGGCCCCGATCGGAGGGGTCGTCGGGGGAGCCGGTGGCCTCGACCACCGCATCGGAGGCGTCGTTGACCCCGCCGCCCGACCACGGCGCGGTCGCGGCACCGGGTGCGAGTCCCGCGATGGGCCCGGGAGCCGGTGTGCCGGATCCGTCGCGACGACCGAACTCGGTGGGCAGTGCCAGTGCCTTGCCGGTCTTGGAGGCGGCGCGGATCGGTGCGAGTCCGACGTAGGCACCGAGCAGGACGTCCTCACCGCGCAGGAACTTGTGGGCGCGAACACCGCCCGTCGCGCGGCCCTTGCCGGGGTATTCCGTCAAGGGGGTGATCTTGACGCTGCCCGTCTGGGTGGCCCCACCGGTGGACGATCCGGCTACCGTGGCCACCACGGCGTCGACGCCGGGGGAGACCGCACCGAAGTGGACGACGGTCGCCTTGGGCGAGAGCTTGATGCCCGCGACGCCGCCGGCGGGACGACCCTGCGGACGCACCTTGTCGGCGCCGAAGTGCAGCAGTTGCGCATCGGTGGTGACGAACACGAGTTCCTCGTCGCCCGTAGCGAGTTCGACGGCACCGACGACGGTGTCGCCGGGCTTGAGCGTGATCATCTCGAACTCGTCACGCCCCGCCGGGTACTCCGGAACCACGCGCTTGACGATGCCCTGGGCCGTGCCGATCGCCACGCCGGGTCGACCCGCAGCCGCCTCGTCGAGCGCGACGAGCGTGACGGGACGCTCGTTCTTTCCGTACTCCACGTACACCGACGACGCCGTTCCACCCGCGAGGGAGGCGGCGCCGTTGGTCGGAGGCAGGGTGGGAAGTTCCAGCACGGAGACGCGCACGACACGTCCGGTCGAGGTGAGCACTCCGACCTCTCCTCGCACCGTGGCGGGGACGGCCGCGGCCACGTCGTCGTGGGCGATGCGGGGCGCGTCGGCCGCGAACGGGGTGCGGTCGGTCGTGCGCGCGAGCATGCCGGTTGAGCTGAGCAGCACGAAGCACGGGTCGTCTCCGACCTCCAGTGGCGTCGCCGACGCGCTGCGGGTCTCTCCGGAGGATTCGAGCAACACGGTGCGGCGCGGGGTGCCGAGCTCCTGGGCGACCTCCGCCAGCTCGGTGGAGGTGACCTCGCGCAGGACGGCCTCGTCGCCGAGGATCGCGCGCAACGCGTCGATGCGGCTGCGCAACTCCTCGGCCTCCTTCTCCAGCTCGATGCGGCTGAACTTGGTGAGGCGGCGCAGCTGCAGGTCGAGGATGTAGTTGGCCTGCGCCTCCGAGAGTTCGAAGACGTCCATGAGGCGCGCGCGGGCCGTGGTCGCATCGTCGGCGGCGCGGATGAGCTGGATGACCTCGTCGATGTCGAGGATCGCGATGAGCAGACCTTCGACGAGGTGCAGGCGTTCGAGCGCACGGTCGAGGCGGTACTGAGTGCGCCGGCGCACCACGTCGAGGCGGAATTCGACGTAGACGGAGAGCAGTTCGCGCAGGCCCAGGGTGCGCGGCTGACCCTCGACGAGGGCGACGTTGTTGATGCCGAACGAGTCCTCGAGCGGCGTCAGCTTGTACAGCTTTTCGAGCACGGCCTCGGGGTTGAACCCGTTCTTGATCTCGATGATGAGGTGCAGGCCGTTCTCGCCGTCGGTGAGGTCGACGAGGTCGTGGATGCCCTGCAGCTTCTTCGCCTGGACGAGCTCCTTGATCTTCGTCGTGACCTTCTCCGGGCCGACGAGGTAGGGCAGCTCGGTGACGATGATGCCCTTGCGGCGCGGGGTGACGTTCTCGATGCGCACCGTGGCGCGCGTGCGAAAACTGCCACGACCCGTCGCGTAGGCGTCACGGACGCCCTCGAGGCCGATGATGCGGCCACCGCCGGGCAGGTCGGGGCCGGGGACGAACTTCATGAGGTCGTCGAGCGTCGCGTCGGGGTGGTCGAGGAGGTGTCGGGCGGCGGCGACGACCTCGCCGAGGTTGTGCGGCGTCATGTTGGTCGCCATGCCGACCGCGATGCCGCTCGCGCCGTTGACCAGCAGGTTCGGGTAGGCGGCGGGCAACACGCTCGGCTGCATGTGGGAGTCGTCGTAGGTGGGGACGAAGTCGACCGTGTTCTCGTCGAGTCCGTCGACCATGGGGAGGGCGGCCTTGCTCATCCGCGCCTCGGTGTATCGGGCCGCGGCGGGGCCGTCGTCGAGCGAGCCGAAATTTCCGTGCCCATCGACCAGCGGCAGACGCATCGTGAACGGCTGGGCCAGGCGCACGAGGGCGTCGTAGATCGCGGAGTCGCCGTGGGGGTGGTACTTACCCATGACCTCACCGACGATGCGGCTCGACTTCACGTGACCCTTCTCGGGTCGGAGCCCGAGCTCCCGCATGCCGTAGAGGATTCGGCGTTGCACAGGCTTCAGTCCGTCGCGGGCGTCGGGCAGCGCGCGCGAGTAGATGACCGAATACGCGTACTCGAGGAACGCGGACTCCATCTCGTCCTGCACGTCGATGTCGACGATGTTCTCCTCGAAGTCCTCATCGAGAAGTGACGGCTGCTTGGGCGCCACGTACGTCCTCCTTGGTGCGCTCGCCTACCCGAGCCACCTGGTGGCCCGACCGCTCATCCTCGCGCACCACCCCACTCCGCCCCCAACCGGCACGCCGGACGCGCGACCTCCGTCCCGTCCACGACATGGCATCGGGGTCGCTTCGCGTCTGGTGGTGTCGGTTACTCCGACGCGGGCGCGACGAGGGTCGTGGGTTCGTGGTCGACGGGAAAGTTCATCGACGCGGCGATGAAGCAGGCAGCGCCGGCCTCCTCGTGAAGGGCCGGGACGAGGTCGACGTGGGCCGCGTCGGTGACGGTGACTCGTGGACGCAGGAGGACGCGGGTGAAGTGCCCGCCGATGCCCTCCTGCTCCATCGTGCCGGTGGGGGAGTCCTCGTATGCAGTGACGGTGACTCCGTGCATCACGGCGACGTGGAGGAACGAGAGCATGTGGCATTCGCTCAGCGCGGCGACGAGCAACACCTCGGGGTTCCACCGCGTCGGGTCACCGCGGAACGGCTTGTCGGCGGACAACTCCAGGTCGGGCCGTCCGTTGCTGCTCGCGAGCACGGCACGCGAGTAGTCGCGGTAGCCCGATGTGCCGGTGCCGAGATTCCCGGTCCACGTGAGGCTCAGGTCGTAGGTATGCGTCGCCATGCGCTCACGCTCCCATGCGCCGGCCCCCGAGCTTGGCACCGAGCCAGGACGGACACGACGACGCGCGCGAGGAATCACCCGAGGATGTGCAGAGGTGGGGGCTATCACCCCCAGATCTGCACGACCTCAGGTTCGTCGTCGGGTGCGATCTCACTGGGGCCTGGGGTGACGCGGTCGGACGGGGAGTCGCGGGTCACTCGGGGAGTGAGGCCAGAGCCTCCTCGACAGCATCGGAGCCGTAGGCATAACTGGTCACGGTGCTCTCGGGGGAGACGATGACGAGTGCCGGAGCCTCCAGCGTCTTTCCGTCGCTCGGTTCACCGGGGAGCCGAGCGGTGGCGCCCTGGAACAGGAACTCCAGGTTCGGGAGTGCCGTAGCGGTGTTGAGGTCGCCCGCCTCCCGCATGTCACCTCCCTGCAGGACCACGAGGAAGCGGGTGTCGGGGTGGGTCTTTGCGCTCGACACGATGGGGGCAAGCGCACCAGTCACGCCGCAACCGGGACAGGATGCAACGCGGACGACCACGAGCGGCGGCTCGAAGAGATCCGCTCTGGCCCAGCTCACCGTGGGATATGCCTCGTCGCGCCAGGCCCCCATGTCGACGTGCTGCGGAGCGGCAGGTGGGGCGGTGACGCTGTTGGTCGCGGCTGTGTGCGTGTTCGTGTTCGTGTGCTTCGGCACCCAGGAGTTGGCCAGGCCCACACCCAGCGCGAGCACCGCCGCGGCCGACGCCGCAGCAACCGGTGCAACCCAGCGCCGACGTCCCGTCGATCCGGCCGAGCGGGCTCGGCGGTGACCACGCGTGTCGGCTCCCGGGAAGAGAACACGATCGACGAGGGAATCGGCCAGCGCGACGTCATGTGCAGTGGGTTCAAGTGCTGCGCGTAGGCGTGGATCGAGGTCGTGGTCGGTCATGGCCGGCTCCCTTCGGTGAGTGCCACCCGCAGGTGGGCGAGGGCCCGGGAGGCTTGGGACCGCACGGTCGCCGTCGAGCACCCGACAGCTGCTGCGATGTCGTCGTCGCCGACGCCGTCGACATGCCGGAGGAGCACGATCGCGCGCTGTTTGTCACCGAGCGTGCCCAGCGCAGTATGGAGTTCGTCGCGATCGGCGATGCGTTCGCCCACTCCGTAGGTCGGCGACCATCCCGCCTCCGGCACCGCACTCAGGTGTTCCCGATGCGTCGCTCGGGAGCGACGACGACTCGTCGACAGATGCCGATTGACGACCATGCGTGAGACGTACGCGTCGATACGGTCAGCCGCAGCGATACGGCTCCAGTCGCGGTAGACGACCAGCAGGACGTCCTGAACGACGTCCGCCGCTTCGTCGCTACTCCCGGTGAGCAACGTCGCGAGGCGCACGAGCCGGGGCGTGGCCGCCCGTGCCCATGTCTCGAAGTCGCTGCTCTCGTTCATACCCCTACGACGCCGCCCACCTGTCCGTTGTTGCACGCCTGGGCAGAGTTTCGTGGGTCGATCGCCTGCCTCCGGAGCGCCGCGCCGCGCCACGAGTCCGGGGTTGCACGTGAGGAATCACCTGAGGACGTGCAGAAGTGCGGGCTATCACCCCCAGATCTGCACGACCTCAGGTTCGTCGTCGGGTGCGCTCTTGAGCAGCCCGTCAGGTCAGCGGCGTCGGGTCAGCGCGGAGGCATGCGCAGGGCGCCGTCGAGGCGGATGGCCTCGCCGTTGAGCATGGGGTTGGCGACGATGTGGGAGGCCAGCGCTGCGTACTCCTCGGGCTTGCCGAGGCGGCTGGGGTGGGGAACCATCGCGCCGAGGCTCGCCTTGGTCTCCTCCGGCAGGCCCGCCATCATCGGCGTCTCCATCGTGCCGGGAGCGATCGTCATGACGCGGATGAACTTGTCCGCCAGGTCGCGCGCCGCCGTCAACGTCAGGCCCACGATGGCGCCCTTCGAGGAGGCGTAGGCAGCCTGCCCGACCTGGCCGTCCCAGGCCGCGATCGACGCCGTCATGATGACGACACCACGGTCACCGTCGACGGGCTCGTTGTCGACCATCGCGGCAGACGCGAGCCGCAACACGTTGAACGTGCCCACGAGGTTGATGTCGATGACCGTCCTGTACGTCTCCAGCGGCAACGGACCCTTGCGACCGACGACGCGGCCCGGAGTCGCCACCCCCGCGCAGCACACCGCGATCCGCAGCTCACCCATCTCCTTGGCAGCGTCGATGACGGCCTGCACCTGATCCTCGTCACGCACGTCGGCGGGGACGAAGCGGGCGCGCTCGCCGAGGTCAGCGGCCACGGCCTCGCCCTTGCTGCCCGGCAGATCGAGCAGGACGACCGCAGCGCCATCCGCGTGCAGGCGGCGAGCGGTGGCCTCCCCGAGACCGGAACCTCCGCCGGTGACGATCGCGACGGTGTTGGGGGTGATCTGCATGGGGGCTCCTCGGGGT
>DAMDJY010000061.1:0-6906 GCA_032100225.1 Mobilicoccus sp.
ACCAGATGTTGAAGAACGCGAGGAACCGGTGCCAGGCGACACCCATCGTCGGGGTCAGCGAGACGACGATCATCCAGGTGAACGACACGAGGATCTTGATGCAGGCGACGACGTAGATCGACTCCTCGAGCCACTCCTGGCTCAGGGGCGCCCAGATGCCGCTCAGCCACGCGGTGAGGGGGAAGTGCAGCAGCAGGTTGGTGTCGGGCTCGGTGAACTTGAGGAGCGCGGCCTCCTGCGTGCGCAGCGACAGGATGCAGATCGAGACAAGCAGAATGATGATCTCGACGAAGTACGCCTGGTTCCAGTTGGACCCGAAGAAGCGACTGCGGCGACCGCGCTCACCGGCGGCGCTGCGCGGGTGGTTCTTCTGGCGGATGGCCATCAGCACGATGATGCCGATGAGGCAGCCCCACGACAGGACCTCGACCAGCCACTCGTACGGCGGGAAGTGGCCGATGATCGGCAGCGCGAAGTCGGGCCACACCAACTGGAAGAACGCGTTGACCAGCGTGCTGAACAGCACGAGGAAGCCGATCGCGGTGAACCAGTGGGCGATGGCGACCACGGGTAGCCGCGACATGCGGGTGTGCCCGAGGAACTCGCGCAGCAGGGTCGCGGTGCGCCTGCCTGGTTGCCCCGTTCGAGTGGGATCCGGCGCGCCCGCTCGGAACAGCGAGGTGTATCGGAAGACCTGGCGGAAGAGGAGAACCCATCCGATGGTCGGGACGATGAGGCACAGGACTATCGCCGTGATCTGCAGCGCTGACATGCGCAAAGGATACGGAGGTCAGGGGCCGTGTTGGACGCTCTGGACGCATCGGATGCCCGGTTGTGGGAGCCATCACGTTTGTGCGCCAGTCCGTGAGATGGGTCGGCGCCGAGGGGGCACCCGCGCCGCGGTGGGTCAGCGGTTATCGCGCACGAATCCTCACCCGGTGCTCCGTCCGGGTGTCTCGCATCCCGGAAGGGCCCGGTCGGCGCGACGCCGAGGGCCCGATCATAATGTGGAGTTGGAATAACGATAAGCAATGACCTGTTCTCCTGACCGAGGCTCGGGGTGACCCGGGCGCATCGGCAGACGAAACAGACCCTGGACGAAAGGTAAGACCTCGTGCCCATCTATGACGACGTCACCAAGCTGGTCGGCAACACCCCGCTAGTCCGCGTCAACCGCACCCTGGAGGGTGTCGACGAATCCACCACCGTGGCAGCCAAGCTGGAGTTCTACAACCCGGCCAACTCCGTCAAGGACCGCATCGGTGTCGCCATCGTCGACGCCGCCGAGGCCTCGGGCCAGCTCAAGCCGGGCGGCACGATCGTCGAGGCTACGAGCGGCAACACCGGTATCGCACTGGCCATGGTCGGCGCGGCGCGCGGCTACGACGTCGTCCTGGCGATGCCAGAGACGATGAGCTCCGAGCGCAAGGCCCTGCTGCGCGCCTTCGGTGCCGAACTCGTGCTCACCCCGGGTGCCGACGGCATGCGCGGTGCGGTCGAGAAGGCCCAGCAGATCGTCGACGAGCGCGGCGGCATCCTCGCCCAGCAGTTTGCGAACGAGGCCAACCCCAAGGTTCACGCCGAGACGACGGCCGAGGAGATCTGGGCCGACACCGACGGCAAGGTCGACATCTTCATCAGCGCCATCGGCACCGGCGGCACCATCACCGGCGCCGGCCGCGTCCTGCGGGAGCGCAACCCCGAGCTGAAGGTCGTCGGTGTGGAGCCCAAGGAGTCCGCGATCCTCAACGGCGGCAAGCCCGGCCCCCACAAGATCCAGGGCATCGGCGCCAACTTCGTTCCCGAGGTGCTCGACACCGGCATCTACGACGAAATCATCGACGTCGACATCGACACCTCCGTCGACTTCGCCCGCCGCGCCGCCACCAAGGACGGCCTGCTCGTGGGCCTCTCCTCCGGTGCGGCCCTTGCCGCCGCCCAGCAGGTGGCGCAGCGCCCCGAGAACAAGGGCAAGACGATCGTCGTCATCATCCCGAGCTTCGGTGAGCGCTACCTCTCCACCGTGCTCTTCGACGGCCTGCGCGACTGACGCAGCACCACTCGCACCCTCGCCCTGTCGCACCCCAGCACCCCCAACCCAGTCCAGCCCACGTCACGCCGAATCGTTCGTAGGAGCCAGTCATGTCACAGGCCAGTTCTGTCGTCGGGGCCGCGCGCCGCGCAGTGCCCGCGCTTCGGCTCGTCGTGGGTGATCGGCCCCGCGAGTCCGACGCTGCAGCAACACCGGCAGCATCGGGTGCCCCTGCGGACGCGGATCAGTTGTGCGTCGGAATCTCCTGCCGGCACGACCACGCTCACGATCAGGTGCAGGCTGAGGGCGCGAACTCGAAGCGCCCGCTGTGGCGCCGAGTCCGTGATCGGGTCGTCGAGGATCTGGATGCAGCGGTCGAGCGTGACCCTGCGGCCACGTCCCGCGCGCAGATGGCCGTCGTTTCGCCCGGGCTGCACGCCATCTGGGCGCACCGGGTCGCGCACGCCATGTGGGAGAAGGAGGAGCTGCGTCTGCCCGCGCGGGTGCTCTCCAACGTCGCCCGTAGCGCCACCGGGGTCGAGATTCACCCCGGCGCCACCATCGGCCGCCGCTTCTTCATCGACCACGGCATGGGTGTCGTGATCGGGGAGACGGCCGAGATCGGCGACGACGTCATGCTCTACCACGGGGTCACGCTCGGGGGCCGAACCCTGGCCAAGGGCAAACGGCACCCCACCCTCGGCAACGGGATCACCGTCGGTGCAGGAGCCAAGATCCTCGGCGCGGTCGAACTCGGTGACGGCGCTCAGATCGGCGCCAACTCCGTCGTCGTCAAGGACGTTCCCGACCACCACGTGGCCACCGGCATCCCGGCACGTCACCGGGGCCTGGCCGACCGCGAGGACCCCTACGAGGCGATGTTCGCCGAGCCGGCCCTCTGGATCTGAGCCCCACCCCGCGCAGTCTGTGCAGTCGGCACCGACTGCACCAGACACCACGACAAGACCCGCCCTGAGCATCAGCTCGGAGCGGGTCTTGTCGTCGTGTTGAGACGGGGTGCGGCGCCTCAGGCGTCGCGGGCCGCCTCGTCACGGGAGGCGGCGTCGGTCTCGTCGATCCCGGCGCCTTCGGCGACGTTGTCGGCACGGATGCCGACGGCTTCGTTCTCGATGCGGGCCTCGGACTCCTCGAGGATCGCTGCCGCCTGCGCGGCGGGGTCGACGCTGCCTGCTGCCTGCTCCTCGGGGAGGAGTCCGGCGCGCTCGGCGATGTCGCCCGGGTCGGTCATCGGCTCTGGACCTTGGTGACGCGGGGAACGTAGTCGCTGCCGCGCTCTTCGCCGATGAGGGCGCCGCCGTCCTTGTCGGAGCCGGTGACCTTGTCCTTGGCGGCCGAGGCTGCGGTGCCGGCAGCGGCGGTCAGCTTGGCGCCGACCTCGGGGGCCTTCTCCTTGACGGTGTCGCCGGCGGCAGAGACCTTCTCCTGCACGCGCGGGTCGTGCCACAGGGCGTCGGCCTGCTTCTTCATCTCGTCGTAGCGGTCGCGGCCTGCGCGGGTTCCGAGGATGTAACCGGTGGCAGCGCCTGCCAGGAAGGTGAGCTTGAGCTTCATGAGTGCACCCTTTCGTCGATTGGTGTGACTCTACGTGTTCACTCCGGGCGGGCGCATGGCGAGCGCAACCGTCGGAGGATGCGCGGACCCGCGTAGAGCGGCGGAGGGCGTGGGATTCGAACCCACGATGCCGTTGCCGACATAGCGGTTTTCAAGACCGCCGCACTAGGCCACTATGCGAGCCCTCCAGGTCGACCGGTGGGCCGAGCCACTCCCACGGTACCGCTCCGTCACGCGCAGATCGATGTGGCGCTCCCGCAGGCGGCCGGGCTCGGCGGATACGGCGAGATGCATTGGGTGCGCACCTCGGGCCCGGTGAGGAGGGGTATTGCGCAACAATGGCGCCATGGCTGTGACGATGACGATGGTGGCGAAGGAAGCCGGAGTCTCGGTGAGCACTGTGTCCCACGTCATCAACGGCACGCGGCCGGTGGCCGAGGCCACCCGGCGCGACGTTCTCATGGCCATGGATCGGCTGGGGTTCACTCATCAGCCCGTTGCGCGGTCGTTGGCGGCCGGTGCGACGGTGACGGTCGGGGTGGCCGTGCCGTTGTCCGAGAACCCCTTTCATCAGGAGTTGCTCGCGGGCATCGAGGGGGAGGCGCGTCGGCAGAACTTCGCCGTCCTCGTCTCCGACACCTCCGACGATGCCGGCCGGGAGCGGGAGGTCGTCGCCAACCTCGTCGCCCACCACGTGCGTGGCCTGCTCATCTCGCCCACCGCCGGGTGGACCCAGCGCGCGGCCCGCGTCGTGCGTGACCATCAGGTGCCGTTCGTGCTCGTGGACCGGCTGCAGAACGCCGCCGTCGACCAGGTCGGCGTCGAGAACGAGCGCGCTACGGCATCCCTGGTCGAGCACTTGATCTCCAAGGGCCACTGCCGTATTGCGTGCATCTCGGGCAAGGACGGCTTGTCGACGACGGCCGAACGGGAGGCCGGGTTCCGCGCTGCGCTCACGGCGGGCGGCGTTCCGATCGACGAAAGTCTCATCGTGAGCGGCGAGTCTTCGGACAATGCCGGGCGTCGCGCCATGCGTGCCCTGCTCACCCGGCCCGATCCGCCCACGGCGGCCTTCATCGGCAACGACGCGATGACGATGGGTGCGATGCGCGCCATGCAGGAGCTGGGCCGGTCCGCTCCCGACGACATCGCCTTGGTGTGCTTCGACGACCCGCCGTGGGGCGATCTGTGCGATCCGCCGTTGACGGCCATCGCGCAGCCGACGTTCGCCATGGGTGCCCGCGCCGTGCAGATGTTGGCTCGTCGCCTGCACGACCCCGAGGCGCCGGCTCAGACCCTCCGGTTGAACGGGGAGATCGCGCATCGCCGCTCGTGCGGGTGCGTGGCCTGAATCCCCGTCCGAATATCGGCCCCGTGCGACGCGTTCGACAAGCGTTCATCTGCTCGTGGCCCGGGGGTCGATCCGTGGTGAACGGGTGCTCATCGACACCTGCGTCGAGATCCCGATTCAGGCGTGTGGCCAGGCAGTTCATCGTTTCGGAGTCTGTCCACAAGGTCTCTCTCGACCCCTCCCCAGCAGGCATGCTGCGTGCTAACGTGAAACTGGTTGCACGTGCAGTCCTCGCAGTACGGCTACGGTCGCCGGCGTGTGTGCTTCGTTCGGTCCCGGCCGGCTCGAACGCACTCCATCGGTGGTCTCGCTCGAACGATGGGGGTCGATGCGGCAGCCGGAATCTCGCGAAGTGCGGGTTCCATCGCCACACCAGTAGAGAGTTGTTTTCCCCATGGCACAGGGCACCGTGAAGTGGTTCAACGCTGAGAAGGGCTTCGGCTTCATCGCGCAGGATGGGGGTGGCCCGGACGTGTTCGTCCACTACTCCGCGATCCAGTCCGGTGGCTACCGCTCCCTCGAAGAGGCCCAGCGGGTCGAGTTCGAGGTCACCCAGGGCCCCAAGGGCCCGCAGGCGGACGACGTCCGTCCCCTCTGATCTTCTGACCACCCGCTCGGCTCCGGCTGAGCGAGCACGTCAGCGAAGGGCTTCCGGCTTCGGCCGGGAGCCCTTCGGCATGTCTGCACCCCGTCCAGCGCCGGTGGACGTGATGTCGGATCGGCCGGGCGTCAGGGCCGTTGCCCTACGCTGGACCTCGTGACCGACGCGCCCGAGCCCGATCCCACCCCTCAGGACGCAGGATCTCGCCCGGCTGCGCGAGCAGCCGGAGCCCAGCCCGGAGCCGGAGCCCAGCCCGGAGCGCAGGGGGCGCGTGGTCAGGCAGCGATGTGGCCCGACGACTACACCCCCGGGCGCGCGGATTACATCTGTCTCACCCTCATCGCCGTCAGCGGCATCTACGGGCTCGTCGTCATGTTCGCGCGACCCTGGCTCCTGCAGCTCAACCCCCTTCTGCTGGCAGGGTTGTCGGGCAGCAGGTCCGCACTGGTGACCATCGGCGCACTGCACGCCACGCAGGCCACGTCGTTGACGGTCGTGCTCGTGGCCTTCGTCATCTCGACGATCAGCGCCATCAAGCTCGACCTGTTGTTCTGGTGGGCAGGCCGGCTCTGGGGTTCGTTCTTCGTCGACTCCCTCGTGGGGGACTCGGCGCGCAAGGCACGCCAGGCCGTCCGCGCCGAAAAGCTCGCCCGCCGATATTCGGTGCTGGCGATCGTTCTGAGCAACATCCCCGTGCTGCCGCTGCCGCGCTCGCTGATCTTCGCGATCCTCGGCGTCTCGGGTGCCTCGTTCCGCAGGATCCTCGTCGTCGACCTTGCTGCGGCCGCTGTCGTGCAGGCGATGTGGCTCTACCTGGGGTACCGCATCGGTCAGCCCGTCGTGCAGATCGTCGAGGTCATCGCCCGCTACGCCCTGTGGATCTCGGTCGCGATGCTCGTCGTCATCGTGTTCACCGCGATGCGCAAGGCCCGTCGTCAGGCCGACGTGGCAGGCGATGCAGCTGTGACCGACGAGACGACCGGGAGCGTGCCCGGGGCCGGCGAGGTGCCGGGTGAGTCGACCCGCTGACGCGGAGCGGCGCGAGGGCAGGATCGACGCCCTCCTTGCGGCGGGGTTGGTGGCCGTCACCGTCTACGGCGTCATCGTGTTGCCGCTGCGCCCCTGGTTGCTGGGGCAGGCGCCGCATCTGCTCGCGGTCGTCACCGGCAGCCGGCCCGCCCTTGTTGCCGTCGGGGCGTTGGCTGCAGCCGAGCCGGCCCCGTGGTTCTGGACCCTGGTCGCCGCGACGTGCTCCATCGTCAAGTTTCACTGGGTCTTCTGGCTCGCGGGACGACGCTGGGGCGAGGCGGCTCTCGTCCGGGTCTCGGGAGACTCGCCCCGCGCCCGCCG
>DAMDJY010000061.1:6921-18841 GCA_032100225.1 Mobilicoccus sp.
TCGTGCGCCGCTACCGCGTTCCGGCCCTCTGGCTGACCTACGTCCCGATCCCGGTGGCGCGTGAGGTCGTCCACGTCGCGCTCGGCATGTCCGGAGCCTCGATCCGGCGCCTGTTGCGCGCCGACCTCATCGCGGCGGCCGTGACCCAGACCGCTGCGCTGCTGCTCGGTGTCCTTCTCGGGGAGAACGCCGTCGCCGTGGTCAAGGAGTACGCCGTCTACGCCGGATGGGTGGCGCTGGCCGTGCTGCTCGGCATGATCCTGACGGGCGTGCGGACGTGGTGGCAGCGACGCCGCACCACGAGCCGCACGACAGAGTGAGTCAGCAGGCGTCCTTCACGTTGACCAGGCCCTGCTTGGGGCCCGTCGAGGTGCGGGATGACGGCGTCTCGGGCTGCGAGGGTGCCGAGGTCGACGGTGTGGCCGATCCGGTAGGCGTGGCCGGTGCCGGCTTGCCCTCCTTGGGGTCGGGCACGATGGCGTCCTGGACGATGCGGCGGATGCGCTCGAAGTCGGGGTCGGTCACGTCGACGATCTTGCTGGTGAACGGGAGCGAACGGATCTTGCCCTGCTGCATCCGGGAGACGAGCTCGGCCCACGCCTGGAGGTGCTCGGCCGGCACGTCGGTGTACACGTGCTCGCGGGCGACCTTGGCGAGGTCCGGATAGCGCTCGAGCATCGTGGCGGGATTGACCTGGTTGACCAGCGCGCCGACCATGCACCGCTGACGCGTCATCCGGTCGAAGTCGTCTGTGGTGGCGCGTGAGCGGGCGAACCACATGGCCTCGTAGCCGTTGAGGTGCTGCGGGCCGGCCTCGAGCCAGCCGTTGATCGAGCCGGGCACGATCCTGCCGTTGGCGACCTTGCCGCCGATCGGAATGCGCTGGCGCACGTTGACATCGACACCGCCCATGGCGTCGACCAGGGCGGAGAAGCCCTGGATGTCGATGACGGCCGCGTAGTCGATGTTGAGGCCGAGGATCTCGGTGAGGGTGAGGCGGGTGGCGGTGAGGCCGGGCATCGGGTCGCCGGGGAACAGGTCCTTGTGCTTGTCGCCCTCGTTCCAGACCTCGTTCATCAGGCACTTGTCGCCGCAGTTGTACCCGTCGGGGTAGACCTGCGACAGCGGATTCGCGGGCCCGAACGGCACCTTCTCGAGGTTGCGGGGGATGCCGAACAGCACGGTGTCACCGGTCTGGGTGTCGATGCTCGCGACGATCATCGAGTCGGTGCGGATGCCCGGTCGGCCGGGGTAGGCGTCCGAACCCACGAGCATCACGTTGACCCGGGGGTAGTTGCGCCACGCGTCCTCGCCACCGCCGACGGGGGTGGCGGCCTGGGTGCCGCGGTCGAGCGGGTCGTGGGCGAAGATCGAGCCGACCGTCTCGCGGTGGATCATCACGTACTCCACGGCTGGTGCGGCAGGCGCGATCACGGCGGCGACGAGCAGCGTGGTGAAGAGTGAGGCGAGGACGCGTTTACCCGTCTGGGGGCGCGAGGGCCAGTTGATGGCGGCGGTGTGGATGATCGACGCCGCGAGAATCAGCAGGCCGACGATGCCGGCGGCGACGAGGCCGATGAGCAGGTTGGGCCGGACGCCGAGGAACAGCGCGGCGTTCGTCGGACCTTTGACGTAGACGAACGCGGCGGCGCCGACGACGAGGGCGACGAAACAGAAGAGAAGGAGTCCACCGATGATGCGACGGCCGCTGAGCAGCAGTCCAGAGCCGGGGAGGATGGCGCCGAGGGTCGTCAGGCCGAGAAACCGGCCCAACCCGCGTCGAGGCTCGGCGGCCTCGACGTCGTCTACGGCGGCGCTCATGTAACGGTTCCTCCCCTGCGCCACGTCGGGCACTCTCACCATTCTGCACCTGTCACCCTCTGTTCGGCCTGAGTTCGGGCTGGACAAGGGCTGGGGGTCATCCGGTTGTGGTGCGATGGTGGGTCGTTCGCCCATCCACGTGGTTCCGGCGAACCCGTCGGACGCGGTTTTGTGCCGGGGGCAGTGCTGCAGGTAACCTGGCATTCGCCGTGTTCGCGCTTGCGCAGCTCACGGTGTGGAGGCGTCGCCTAGTCCGGTCGATGGCGCCCGCCTGCTAAGCGGGTTTGCGGGTTATACCGCATCGAGGGTTCAAATCCCTCCGCCTCCGCAGTCCTCCTGGGTTCAGGAGTGTCGACGTCCCCGGTCCATCGGACCGGGGACGTCGTCGTTTCTCCGCTGGATGTCTGTGCGGTGTCCTGCGCCGGTCTCCGTGGGTCTGTCACCCGTTCTGAGCGCTCAGGGGCAGCCACAGCTCGAACCGCGTGAGGCCGGGGTGGGACTCCACGGAGATCTGGCCACGGTGTGCGGTCACGACGGCGTCGACGATAGAGAGCCCCAGGCCGGTCGAGCCGTGTGTGCGGGTGCGGGCGGAGTCGCCCCGGGAGAACCGCTCGAACAGGGTCGGCATCAGCTCGGGGGCGATGCCGGGGCCGTCGTCCTCGACCGTGATGACGGCGTGATCCCCGGCCGGGCGCACGGATCCGGTGACCGTGGTGCCGGGTGGTGTGTGCAGTCGCGCGTTGGCCAGCAGGTTGACGAGCACCTGGGTGAGGCGGGCGCGGTCGCCGACGACCTCGACGGCGTCTTCGGGGAGATCGAGGCGCCAGTGATGCTCGGGACCGGCGACGCGCGCGTCGCTGAGGGTCTCGATGAGCAGCATGGACAGGTCGACGGTGTCCTGGTCGAGGCCGCGGCCCGCGTCGAGCCGGGCCAGGAGCAGCAGGTCTTCGACGAGCGTCGCCATCCGGCCGGATTCGGACTCCACCCGCTGCAGTGATCGTCGGAGGTCGGTGGACAGATCCGGGTCGCGTAGCGACAACTCGGTGTATCCACGCACGGTGGACAGGGGAGTGCGCAACTCGTGGCTCGCGTCGGCGACGAACCGGCGCAGCCGGGTCTCACTCTCCTGCCGTACCCGCAGGGAGGAGTCGACATGCTCGAGCAGCCCATTGAGCGCGGCGCCCACCTGGCCGACCTCCGTGCGAGGGTCGGTGTCGCGGGACGGAACTCGCTCGGTCACGCTGACCTCACCACTCGACAGCGGAAGCTGGGAGACACGGGTGGCGGTGGAGGCGACGCGTTGGAGGGGCCGCAGCGCACGGCCCACGACCCAGGCGGTACCGAGGCCGACGAGCACGAATCCGAGCAGGGTGAGTCCGGCCGTGATGAGGCGCATCTGGTGCACGGCCGCGAGCATCGGAGTCAGGGGTAGTCCGGTGACCACCCGGGTGCCACTCGAATCCACACCCACGAGCCGGTAGGGGCCGAAGGAGCCACCGAGGTCGACCGTGGTCGGCCGATTCGACAGGCCGGCCTGCAGGAGAGCCTGCACCTGCTGGGGGTTGAGGGTCTGCGATTGACCGTCCGTGGTGGTCACGGTGTTGGTGCGCACGGTGCTGCCGTCGACGACCACGACGAGCATGTCGGCCAGCAGACGCCCATCGCCGCGACGACCGTCTGCGCCTCCGTCGCCGTCCCTGTCCGGATGTCCGCCGGGGCCGCCGGGTCCGAGCACGCGCGCCGCAGAACTCATGACGCGCGCGTCGAGTTCGCGCTGCAGGGCACCCTGCAGCAGGTGGCTGAGCACGATGCCGCTCCCGAGCATGACCAGCGCGAACAGTCCGAGGATCGACACGACGAGCCGGCGCCGCAGCGTCCACCCGGCCAGTGGGCCCCGTCGCAGGTCGTTGGCGCCACGGCCGGTCGTGCCGGGCTCGACGACGACGCCTCTCACGCCACCGGAGCTGCTGACACCGCTGACGGTGCTCATGAGGCGGGTTTGAGCACGTAACCCGCGCCGCGCATCGTGTGGATCATGGGCGTGCGGCCGGCGTCGATCTTCTTGCGCAGGTAGGAGATGTAGAGCTCGACGACGTTGGCCTGGCCGCCGAAGTCGTAGTTCCACACGCGGTCGAGGATCTGGGCCTTGGACAGCACGCGCTTGGGGTTGCGCATGAGGTAGCGCAGCAGCTCGAACTCGGTTGCGGTGAGGGTGATCTCCTGACCGCCGCGGGTGACTTCGTGGGAGTCCTCGTCGAGGGTCAGGTCGCCGACGACGAGCACCGAGGATGCTTCGTCGGTGCTGACCGCGGTGCGTCGCATGAGGCTGCGGACGCGGGCGACGACCTCTTCGAGGCTGAACGGCTTGGTCACGTAGTCGTCGCCGCCGGCGGTCAGGCCTGCCACACGGTCCTCCACGGTGTCACGGGCGGTGAGAAAGAGGACGGGTACGGCCGGGTCGTCGGCGCGCATCCGGCGCAGGACCTCCATGCCGTCGAAGTCGGGCAGCATCATGTCGAGCACGACGGCGTCGGGCTTGAACTCCTTGGCCTCCCGCACTGCGGAGAGTCCGGCTCCCGCGGTGCGCACCTCCCACCCCTCGTAACGCATCGCCATCGCGAGCAGCTCGGTGAGGTTGACCTCGTCGTCGACGACGAGAATCCGCACGGGTGAGCCGTCGGGGCGGGTGATGCGAGGTGCAGGCGCTGCGGTCATGGAATCCAGTGAACCTGCTGTGCCGCGTGGTTGCCCTGTGCCACGCCTGTGAGATTCCTATGTGCGTGCAGCACCTCAAGGTCGAGTCCACGAATGTGGCGAGAGGGTCACTCCCACAGCCATGCCGCCACATCCATGCCTTCGGCCTTGACCGTCTGCGCTGCTGCGACCTCAGAGGAGGCCCTCATCGCGGATGATCATCGCGGCCGAGACCCGGTTGTCGACCCCGAGTTTGGTGAAGATGCGGGTCACGTTGGCCTTGACCGTGGCGAGCGCCATGAAGAGCTTCTCGCCGATCTCGGCGTTGGTGTAGCCCGCGGTCAACAGCACGGCGACCTCACGTTCTCGCTCGGTGAGGGCATCGGTGAGGTGGGTGGACGGAGCGGTCGCTGTTGCTGCCGCCGAGGAGACGGCGTCGATGAGGGTCTGGGTGGCTCCGGGCGAGAGCGCGGGGAGTCCCGCGTGCACGGCACGGATGGCGCCGACCATCTCGGCAGGGTCGGCATCCTTGAGCAGAAATCCCTTGGCGCCCAAGGCGAATGCGCGAACCACATACTCGTCGGTGTTGAAGGTCGTCAACGCGAGCACCGGAGTGGGATCGGCTGCGGCCGCGAGTTCGCCGATGAGTGCGAGCCCGTCCATCACCGGCATGCGGATGTCGGTGAGCACGGCATCAGGACGGTGCTCCCGGATCACGGCCAGGCCCTCTCGCCCGTCGCCGGCCTGCCCCACCACCGTGATGTCCGGGGCTGTTCCCAGGATCATCGCCACGGCCTTGCGGACCAAGGCGTCGTCGTCGACGACCACCACACGGATCTGGGGCGTTCCGGTGCTCACGTTCGGGGTGCTCACGCGATCAGCTTCGCAGGTACACGCACGGTGAGGACGAACCTCCCGGCAATGACCTCCACGTCGGCCGTTCCACCCAGCAGCCGCGCCCGTTCCTGGATACCCACGAGCCCATAGCCGCCCCGGCTTCCGTGGAGGTCCTCCGTGGCCGGATCTCCGTCGGTCAGGGGGTTGCGCACCTGCACCACGATGTCGCCTGCCGCGCGCTCGATCAGCACAGACACAGGTTGGCCGCCCGCGTGCTTACGCGCGTTGGTCAGCCCCTCCTGCACGATGCGAAACAGGTGCCGGCTCACGGATTCGGGCACCTGAGCTGCGTCGACGGTGCAATTCAGGTTCACCTCTACACCGGCCGAGCGCGCCTCGGCGAGGAGCACCGCAAGGTCGGCCAGCGTCGGTTGCGGCGCCTCCGGGGGCAACCCGCCCGCGCTGCCGTGGCTGATCGTCGCGGTGGGCGCTGCCGCCGGCGTACCGGGAGCCTCGCGCAGATCGCTGAGGACGGCCCGCAGCTCCGTCATGGCCAGGCGGGCGTTGGACTGGATGATCGTCGCCGCCTCGTGGGCATCCGGCGGCAGGTCGTCGCGGTAGACGAGCGCGCCGGACGTCATCGCGACGAGCGAGATGCGGTGGGCCACGACGTCGTGCATCTCTCGCGCGATGCGGGCGCGTTCCTCCAGACGGATCTCTGCCGCTCGCGCCTGTTCGGCGTTCCGTTCGGCTGCGGCGGATCGCGCCCAGGCGCCTGCGAGGAGGCCGGCGAGCAGCGCGAATCCGATCAGGCTCACGGAGATCGTGAACTCCACCAGGTCGACCGAGCCCCACCCAGGCGCCCGCAGCAGACCCGAGCCGCGCAGCCAGCCGTCGATGGCGTGGGGAATCGTGAGCTGCGCGGCTTTGACGCCGACGGCCGCGACAACCCACGCGACGAGCTCCGGCAGTCGGGAACGGCCGGGCAGATGCCGTGCTCGCGAGGCGATCAGGCCGACGACTCCACCCAGAGCAGCAGCGTTGACCACCAGACACGCCAGAGCAACACCCATAGCCAGGCGTGGATGCCGATGTCGCAGGGCCACTGCTGCGCACGAAACGAGCCCCGGAATCACGATGAGGGCGGTGACCGGCTCCAGCGGATGCAGGACGACGGGGGTGCAGTAGTACCCCGTGACCAGCAGCACCGGAATCCAGATGACACCGCCGACGCGCCCCCACTGCCGAGGTGTGCCGGCGCCCCCGTCGTGAGCAGCCGCTGACGTGCTGAGGCCCACGGCCTGATCGTGCGTCGGTGGCGCGAGTGTGGCCGGGGGCGTGGGCGGAGTCGACACGTGTTTCAGGCTAGGCGGCTGAACAGGGGCGGCGGTAGCGACCATCGGCTACCTCCGCGAGCAGGCCGACAACCGATGGTCTCGTCATGTCGTGGCTGGTCAGCCGTCGTGGTCGAGCGGGTCGGCCGATGTGCCGACCCCTGCTCCTGCGGTGTGCTGGAGCCATGATCACGATCGACGCACTCACCAAGACCTACGGCGACCAGACGGTGCTCGACGGCGTCACGTTCGACGTTCCTGCCGGTGCCATCGTCGGATTCCTCGGACCCAACGGCGCGGGCAAGACGACGACGATGCGCATCCTGCTCGGGTTCGCCGAGGCGACCTCCGGGTCGGCCACCATCGACGGCCGCTCGTACCGCGGCCTGCCGAATCCGGGCCGGCACGTGGGTGCCTCGCTCGACGCCGACTGCCTGCATCCCGGTCGCACCGGTCGCGAGACGCTGCTTCTCGCCGCCCGCACGATGGGTCTGCCGACCACCCGCATCGCCGAGGTCGCCGCCGAGACCGGGTTGAGCCCCGCCGAACTCAAGCGACGGGTCCGCACCTACTCCCTCGGCATGCGGCAGCGTCTCGCGTTGGCCCTGGCGATCCTCGGTGACCCGGCCGTGCTCGTGCTCGACGAGCCGACCAACGGCCTCGACCCCCAGGGTCAGCGGTGGCTTGCCGAGCTGCTGCGCCGTCGCGCCGATGCCGGATGCGCCGTACTGCTCTCCAGCCACCAGCTCTCCG
Source organism: Mobilicoccus sp. (assembly GCA_032100225.1). GTDB lineage: Bacteria > Actinomycetota > Actinomycetes > Actinomycetales > Dermatophilaceae > Mobilicoccus. The sequence continues at coordinate 14,361 of DAMDJY010000061.1, forward strand.
CAGTCGGGCGCCTCGCCGACCGGCTCGTGATGATCGGCGGCGGTCGCATCGTCGCCGACGACGACCTCACCGTCGGCCGCGGCTCCGTCGCCGATCTCGAAGACCGCTACTTCGCCCTCACCTCGAGCGTCGATCGCTCCGCGTGATGACCGCTCGCCTACACGCCACCGCACACCTCCACGACAAGGACCGAGTCATGTCGACCGTCTCCACCCACCACGCGTCATCCACACTGCTCGACCCGCCGAAGCCGACCTCGCTGACGACGCTGGTCGGCGTCGAGCTGCGCAAGCTCCTCGACACCCGCGCAGTGCTCGCCACCGTCGTCGTCGCGGCACTGCTCGCCGGGGCCACGGGCGGCGGCCAGACCCTGCGGGGTGACTCCACCACCTTTGGCGACATCACCCAGATGGCACTCCTCTTTGCGCCCTACTTCCTCGTCGCCCTCGGGGCCACCCTCGTGGCGGGGGAGTACAACCACCGCACAGCCCTCACCACTTTCGCGCTCGTGCCGCGGCGCGGACGCATCCTCGCCGCCAAGGCCGGAGCGATCGTCACTCTCTCGCTCGTCGTGGCGGTGCTCGGACTCGTCGCCGGGGTCCTGATCAGCGCCGTTGCGGGCTGGGCCGGGCTCACCTCCGTCTCGTGGTCCATCGATGTCCCGCGCTTCGTTGTGCTCGTCGCAGGCATCGTCATCGCCGCACTCATCGGGTGGGCGATCGGCATGGCGACCGGCAGCACCGTCATCGCGCTCGCGGCCTACCTGGTGTGGCCGATGGTCTCCACGATGATCGGCAGCTTCTCGGATGAGGCGGCACGCGTGCTCGCATGGCTCCGGCCCGATGCGGTGTTCTCACTCGCCGAGGGCATCACCGCGACCACGGCCGGTCAGACCGCCACGTCACTGGTGCTGTGGATCCTCCTCCCGGCCGTCCTCGGTTGGGCACGTCTCACGAAGGGTGAGGTTCGATGACGCCGAACACTGGATCCACGCGCCTCGGCGACCGCCCGCATCGCCCGCGCAAACCGCGCGGATGCCTGGGCTGGGGGCTACGCATCCTCGGCGCCCTGGTGGCACTCGTCCTCGTCGTGAGTCTCGCCGGTTTCGGATGGTGGCGGTACTCCACCCGACCGCAGGGCCAGGCGCAGGCCGTCGAGTTCGCCGACGCCCAGCTCTCACCTGCCATGACCAGCGCTCGCGTTCTCGCGCTCGGTGAGGCCACCCATGGCAACGCCGAGTACCAGGACATGCGGACGACGCTGTTGCAGAAGGTCGTCGGGCACGGGTTCCGCACCGTAGTCCTCGAGGAGGACTACGGCTGCACCCGCGAGGTCGACGCGTTCGTCCAGGGCGGCCCGGGCACGGCGCAGGATGCTGCGCAGCGGTTCGGGTTCCGCATCAACAAGACCACGCAGACCGCAGCCTGGCTGCAGTGGATCCGCGACCACAATGCGTCCGTCCCGCTCGCGGAACGGATCCACCTCGTCGGCATGGACGTGCAGCGCACCGAAGCTTCGCTCCGTCTGCTCTCCCAGGCGCTCGCGAAGACCGACCCCAAGCTCGCCGCCAAGGCCACGGCCGAGGGCGACGACATCACGCGGGAGACGATCGCTGCACTCGGCAAGGCCGTCGCGTCCCTTCCGGCGGAGAAGCGGCATGATCCCGCCGTCGCCGTGACCGCTCTCGGTCACTTCGGGGATCTGGAGGAAGCCGGCGGGACCTATGCGACGGTGCGTGACCGGGCGATGTTCTCCCATCTGCGTCGCATCGTCGACGAAGCCGATGGCGGAGTCGTCGTGATCGCCCATGACGGGCACGTGGCCAAGGTGCCGAACGGGGCGCTGACCGAGACGGTCGGCCACCTCGCCGCTGGGGAGTGGAAGGACGGATACCGGGTCATCGGCACGGACTTCGTTCACACCCGGTTCCTCTCGGGCACTGGCGACGATCGGCGCGAGTGGTCACTGACCAACCGCACCCCGCTGCGGGGTGTGTACGAGGGCACCAAGATCGGCTACCTCGAGGTGGCCCAGACCACAGGCGAGAACCGGGCCCTGTTCGATGCGGTGCAGCCCATGGGGAGCGCCGGTGAGGCATTCACTCGGATGCAGCAGCTCCTGCCGTTCTTCCACACCATCTACGCCGCGCCCGCCCAGCTCTACGACGCTCTGATCGTCGTCGATGACGCCACCCCCGTCACGATGCTGTAGCGGTAGTGCCCGGAAGGCATCGAGACAACGCGAAGGCCGGCCATCTCCGTAAAGGAGATGGCCGGCCCCGGCTCGATCAGATACCTGAGATCAGGCGTTGATGCCCGACTTCAGAGTCTCGAGCTGAGCGGTGAGCTCGGAGGGGAGACGGTCGCCGAACTTGGCGAGCCACTCCTCGATCATCGGGAGCTCCTTCTTCCATGCCTCGGGGTCGTACGCGATCGCCGCAGCGACCTCCTCCGGGGTCATGTTCAGGCCACTGACGTCGATGTCCTCTGCCTTGGGGAGCAGACCGATGGGCGACTCCTCGGTCTCGACCTTGCCCTCGAGACGCTCGACGACCCACTTGAGCACGCGGCTGTTGTCGCCGAATCCCGGCCACAGGAACTTGCCCTCGTCGCTCTTGCGGAACCAGTTGACCTGGAAGATCTTCGGCAGCTGTGCGCCCTCGGTCTTGCCCAGGTCGACCCAGTGCTGCACATAGTCGGTGGCGCTGTAGCCGATGAAGGGCAGCATGGCCATCGGGTCGCGGCGGACGACGCCCACGGCGCCGGCAGCAGCAGCGGTGGTCTCCGAGGAGAGCGTCGCACCGATGAACGTGCCGTGGTTCCAGTCACGCGCTTCGTAGACCAGCGGGATCGTGGTGGCGCGACGCCCACCGAAGAGGATCGCGTCGATCGGCACACCGTTCGGGCTGTCGTACTCGGGCGCCATCATCGGGCACTGCTTGGCGGGAGTGGTGAAGCGGGCGTTGGGGTGCGCCGCCTTCTCGCCGGACTCCGGCGTCCACTCGTTGCCCTTCCAGTCGATGAGCTCGGCCGGCTTGTCGTCGGTCATGCCCTCCCACCACACGTCGCCGTCCTTGGTGCGGGCGACGTTGGTGAAGATCGAGTTGCCCTTCTCGATCGTGTGCATGGCGTTGCTGTTGGTCGAGTAACCGGTGCCGGGCGCGACACCGAACAGACCGAACTCGGGGTTGACGGCGTACAGGCGGCCGTCCGCACCGAAGCGCATCCAGGCGATGTCGTCGCCGACCATCTCGGCCTTCCAGCCGTCGATGGTGGGCTCGAGCATGGCGAGGTTAGTCTTGCCACAGGCGCTCGGGAAGGCAGCGGCGATGTACTTGGTGTCGCCCTCGGGCGAGGTGAGCTTGAGGATGAGCATGTGCTCGGCCATCCAGCCCTCGTCGTGGGCGATGGCGGAGGCGATGCGCAGGGCGTAGCACTTCTTGCCGAGCAGGGCGTTGCCGCCGTAGCCCGAGCCGTAGCTCCAGATGGTGCGGTCCTGCGGGAAGTGCGAGATGTACTTGGTCTCGCTGCACGGCCACGGCACATCCTGCTGGCCCTCTTCGAGCGGGGCGCCCACGGAGTGGAGGCACTTGACGAAGTCGGCGTCCGTCTCCTCCATCTTGCTCAGCACGTCGGCGCCGATGCGGGCCATGATGCGCATGTTGGTGACCACGTAGGCGGAGTCGGAGAGCTCGACGCCGTACTTGGGGTCGTCGGCCTCGAGGTGGCCCATGACGAACGGGATGACGTACATGGTGCGGCCCTTCATGCAGCCGCGGTACAGCTCCGTCATCTTGGCCTTCATGTCGTCGGGGTTCATCCAGTTGTTGGTGAACCCGGCGCCGTCCTCGTTCTCGGTGCAGATGTAGGTGCGGTCCTCGACGCGGGCCACATCCTTGGGGTCGCTGGCGCACCAGTACGAGTTGGGCTTCTTGGCCTCGTCGAGCTTGATGAAGGTGCCTGCCTCGACGAGCTCACCGCAGAGGCGGTCGTACTCCTCCTGGGAGCCGTCGATCCACTCGATCTCGTCGGGGGTGGTGAGGGCCGCGATCTCCTCGACCCAGGTGGCCAGCTCCTTGTGGCTGGTGCCCCCGGTGGGGGGAGTGTCTGTCGAGGTTGTGGTCATGTGATCGTCCCTTTCACGTTCTCGCCGCTGAGTCACGTTCGTGCCGGTCAGCCTAGGACGCAAAAACCCGATCTGGGCTCGGCGTGGATCGTCGAGTGAGCCGAGGTGTCCGCTCCGTGGACCGGTCAGGGTTTCACCGTACCCGGCGGGGTGTGCGCGCTGGGGACGAAGGGTCGGGCTAAGTCGGCAGGCGGCTGTGACCCGGCTCACGGCTGCCATGGCCGAGGTGTCCAGGCCACTCGATTGGTGTTCTGGGCCAAGGGCAGGTAAAGTTCCACGTCGTCGCACCAACGACAAACAAGCGCCCGTAGCTCAACGGATAGAGCATCTGACTACGGATCAGAAGGTTAGGGGTT
>DAMDJY010000062.1:0-18824 GCA_032100225.1 Mobilicoccus sp.
CAAGACCGCCACGGAGCGCTGCAAAAACCCCGCCACCAAGCGAACGAAGCCACACGCACTCGCGGTCGATCGTCCCGTAAGACCCGCCCGGTGAAGAATCCCGAGCAGGCACCTCATACGGGACAAGGGCGCTCGATGACTACCCTGATCGGTGCAGGCAGACACGAGCTGTGGCTCCAAGGGCGCCCGAATACTTCCGTATGCTGATGCGAGTCTTCGTAAAACTATGCAGCAGGCAGACCGCCCTCAATTCGACATGAGCGTGATGTCACGCGCGCCCCCCCTGGCCCGAGGCGCGCACGGTTTTGGGAGACACGCCCTAACCTGACTGCATGACCACTCCACTCGTGGTGCTGCACTCGGCGTACGGCCTGAACCGGGGCGTGCAGTCGGTGATCGACGCGCTCGAGCCGTCGGGGCTCTCGATCGTCGCGCCCGACTACTACCGGGGGCGGATGTTCACCACGCAGGCCGCGGGCATCGCCCACCGCGATTCGCTCGGGTACGACACGCTGCTCGAGCGGGTGCGTGGCGACCTCGCCGACGTCGACCCCGATGCGTCGTTCCTCGGGTTCTCCCTCGGCGCCTCGTTTGCGCAGCGGCTGGTAGCGGAACGACCGACGATGCGGCATCTGATCCTGGTGGGGCATGTCGGCCCGACGCGCAGCCCGTGGCCGGGAATCCCCGTGCAGGTCCACCGGTTCGAGGCCGACTCGTGGACCAAGCCCGCCGACGTCGAAGCCCTCGGTGAGGCAGTGCAGCTGTCCGGCGCGACGTTCGAGGACCACGTCACGCCCGGCTCCGGGCACCTCGTCACCGAACGGCACCTGCCTGAGTACGACCCCGCGGGCGTCGACATCCTCGTGGCCCGCGTCCACGACTTTCTCGACTGGGCCTGACCCGCGCACACGCGCCTATCCGCACGAATGCCGGGCCGGTGCGCGAAGCACCGACCCGGCATTGAGCTCAGATGAAGCGGCCGATCAGAAGACGGCCTTGCCTCCGGTGACGCCGATGATCGTGCCGGAGACGTAGCTGGCCTCCTCCGGCGAGGCGAGGAACACGTACGCGCCGGCCATCTCGGCGGGCTGACCCGGGCGGCCCAGCGGGGTGTCGGCACCGAACGTGGCGACCTTGTCGGCCTCACGCGTGGCGGGCTGAAGCGGTGTCCAGATCGGCCCGGGCGCAACGGCATTCACCCGAATGCCCTTCTCGCCCAGATCAGCGGCGAGGTTGACCGTGAGGTTGTTGATCGCGGCCTTGGTCGAGGCGTAGTCGAGCAGCGCCGTCGAGGGGTCGTAGGCCTGCACCGAGCTGGTGTTGATGATGCAGGAGCCCTTGCCGAGGTGCGGCAGCGCGGCCTTGCACAGCCAGAACACGGCGTGCAGGTTGGTGCGCAGGGTGCGCTCGAGCTCGTCGAGGTCGAGCCCCGCCAGGCCCTCTTCGCCCTTGGCCCAGTGGTATCCGGCGTTGTTGACGAGGATGTCGAGGCCGCCCAGGCCCTTGACGGCCTCGGCGATGGAGCGTTCGCACTCGGCCTGCGTGCGCAGGTCGGCGGGAACGAGCACCGCAGTGCGGCCCGCGTCCTTGACCAGGCGGGCCGTCTCGTCGGCGTCGACCTGCTCCTCGGGCATGAATCCGATGGCCACGTCGGCGCCTTCACGGGCGTACGCGATGGCGACGGCCCGGCCGATGCCGGAGTCGGCGCCGGTGATAAACGCCTTCAGGCCTTCGAGGCGGCCGCGTCCGACCCACGAGTCCTCACCGTGGTCGGGGACCGGAGTCATCTCGCCCGTCAGCCCGGGAGGCGTCTGCTGCTGCTCGGGAAAACTCTTGCCCTCCTCGTCGCTGACCAGCTTCTCGGCATTGCGGACCACGTCGGGCGTGCGCATGGGACTCCTTGAAAAGGATTGGTACGGAGCAATTTCGGTCGTCACCCACGGTACGAACGATCGCGGCGGCTCGCTCGGCGAAAAAACCTCGTGGCGCCGTGGGCGCATCTACCCGCACCCTGGGGACATGACGATCATGGAGCTACTCACCCGGTACGACGACGAACTGCGCGGAGCGGTGGAGTTCTCCTCGGCGCGTGTCGTGGATCGGGACGGGCCGGTGCTGCGCGGCGTGTATTCCGGCGGGCGCGGGTTCATCGTTCACGAGCCGCGCGGGATGGACGCCCTCACCGCCTCAGAGGTGCGCGAGCACGTCGACCGGGCGGTGAAGTTCGTCAGCGAGCAGGAGTGCACCGAGGTCGAATGGAAGACCAGGGGGCACGACGCCTGCATGTCGGTCCTCGACGAGGCTTTGCGGGCAGCAGGATTCGTCGCCGAGGAGCCGGAATCGGTCATGATCGGCCGGGCCGAGGAGCTCGCTGTCGAGGCGCCACTGCCCGACGGGGTGACGGTGCGCCGGATCACGAGCGAGGCCGACGTCCGGGCGATGTGCACCATGGCCGACATCGTGTTCGGGGATCCGCCGACCGACAAGATCGCGAACGAACTCCTGCATCGCATGTCGCTGCCCGGCGACGAAATGGAGCTATGGGTCGCGGAACTGAACGGCGAGATCATCTGCACCGGAAGGCTGGAGCCCGTTCCGGGCACCGAGTTCGCCGGCATCTGGGGCGGCGCCACCCGAGAGGATCAGCGTCACCGCGGCATCTACCGCGCACTCACCTCGGCCCGCGCAAAGTCCGCGCTGGCGCGCGGCTACTCGCTCATCCAGAGCGACTCGACCGAGTACTCCCGGCCCATTCTCGAGCGCTCGGGATTCGTGCGCGTCACGACGACGACACCGTACGAGCTGACGATCAGGTGAGCGTCTCGACGATGACCTTTTTGACCATGTCGGCGTCGTTGGGAATCTCCATGACGTGGCGCTCGGCGTCGGCGAGGTAGGCGAACGCCTCGGGCACCTCGGGCTCGCGCCCGACGGCCTCGACGATGGTCTGCGCGAACTTCACCGGCAGAGCGGTCTCCAGCACGACGATCGGCGAGGTCACCTCGCCTGCATCGAGCACGTCGAACGCGACCTTGAGAGCGTCGGCGGTGTGCGGGTCGACGAGGACGCCGTACTCCTTGTCGACTGCCGCGATCGTGGCGATCCGGTCGGCGTGCGTCGATGTGCCGGAGAGGAATCCGTACTCCGAGCGGGCCTTGTCGAACGCGGGGTCGTCGGAGAGGTCGAAGCCCTCCCCCGAGCCCAGCCCGCGGAACAGGTCCCCGACGCGGGCGCCGTCGCGGCCGAGCAGGTCGAAGACGAACCGCTCGAAGTTGCTGGCCTTGGAGATGTCCATGGACGGCGAGGAGGTCTCGTGCGTCTCGGAATTCGTGCGTACGCGGTAGACGCCGGTGCGGAAGAACTCGTCGAGGACGTCGTTCTCGTTCGTCGCGACGACCAGGGCCTCGATCGGCACACCCATGCAGCGCGCGACGTGCCCGGCGCAGACGTCACCGAAGTTGCCGGTGGGCACCGAGAACGACACCTTCCGGGTGTCAGCGTCCGGCTGGCCCTCGGTGGCACGCAGCCAGCACGCGACGTAGTACACGACCTGCGCAAGCAGCCGCGCCCAGTTGATCGAGTTGACCGCGCCGAGGCGGTGGAGCTCCTTGAAGTCCAGGTCGGAGGCCACCTGCTTGACGATGTCCTGGCAGTCGTCGAAGACGCCCTCGACGGCCATGTTGACGACCTTGGGGTCGTCGACGCTGAACATCTGGGCCTGCTGGAACGGGGTCATGCGGCCCGAGGGGCTGAGCATGAACACGTGGATCCGCTCGCGGCCCTTCATCGCGAAGATGGCCGAGCTGCCGGTGTCGCCGCTGGTGGCGCCGAGGATCGCGAGCGAGCTGCCGCGGCGGGCGAGTTCGTATTCGAACAGCTCCCCGAGCAGCTGCATCGCCATGTCCTTGAACGCGGCGGTGGGGCCGTTGCTCAGGTGCCCGATGAACAGGCGGTCGTCGAGGCGCGTGACCGGGACGATCTCCTCGGTCACGAACTTGTCTGCGGTATAGGCGCGTTCACAGATGCCACGCAGATCGTCACTCGGGATGTCGTCGATGAACAGCGCGAGGATCGCGTGCGCCAACGCCGCGTACCCCTCGTCGTTCAGGATGCGCCGCCATTGGCCGAGCGTCGCAGCGTCCACCTGCGGGTAGCTCTGGGGCAGGTACAGGCCGCCGTCGGGGGCGAGACCGCCGATCAGGATGTCGCAGAACTGCTGCGAGGCATCGCCACTGGCATCACGGGTGGAGAGATAGCGCACGCCCTCCAGGGTAGGGGGCGTGCGCCGCAGGCTCGACCAGGCGCGCTCTCTCCTCGATCGCTATGAGGACCCGTCACTTCTTTGCGTCGAAATCCCGACCGGTCCACCGTCCCGAGAGGCGGAGGGTGATGTCGTCGTGCCGAGCAGCGCGGCCGAACGCGTTCCCCTCCCCCATCGCGAACACGACCAGGACCACGGCCACGCCGGCCACCCACGCCCAGGTGTCTGCAGTCGAGGGAGACAGTCCCGCTATCGGACCGACTACGCGCACGAGCGCGTACACCACACCGAAGACCGCGATCGGCACGAGCACTTTCGTCACCAGGATCCTGCGCAGCGCCTGGCCCACACTTTCGACTTCGGATTCCTGCCTACGTCTTCCCAAGTCGCTTCCCGGAGCGATCGGTACGGCAACGCTACTCCTCGCTCAGGCCCATGCCGCGGCGGCCGATGTCGTTGAGTTCGTCTTCGCGGAATCGGTTGTGCCAGTCGACCTCGTAGTTCTCCTCGGGAAAGTCGAAGGGGCTCTCGCCGCCGCGGAACGCCTTGCGCACGAGGTCGGAGTAGTCCTCGTTCTTGCGGCACCAGGGCGCGGCGGGGATGTACATGACGTTGCCCCAACCCTGTTGGTTCGTCACGGGTTCGACGCCGTGGATCATGTCGCAGTGCCACCAGACGCTGTCGCCGGGGTGCACGTCGGGGATGACGCTCTTGGCGCGCATGAGGAGCGGGTGCCAGCGGTCGTTGGCGGGAAACACCTGGTTGGTGATGACGCCGCACATGTCGTCGTCGGGGACGTCGGGCATGAGGGGCCGCAGCATGAGGTACGCCATCGCGTGCGGCACGGGGACGGTGAACAGCACGCCCTGGTCGTTGGTCATGTCCGAGAGGGCGGTCCAGCCCTGGAAGGTCCGGAACGCCGAGCACATCGTCGTTCCGGGGAACTGCTCGGCCTCGGTGCGGTACGCGGCGTCCCAGGGGTCGTACGCCTCGACGTTGCCGTCGAACAGGTGCCGGAAGTGCCGCTGGTAGCCCTCGCTCATCCAGAGGTCGAGCGTGCCGGGGTCGAGGTGCGCTCCCAGGCCGGCGGAGTCGGCTCCCGGCGGACGGCGACAGATCCGGTCGGGGTAGAGGCTGTCGCGGTTCGGGTCGAACCACTGTCGACCCTCGGATTCGCTGGTCCAGAACGAGTTGAGGAACGCCTGCGTGCGCGCCATGCGGGGGCTCTGACGCGCCTCCATCTGCGCGGGGCTCCAGTACACGGGGTAGATCTCGGGTTTGCTGCCGACACTGCCGAAGAAGTCGTCGCCCGGGCCGCGGTAGTTCTCGAAGAACTGGTTGGAGTCGACGTACTCGACGATCTCCTTGTCCCACTGCTGCGCCTGGTCGCGCTCGAACGTCCCGCGGACGACCGCGCACCCTCGCCGCTGCACGAGGTCGCGCACCTCCACAGGCACGGTCCCGGCCTCGATGTCGGCGTAGTCGACCTCGGGCCAGACGTTCTCGCCGCGAGCCTTGGTCGCCTCGATCTCGGCCACCTCAGCGGCGACCTTGGCCTCGATGACGGCGAACACCTCCGGCACGGTGCGTCCGGACGCCTCGATGCGGGTACGCAGAGCAGCTTTGATCTCGCGGATCGCGCCGGGCAGATCGTCCGGGATCGTCTCCCAATGTGGAAGCGGCGGTAGGTCGCTCGTCGTTGTCTGGTCACTGTCGGTCGTCATCGTCGACTCCTTCGTTCACGTGTCCCAACGGGGCACTCCCCCCCAGTACACCTGAACTTCTGAGCTTCTTTCTGTACCGGTCAGCGATGTGCCCAAGGATGTGCCGAACGGGCTGCCATAGCGACCCTTCCGCTACATTGTTGGGCTTGATCTTGCTGAAATGCCGGAGCCCGGCCCCACGTCACATCGACGTCGGACCGGGCTCGGCTCGTACTGCGGGGTTTGGGTCAGGCGCGGCCGACGGTCCGGAACGTGATGCCGTCGAACCTGCTCTGGTCGAGGTAGTTGCGGCCGTCGATGACGGTGGAGACGCCGGGCAGGTCGTCCTTGCCGATGGACTTGTAGTCGGCGTGGTCGGCCTGGATGATGACGACGTCGACGTTCTCGCCGAAGTGGTAGGGCTCCCAGCCGAACTTCATGAGCTCGTCGTCGGTGTACATCGGGTCCTGTACCGAGACGTTCGCGCCTTCGGCCTTGAGCGCGTCGACCGTGGCGAAGATGCCCGAGAATGCGGTCTCCTTGACACCGCCGCGGTACGCAGCACCGAGGACGGCAACCTTCTTGCCCGACAACGTTCCGGCAGCACCCTTGGCGAGGCCGACCGTGTAGGACGGCATGTCGGCGTTGGCCTCACGCGCGGCGCGCACGACCGTGGCCTCGGGGTCGTTCCACAGGTAGAGGCGCGGGTACACGGGGATGCAGTGGCCACCGACGGCGATGCCGGGGCGGTGGATGTGGCTGTACGGCTGGGAGTTGCTGGCCTCGATGACCTGGTACACGTCGATGGCGTTGGCTGCGGCGAATCGCCCGAACTGGTTGGCGAGGCCGATGTTGACGTCGCGGTACGTGGTCTCGGCGAGCTTGGCCATCTCGGCCGCCTCCGCCGAACCCAGGTCCCACACGCCGTTGCCGCGCTCGAGGTCGGGGCGCTCGTCGAAGTCAAGGACAGCCTCGTAGAACTCGATACCGCGCGTGACACCCGCACCACCGAGGCCGTCGAGACCACCGATGAGCTTGGGGTACTTGCGCAGGTCGGCGAACACGCGACCCGTCAACACGCGCTCGGGCGAGAACACGAGGTGGAAGTCCTGACCCTCGACCAGGCCGGAGCCCTCCTCGAGCATCGGGCACCAGCGGGTGCGGGTCGTGCCCACCGGCAGCGTGGTTTCGTACGAGACGAGCGTGCCCGGGCGCAGGCCCTTGGCGATGTCCTTGGTGGCCGACTCCATCCAGCCGAAGTCGGGCTTGCCGTCCGCGTCGACGAACAGCGGCACGACGATGACGACGGCGTCCGACTCCGCGACCGCAGCGGCCGTGTCGGTGGTGGCCTCCAACCTGCCGGCCGAGACGGCCTCGCTCATCTTGGTCTGCAGGTCCGCCTCACCCGGAAAGGGCTCGGTGCCGGCGTTGACGGATTCGACGACGGCGGGGTTGATGTCCGCACCGAGGACGCGATGCCCCTTGCCTGCGAACTGCACGGCGAGCGGCAGTCCGATCTTGCCGAGCCCCACGACGGTGATGTTCACGAGCGGTTCCTCATTTCCGGCGCCGGGCGCCGACTGTGATCCGTTGAGTTCGGAACGATCCTAAGACGTAGCGGACTCGGGTGAGCGGCCGGTCACGTCCGACACCCCGGCGCGGACCAGCCCGGCGAGCGCGTCGACCGCGGCCGGGTCGTATTCGTGCCCCAACCCGAGGTAGATCCGCTCCAGTGCAGCATCGGTGTCGCTCAGTGGGAGTCCGGGTGCCCTACCGGTCAACAGGTCGTCGTAGGCGTTGGCGACCTTGATCACCTGGCTCGCGGGCGGAATGGGGACCGAACGGGCCACGTACTGGTGATAGGGCAGCGCCTGCGATTCGATGATCGCGGCCTCATCCTCCAGCACCCCGGTCGCGCGCGCGATGGCGGCACCGCCGGCAGCGATGTTCTCCTGATCGGCGGGTGCAGCGAGCACCGTGGCACCGGAGGGCAACGGGCGCGCAATCCGCACCTGGCCGAGGTCGTGCAGAAGCGCAGCCCGCTCCAGTCGTTTGAGCTCCCGACGGCTGAGACCCATGGACCGGCCCATCTCCGTCGCCAACTCGGCGACCCGGGCAGCATGCCCGCGTCGCACCAGTCCCTTCGCCTCGGGCATCGCCGACAGGGCGAGCACGCTGCGCCGAGAGTCGCGACGCAGCGCCTCACGCCTCCGGATGGCGGCCTGGTTGAACACCAACGGCAGCAACAACAGCGGCAGCGCCGGCAGCCCGAGGATCGGCATCGCCACTGCGATCAACACGGCCGTGGTAGCCGGAACCAGGCCGAGAGTGACGCTCTCGCGCAGCTCGCGCCGGTGGATGGCCAGACGCGAATCAGACCCGCGCTCCGTGAGTTCGGCCCTCATGGGCGCTTCGACGAGAAGCGCGGCGTAGAGGATGGCGACGAGGGCCGACGCGAACCCCTGCGGCCCTTCGCGCTGAAGAACGTGGATGTAGACCCCGGCGGGATGAGTGCTGTGCAGAAGCACGGCGAGGATGGCGACCGTGACGATGCGCGGCAGCGCACGGGCAATGACCTGGGTGACCGCAAACCCCGAGGACCACCGACACAGCAGACCACCACCGACGAGCCCGACGATGGTGACGGCGAGGATCCACCCCATTCCAGGATCGATCACGAGTCCCGGCACCCCGTGCGTGACGCTCAACGCGAGCGCCGCTGTGGCACCGAAATCAACCATGCGGGAGGCCTGGTCGCTCTGATAAGCGTGCACGGTCGCACCGAAGAGGATGGTGGCGAAGAACACGAGCAGCGTCTCTGCCTCGCCCGTGACGGTGCCCGCACCGGCCCAATAGAACGATGCCGCGACCATGATGGCGAAGAACGCACCCGTGACTCCTACTGCGGCGCGATATCGCCTCACGGCTGCACCTCCCGAGTCCCGAGCCGACCTCTGCGGGTCGCGTGCGAGGTGCGCGCCGCACGCGACGGGGCGGGGCGAGGCCCGCTGTCGAGGACCGGCGGCGTGACGATGACCCCGTCCTCGTGAAGGCCCAGAGCACTGATGAACGCGGCCACCACGGCCGGGTCGAACCGGGTCCCGCTCCACCGGCGCAGCGTGGCCACGGCATCCCGCTCGGGATGCGTCGCCTCGGACAGCCGAGCGAGCACGTCGGCGGCATCGGCGACGGCAAGGATGCGCGAGGCGAGCGGAATGTCCCCGCCCGCAAGCCCGTCGGGTCCCCCTGTTCCGTCGACCCATTCGGCCTCGTGCAGGACGGCGAGCGCGGCTCGGCGCAGGAACGGGATCGTGGCGATGAGCTGGTGCCCGGCGAGCGCCGCCTCGACACCGGCGGAGCCGGCTCCGCCCGCCCGGACATCGGGTGAGCAGTGGCTGTCCATCCCCACCGCATGCAGCCGCGCAGCGTACTGGAGCGACGACCGCTCACCCTGCCGCAGCCCGAGTTGTCCTGCGATGGCCGACGCGTACCGCGCCACCCGCTCGCCATGGGCCTCGGTGCCGTCGTCGCGACCGGTGCGGGCGTCGATGATGCTGGACCGCACGCGTTGTTCGGTCGCGAACAGTCCGTGGATGTGCCGCGCCACGATGAGTGGTGCGATGGCCAGCAACAGGGCCAGGGCGGAGAGCTCCCCGGGCCCCCACAACACGACGATGACGAACGCGACCAGAGCCCAGGCCAGGTAGGTGGGCACGGTCCGCAGGGCCCCCAACAGCACTGGCAGACGCGACGGCGTGAGCGGGTCCACCGGCGTGAGCAGCAACAAGATGGAAAGGTTGGTCGCGATGAAAGCGATGTCGGCGGCCAACAGCGGCCCGCCGAACCAGGCCGTCATCTCGACCGGCGCGGACAGGGGCGTCATGTCGACGGTCTCCAGTACGCGCCCGGAGGCAAGAAAGCGCCCCCCGGCCAGGACGTACACCAGGGAGGCCACGGCCGTCGCCAACGCGAACATGGCCCCGTTGAAGAACCAGGCGTGCCATCGTGCCTGGCGGGCATCGAGGACCGCAGCCCCGAGCGCGAGGATCGCTGCCCACAGAGGGCCGAGGATCGGGATGGCGGCGAGCAGCACGACAGCCGTGAACGAGAAGAACACCCGCTCGCGCCCGGGCGCGAATCGCAACCCGGCACTGGCCGCCGCAGCGACGAGCAGCACGGTGAAGGAGGGAAAATCATCCAACTGTGCGGGGCGAGCGGCCGACGCGATCCCCACCACGGGAACCGTGAGCGCCGCCACCGCCATGACGGCCCATACAACGCGCGGAGGCCCGCCCTGCACGCCTCCCACGGTGGAGGTCACAGGACGGGCACCCACGTCGCCCTCACCCCGATCGGCAGCACCCCTTACACCTGGTGCACGCAGACTCTTGATGGGATTAAAGCGATTCACACCCCGATCGTAACCGAGGGTCAACTTCTTGTCGTTTATTCCGGGAGGGGGCTCACCGTCAGTAGGACGGGACCCACCACCAGCAGCGGGCAGCGAACATGCGGAATCAACTCCATCTGTGTGTGTCGGTCTGCCGCCGCACCTCTCCCCCAGGGATTCTCGCGTGGAGATATCGGAGCGGCCGGCAAAGACGGTCATTTCGAGGAACACATCTACGAGCCGACCCCCATCGGCCCGTCGATGTATTGCGAATATACCCCCATCGCAACACCCCACAACACCCTCAAGTGATTAGTTTGCCCATTCTTGAATGATTTACCAATTACTAAGGAAATGGTCGGACGTCCGGTTTGCAGGTGACCTGGTCGGTCACCTCTGAGTCCTCTGTTCTCGGCTCGCCCCCGCGGCACCGCCCCATGCTCGCGTGGGCCACCCATCCCCGCCGGCATCGAGGCGTGGCTCGTCTCGGCAGGTCGCTTTGGGGCGTACGCGGCGCTGTGGGAAGATGTCCAGAAGGCACTTCACGCCGCCGCACCTGATGCTTCGAGGAGGCACACATGAGCAAGCGAGGCCGCAAGCGTCGCTCCCGCAAGGGCAACAAGGCCAACCACGGCCGCAGGCCCAACGCCTGAGCAGAGCTTTTGACACCGCGAAGGCCCCGTCGGATTTCCGACGGGGCCTTCGCGGTGTTCGTACCGCCGTGTTCGCTGTGCTGTGTGCAGCGCGTGCGTGAAGGGGCGACTCGTCCTCGCAGTGCGTCAGTCTCGGGCTCTCTCGGGTCGCACCGTGGTGATGCGCGCCAGGATCTGGAGGCGCAGCGTCGTGGGCGCTGGTTCGCAGGCGCAGGACCGACGCACGAGGGCCTTGAGCACGAGATCCCGCTCGTACTCGCTCATGCACATGCCGCACTCGTCGAGGTGAGCCTTGATCCGGCTGCAATCGCCTTGGTCCATCTCGGCGTCGATGTACTCGTAGACACGGAGCCGGAATTCCGAGCAGTCGGTGGGGCGTACGGGTTCGGCGCTCATGAGCCCACCCCCGTGTAGCCGCGCTCGAGCGCGTAGTCGGTCAGCAGTTCGCGGAGCTGACGACGGCCACGGTGCAGCCGCGACATCACGGTGCCGATCGGCGTGTCCATGATCTCGGCGATCTCCTTGTACGCGAACCCCTCGACGTCGGCGAGGTAGACCGCAAGACGGAAGTCTTCACCGAGTGAGGCGAGCGCCCGCGTGACATCACTGTCGGGCAGGTGGTCCAGCGCCTCGACCTCGGCCGAGCGCAGCCCCGTGGAGGTGTGCGACTCCGCCCGGGCGAGCTGGTAGTCCTCCACCTCAGCCGCGTCGGACTGCAGCGGCTGGCGCTGCTTCTTGCGGTAGGTGTTGATGTAGGTGTTCGTGAGGATGCGGTACAGCCAGGCCTTGAGGTTGGTGCCGGGCTTGTACTGGTGGAACGCGGCGAACGCCTTGGCGAACGTCTCCTGCACGAGGTCCTCGGCATCGGCGGGGTTGCGCGTGGTGCGCAGAGCCGCGCTGTAGAGCTGGTCCAGGTAGGGCATGGCGTCGCGTTCGAAACGTGCGACGCGCTCGGCCTGGGTCTCGGTGGCGACGTCGACGTTCCCGTCGTCGGAAAGGGCAGTGGCTGGCGCTGTGGACAGGGCCGGCTCGGACTCCGGGCTGGAGGCCGGCGGGGCAGGCGACTCGTTCATCACCTTCCAGGGTAGTGCCCGAGACGGCGGACCGCTCGGTGCGCTCGAGAGCCAGGGCTCGTGGGCCAGCTCGAGCGGCTCTCTGAGGACCAGCACGCTAACTCCTTCGACAGTGCCGACAGCGGGCCGTGCCGGCCCGGTGTGTTCGCCGTGGAGTGCAACGAGGGCTCTGCCGTCCTCATTCCCCGTCAGCCGACGATCTCTCCCGTCATGGGGTCGACGACGCCTTCGAGTTCGTCGATCGGTGCAGGGTCGAGAAGCGCGGGTCCGTTCGCCCGTGAGCTGCCCACAGCACGCGACACGGGGTGAGCGACGAATCGCCCGGGGTCGGCGAAGGCAAGCATCCCGGACACCTCGTCGGGGTCGTTCACCCGCGGGTCGAGCCAGCGTGACCAGTCGTCCTGCTCGAGGATGAGCGGCTGCCGGTCGTGGATGCGGTCCATCCCCGGATCGGCGGCGGTGGTGACGATGCTGACGGTCGTCAGCCAGGCAGTGGGGTCCTCAGGAGCGGCGGCCGGGTCCTTCCAGAACTCGTACAGCCCGGCGAACGCCAGTGGCGCGCCGTCTGCGCGGTGGATGAAGAACGGCTGCTTACGCGGCTTGCCCTTGACGAGCGCGGTGGGGCTGACCTGCCACTCGTACCACCCGTCTGCCGGAACCAGCGCACGACGCGAGAGCGCAGCCTTCTTGAACGCCGCCTTGCTCAGCACGGTCTCGGCGCGCGCGTTCGTCATCCGGGCGCCGACCGAGGGGTCTTTGGCCCAGGAGGGCACAAGCCCCCAGGTGAGCAGACGCAGCTGACGGACCGGGTCGTCCGCATCGAGGTCACGGCCGGCACCGACTGCCTGAGCGTCCTCACCCTTGGGCACCCGATCGAGTACGACCCGCACGTTCTTGCTCGGCGCCACGTTGTAATCGGCCGAGCCTGCGGGCGGTTCCTGGGGTGATTTGAGGATCGACCGCACCGGTTCGGCCGTCCGGTCGAGCACGACGTGAAACTCCTCGATCAGTTCGTCGTTGCCCGCCGATGCCGCGTATCGCCCGCACATCCGCACCACCACCTCTCTCGTCGTCTCACCCATAGGCCGACCCTGCTCGCCCATGCTCACCCGCGGTCCAACTTCGCGCTGGGAGCACGCCGCCCGCGGACGCACCTGCGCACGAGCCTCCTGCGACGACTACCGTAGGAGTTCGGGCGGTCGGAGCAGACCGCCCGTTTCACCGATCAAGGAGACACGATGATCCGCCGCCTCGCACGTCCTATGCTCGCCGCCATCTTCGTGACCGGCGGACTCAACGCGCTGCGCCACCCCAAGGGCCCGAGCCAGGCTGCTGCACCGCTGGTGGCCAAGGCTGCCGAGGTCACGGGACTGCCCGACGACCCCGAGCTCGCGGTGCGCGCCAACGGCGCAGTGCAGGCCATCTCGGGCTTCATGCTGGCCACCGGCCGTATGCCCCGCCTCGCCGGCACGGCTCTGGCCCTGTCCCTCGTCCCCACCACGATCGTGGGGCACCCGTTCTGGAAGGAGCAGGACCCCGAGGCCCGCTCCGGCCAGCAGATCCACTTCTTCAAGAACCTCGGTCTCCTCGGCGGCGTCATGCTCGCGGCCGTCGACACCGCGGGCAAGCCTGGTCTGACGTGGCGCGCGCAGAACCTCTCCAAGGTCGCCCGCCGTGAAGCGCGTCTGGCCACGGCCCAGGCCAAGCTCGCCGTCGCCTGATCCGCGGATCTGCACCTGTGGTCTCCAGCCCCAGCCTCTGGCACGCACCGTCGCCGTCGAGCTCGATCGACGCGACGGTGCGTCTGCCCGGGAGCAAGTCGCTGACCAACAGATACCTCGTCCTCGCGGCCCTGGCCGAGGGCACCTCCCGGCTGCGTCTGCCGCTCCGGAGTCGCGACACCGAGCTCATGGCCTCGGCTCTGCGCTCGTTGGGGGCCGACATCACCGACGCGGGGGCCGACTGGATCATCGAACCGGGCCCGATCCGCGGTGACGTGACCGTCGCCTGCGGGCTCGCGGGCACCGTCATGCGATTTCTGCCTCCGGTCGCTGCCCTGGCGCAGGGGCCGGTCCGCTTCGACGGAGACATCGAGGCCTACCGCCGTCCCATGGCCACCGGCATCGCCACACTGCGCGCCCTCGGCATCCAGGTCGACGACGACGCCCGCGGCACATTGCCGTTCACCGTCCACGGCGCAGGCACAGTGCCCGGGGGCACCGTCCGCATGGATGCCTCCGCGAGTTCTCAGTTCGTTTCCGGCCTGCTGCTTGCCGGCGCCCGGTTCGAGCACGGCCTCACGGTGGTCCACACCGGCGAAACCATGCCCAGCGGGCCGCACATCGTCATGACCGTCGAGGCGTTGCGTGACGCGGGCGTCGCAATCGACGATTCCGAACCCGACACCTGGCGTGTCGAACCCGGACCCCTGCACCCACTGGACGTCGTGGTCGAGCCCGACTTGTCCAACGCCGCTGCGTTTCTCGCTGCGGCGATGGTGACCGGTGGCCGCGTTCACGTGCCCGACTGGCCGCACCACACCACGCAGGCCGGTGACGCCATCCGCGACATCTTCGACGTCATGGGCGGCGACGTCACCCTGACCCGCGAGGGCCTGACCGTCACCGGCCCCGACCGCCCCGGCGGCCTCGACATCGACCTTCACGACGTCGGCGAACTCACCCCCGTCGTCGCGGCCGTCGCGGCCCTCGCCGACTCCCCCAGTTGGCTGCGGGGTGTGGCGCATCTGCGCGGCCACGAGACCGATCGCCTCTCGGCCCTGGCCCACGAGATCGAGGCCGTCGGTGGCTCGGTCGACGTCCTCGACGACGGACTCCACATCCGCCCCGGCGCTCGCCGCCCCGCCACGCTGTCGACCTACGCCGACCACCGCATGGCCATGGCTGCCGCCGTTCTCGGCCTCGGCATCCCCGGAACGGTCGTCGAGGACATCGAGACCACCTCCAAGACGCTTCCCGACTTCGCGGGGATGTGGGAGCAGATGGTCGACGGCGGCGCGACCGACAGCGGCACAGCTGATGGCAGTGCCGACGGAGATGGCGCAGCTCACGGCGATTCGGGTTTTCACCGATGAGCAAGTTGACGGATCGGTACGACGAGAGCGACATCCGGGTTCGCCCGGGACGACGCGGCTCCCGGCCCCGCACCAAGGATCGCCCGGCTCACGAAGACGCCGTCGTCGGAACCGTGCTGACGGTCGACCGCGGTCGCTACACCGTCACGGTGGACGGCCGCATCGTCATCGCCATGCGTGCCCGGGAACTGGGCCGCAAGGCAGCGGTGGTCGGCGACGACGTCGCGCTCGTCGGTGATCTCGGCGGCGGCCCGGACCGATTGGCGCGCATCGTGCGCATCGAACCGCGTCGTTCGGTGTTGCGACGCACTGCCGACGACACCGATCCCGTCGAGCGGATCATCGTCGCCAACGCCGATCAGCTCGTCATCGTCACCGCGTTGGCCGACCCCGAGCCACGCCCCCGCATGATCGACCGCTGCCTGGTCGCGGCCTACGACGCCGGGCTCGACCCGCTTCTCGTGCTCACCAAGGCCGACCGCATCGACCGCGACAACCCGCCCGCGCTGATGTCCTCCTACGCACTGCTCGACGTACCGACGGTCACGACGTCGTTCGAGTTCGACCAGTCCGGCGCGCGCAGCATCGGTGCCGCCGAACAGGTTAGGGAGTACCTGACCGGACGAGTCAGCGTGATGGTCGGACACTCCGGAGTCGGCAAGTCGACGCTGGTCAACGCGCTGGTGCCGAACGCCGATCGCGCCGTGGGGCACGTCAACAACGTCACCGGCCGTGGACGCCACACCTCCACCTCGGCCATCGCGCTCGAGCTGCCTCCCGACGCCGACGGTGAGCGCGGCTGGATCGTCGACACCCCCGGCGTCCGGTCCTTCGGCCTGGCCCACATCGACGTCGACCACATCGTCTCCCACTTCGGCGACCTCGCCGGTGGCCTGGAGGCCTGCCCCCGCGGGTGCAGCCACGCCGAGGAGGAGTGCGGCCTCGATGCGTGGGTCGCCTCCGGACAGGCGGGCGAGGCCGGTCAGGCCCGGCTGGACTCGCTGCGGCGTCTACTCGCCGCGCGTGAAGGATCGGACTCTTCCGGCCCATCCGGTCACTCCCCTCACCGTTGAGGCGCATCTGGCGTCCGAGGAGTGGAATGATTGTCCGATGGGCGACAAGAAGAAGATGAAGAAAGCCGTCTACGAGGCCGAACTGCTGCGCCTGCAGCAAGAACTCGTGGACATGCAGCAGTGGATCAAGGAGAGCGGCCAGCGACTCGTCGTCATCTTCGAGGGACGCGACGCTGCGGGCAAGGGCGGCGCGATCAAGCGCGTCAGCGAGTACCTCAACCCTCGCTCGGCACAGATCGTGGCACTGCCCGCACCCACCGAGCGTCAGCAGACCCAGTGGTACTTCCAGCGGTACGTGGAGCAGCTGCCCGCCGCCGGTGAGATCCGTCTGTTCGACCGCTCCTGGTACAACCGCGCGGGCGTCGAGCGAGTCATGGGCTACTGCACCTCCGAGGAGTACCGCCGCTTCCTGCGCCAGTGCCCGATCTTCGAGCGGATGCTCATCGAAGACGGGATTATGGTGCGCAAGTACTGGTTCTCCGTCAGCGACGACGAGCAGGTGCGCCGCTTCGAGTCGCGCCTGACCGACCCGATGCGTCGGTGGAAGCTCTCCCCCACCGACCTCGAATCGCTCACGCGCTGGGAGGACTACAGCCGCGCCAAGGACGACATGTTCGTCCACACCGACATCCCCGAGGCGCGCTGGAACGTCGTCGAGAGCAACGACAAGCGGGCCGCCCGCATCAACATGATCGCGCACCTGCTCGACTCGGTGCCCTACGAGAAGATCGAGCAGCCCAAGCTCAAGCTGCCCAAGCGCCCGGCCTCCACGGGGTACAAGCGCACCGACCGCGCCCTCCAGCTCGAGGTGCCCGACCACGCCGCCACGGTCACTGACGGCACGGCGTCGCCGTACGAGGACCCCGAGGACTGAGCCGACTCACCACCCGATGCCCGCCGCCCGACAGGGTGTGCGGGCACCGGCGCGCTACGGCCGTGTGGCGATTCGCCGGCGCGACACCGACGATGCCAGAAGTCTCCCGTCACGGAACGACGCGCTGCGGGAGATAACGTGGCCACGTGCCCGATTACAACGACGACCTCCGTCTCGCCCATGTCCTCGCCGACTCCGTCGAACGCGTCACGATGGGGCGCTATCAGGCGGAGGATCTCGTGGTCGAGTCCAAGCCCGACCTCACCCCGGTCTCCGACGCCGACCGCGCCGCCGAGGACCTGATCCGGTCCCAGCTCAAGCGCGCTCGCTCGCGCGATGCCGTCACCGGCGAAGAGGGCGGAACGACGGGCCACAGCAGCCGACGGTGGATCGTCGACCCGATCGACGGCACCAAGAACTACGTCCGTGGTGTTCCCGTGTGGGCCACGCTCATGGCACTGGTCGAGGACGACGAGGTCGTCGTCGGCCTGGTCTCCGCCCCCGCGTTGAACCGTCGCTGGTGGGCAGCTCGTGGCACGGGCGCCTGGACAGGTCGCTCGCTGGCGGGCGCCAAGCGCATGAAGGTCTCGTCGGTGAGCGCGATCGAAGACGCTTCGATGTCGTATTCCGAGCTCACCGAGTGGCGTGAGGCGGGGCGTCGCGAGGAGTTCCTCGACCTCACCGACACCGTGTGGCGCACCCGCGCGTACGGCGATTTCTGGTCGTACATGATGGTCGCCGAGGGCGGCGTCGATATCGCGTGCGAGCCCTCCCTGGAGGTGTATGACATGGCTGCGCTCGTGCCGATCGTCACCGAGGCCGGCGGCCGGTTCACCTCCCTCGAAGGCGTCGACGGACCGTGGGGTCGCGGCGCTGTGGCCACCAACGGACTCCTGCACAACGAGGTGCTGGAGCGCCTCGGCTTCGCCGCCGCGGCAGACGAGGACGCAGAGCAGACCGACTCGGCCTGAGTCCCCCGCGGAGGTCGCGCCCAACCCGCACCAACACGCCGTCAAAGGCAGAGCGACGAACGCACCGACCCGGGCTCGGGATCGATGCGTTCGTCGTGTCGTGTGTGCCCGCTCAGTTGACGACGGTGACGGGACGGCCCAGCGCCCGCAGCGAGTCGCCGATGCGTTCGGCGTCACCGACGACGATGACGGTCCAGCGCCGGTCGACGTGCTCGGCGTAGGCCTGTTGGAGTCGCTCAGGGGTGAGCGCCACGGTGTCGGCGAGGACCGCGGAGGTGTGCTCGGTGCCGAGCCCGTCCATGGCTCGGGCAGACGCCTCGCCGGCCACGGCATCGGCAGTGGCGTAGCGTCCCGGCGCGGTCAGGGCGAGGTAGTCGACCCCGGCCGTGGTCTCCTCGGCCGTGAATCCGTTGGTCGCGCCGTCGAGGATCTCCAGGGTGAGGGCCAGCGCCTCGCCTGTGACCTCGGTGCGCACCGAGCCCGACGCGATGAACAGGCCGCCCCCGGCGCGGGGCCGGGCCACGGCTCGCATGCCGTACGTGAATCCCTTGTCCTCGCGCAGCACGGCGTCGAGGCGTGCGTTGGGTGACCCGCCGATCAGGTAGGCCACGACGGGGTAGGGCGCCCAGCCGCCCTCGACGCGGCGGTCGGGGCCGGCACAGCCGATGTGGAGTTCGCTCTGGACACTGCCCGGGCGGTCGACGATGACGACACGCTCGGCCGACTCGTCGC
>DAMDJY010000063.1:0-7527 GCA_032100225.1 Mobilicoccus sp.
CGACCAGCCCGGCTCGCGGCACGATGAGTTCGCGCCAGGCGCGATCCTGCCCCGGGTGCCCCTCCCCCGGGCCGTACAGCGCGGTGTCGCCCACCGGGCCGGGCCACGGGTCGACCCAGGCGAGCGGTTCGGACTCGGTCGACGGAGCACCGATGGGCTCGCCAAGAACGGCGTACTCGGCCGTGACGTCGGTGACCTCGACGCGCAGCATGAAGCGCATCCGCTCGAGGAACTCGACCAGCGGCGCGGCGCACCCTGGTTCGACGGTGATCCATGTGGTCTGACCGTCGTCCACGACGTGCAGGGCGTTCTCGACGTGTCCCTTGGGCGAGAGCAGCAGCGTCTCTGCACTCACGCGTGGTGCGAGGCCGAGGAGGTGTTGCGAGGTCAGCGAGTGCAGCCAGCTCAACCGGTCCGCCCCGGTCACCGTGACCACCCCGCGATGGGACAGGTCGACGACGGCCAGCCCCTCGACAAGCAGACGCTGCTCACGGGAGGGATTGCCGTAATGGGCGGCCACGGCCGCGTCGAGCCCCGCACCGGGGACGGCCTCGGGGCGCTCGAGCAGCGGGGAGGCGGGGATCAAGGTGTCGCTCACCTGCACCACAGTACGAACGCTCAGCCCACGCGGTTGAGCTGGGCCGACAGGTGGCTGCTCATCGGGTGCCCCTCAGCGGCCATGTCCATGACCCACATGAGCTTGCTGTCGACCAGGCCGTACATGCGGCTGGCTGCGGTGTACTCGCGTGCCGCGGGGCTGCGCATGACGCCGTCGGTGCGCAGATTGAGCACCGGGCGGTCGGCGTCCTTGGTGCCTGCGTACATCTCGACGATGCCGGTGGGATGCGCGAGGAGCAGCTCGATCTCGCCAGACTCGAGGACGCGGAAGAACCCGACCTCACGGGCGAGGGGTCGCTCGACAGACCCGTCCTCCCGCAGCAGGACGGCGCGGCTGCTGACCTCGAGGAAGGGGCGCCCGTCATGGGTGATCTCGAGCTCCTGCCCGAAGTTGCGCGACTCCATGTCGGGGTAGCCGACGACGCCGACACCCTCCCAGCGGCCGACGAGCCAGGCGAGCGGGGCGACGGCGGGGTTGATGGTCGCGTCGAGTTCGAAGGGCATGGGGTGGTTCCTTTCGGTGGGTCCCGCCGGCCCTCTCGAAGATGAGTGGACGGCATCGGGACGTCAAGGGCGGCCTGCGGACGCTACAGCGCAGCGGCCGAGACGGTGAGGTGGGCGAATCCGCCCGCGGCGATCCACGCGAGGCCGTAGGCGACGGCACCGGTGCAGAGCACGGAGCCGGCCGCCGACGCGACCTGCGCGCGCCGGCCCCACAGGGAGGGCAGGACGGACTGGATCTGGCGGACGGCGTAGGACGCGACACCGGCCGACGCACCTGCGAGCGCGACGAGCGGCGTGGAGATCGGGGTCGAGCCGAGCAGGGCGTGGATGCCGACAGCGGCGAGGGCTCCGAGCACCAGTGATGCTGCGGCGCACGAGGCGGCGATGACTCCGCGGGGCACTCGGCCGAGCCCGATGTCGGCGAGGGTGGCCGCTGCAGTCGCGGCCATCACTGCGGCCATGGCGTCACGACCGAGCGATCCGGCAGCCAGGGGCACCATGCACACGGCTGAGCTGAGCAACGCCACTCCGGCGGCACTGGCCGAGACGGATTCGACGAGGCGGGGCCGCGCATCGCGCCGCACCAACTGGTGGATGAAGGAGGCGATCATCGCCACCGCGACGGCACCGGGCAGCCATTCGAGGGTCTGCCACGGACGGACGACGGCCGGAACGAGCAGGATGCCCACGGCGATGAACTGCACCGCAGTGGTCCCGCGCGGGCTGGGCAGTCGGAGCAACGGCACCCATCCGAGCGCCAGCATCGCCATCGGCACGAGCAACGCCACGACCAGCGCGAACGAGTTTCCGATATGCCCGACCCACGCGAGCGCTGCCGCCAGGACGAAGGCGACGACGGACACCGCCGGTCGCCACGGACGGCGAGGCGGGCGGGGCCGTTCATCGGTGGTGGAGGCCACGGCCTGCCGCGGACGGTTGTCGCTCACCTGGTCATCCTGTCATCCGCCGGCGAAGGGGGGCAGGATCTCCACCGTCGCCCCGGCGGGCACCTCGACATCGGGTTGCGCCGGCACGCCCTCCACGAGGACGGACGCCACGGCGAGAACCCGCTCCAGATCGGGATGCACCGACTGAGCGGCGGCGAGCACGGACGAGAGCCGGCCGGCCGGGTACTCCTCGGCCTCGACACCTGCAGCAGCCATCGCGGCGGCCCAGTAACGAACGGTGATGGTCACGCACCTACCCTCTCAGCCCGGCGCCCGGTCATGCCAACTTCCCCGGCCCTCGACCGCGGACGCGGGCATAGGCACGGGCATGGACGCCACCGGGCCTCATGATCGCCCCGCCGTAGAGTGAGGTCATGGCGAGCGTGGTCCTGATGTCTGGCGAACCCGCTGGGCGGGTGCTGCCCGCGCTGCCATTGCTCTCCCACGACGTGCGTGTGTGCCCCCCGGGCCTCTCGTCGCTCGCCGATGCCCCACCCGGCTCGGTCGTCCTGGTCGACGCGCGCATCGACCTGGTGGCCGCTCGATCCCTGTGCCGCAGCATCGCCTCGACGATGCCCGACCTCGCCGTCGTCGTGGTGATCTCCGAGGGGGGTCTCGCAGCGCTGACGCCCGAGTGGCGGGTCGCCGATGTCGTCCTCCCCGGCGCCGGCCCGGCCGAACTCGACGTGCGGATCCGCCTCGCCTCTGCCCGCGTTCATGTTCCGGAGACGGCGCCCACTCCAGAGGCTCCACCCGGCGACCTCGTCATCGACGAATCGGGCTACTCCGCCCGACTGCGCGGCGTGCCGCTGGACCTCACCTACCGCGAGTTCGAACTCCTCAAATACCTCGCGTCCTCGCCGGGACGGGTGTGGACCCGCGCGCAGATCCTCGACGAAGTCTGGGGCCACGACTACTACGGTGGCACCCGCACCGTCGACGTCCACGTGCGACGTCTGCGCGCCAAGCTGGGCCCCGAGCACGACATGCTCATCGGCACGGTTCGCAACGTCGGCTACCGCTTCAACAGCCAGTCGTACGACAACCACAGCGACGACCACTGACGCGCCGTCAGCCAGCACCGACACCCGTCGACGCCCACCGGGTCGACGGCTACCCACAGGAGATCCCGGATGAGCTCGAATCGCCCTCACCGCACGAGCGTGCTCAGGGAGCTGTCGCCCCAGCAGGCGCAGGCCGTCGAGGCCCTGGCCCTGGAGACCGCTCGTTTCGACGGGGTCGAGGCCCTCTCGGAGCAGACGATCCTGCACCTGAGTTCGTCGTCCGGTGAGCACCGCCATCTCCTGCTCGTCGGCGAGGCCGATGGCGAGGTGCTCGGGTACGCCCACCTGGATCACACCGGGTCCGCTCCCGGCTCGGAGATCGTCGTCGCCCCTGGGCGCCGTCGTGCCGGGGTCGGCACGGCAGTGTGGGCGAGCCTGACGCAGATCGCACCCGACGCGCGCGTCTGGTCGCACGGACACCTCGAGGCGGCCCGAGGGTGGGCAGCGTCGCTCGGACTCACGGTGGTGCGCGAGCTGCGCCGGATGGCACGCCCGCTGGCCGGGTTGGAGAACACCGAGGCCTCGTTGCCGCCGGGGTACTCCGCCCGCACCTTCACCCCCGCCGACATCGACGCGTGGGTCGACCTCAACGGGCGCGCATTCGCCGACCACCCCGAACAGGGTCGAGTCACGGCCGACGACGTCCGTGCCCGCATGGCCGAGGACTGGTTCGACCCGTTGGGTTTCTTCCTCATCGAGGCCCCAGCGCAGCACGACGAGCCGGACGGCGCATCCGACATCTCCCGGCTCGCGGCGTTCCACTGGACCAAGACGGCCGACGGCGAGGGCGAGGTCTACGTCGTCGGCGTCGACCCGTCGCGGCAGGGCCTCGGGCTCGGAAAGGCAGCCACCTCGATCGGTCTGGCTCACTTGGCGCAGCAGGGTCTGCCGCGGGTGACGCTGTACGTCGACGGCGACAACACTGCAGCTCTGGCCACCTACGAGCGGCTCGGATTCGAAAACATCGCCCTCGACGTGATGTATGGACCGGCTGCGACCCGACCCTGATCTCTCCCGCGCTTCAACTCAACCGCGCCGAGCATGTCAACATTGGCGCTATGACGCCCAGCGACAGCGCGCCCGAGATCGAGGCCACCTCCTCCTCCGCCACGGTGACCGGTGAGACGACCTCGGTCGCCGGAGTTCGACCGCGTGCGGCCAACGGCCGGTTCCTCCCGGCCGATGCCGCCGAAGACGGCGTCCTTCCCGCCGACCGATTTCTCGACCGGGAGATCTCCTGGCTGCAGTTCAACGAGCGGGTGCTGCACCTCGCGGCCGACCCCGACATGTATCTGCTCGAACGTGCCCGGTTCCTCTCGATCTTCGCGAGCAACCTCGACGAGTTCTTCATGGTGCGAGTGGCCGGCTTCAAACGGCGCATCGCCACCGGCCTCGCCGTGCGCTCCGCCTCGGGGCTGGAGCCGCGTGAGCTGCTGGACCGCATCCTCTCGACCGCCCAGGGCCTCATGGCGACCCACGGCCGCATCTTCCAGGAGCAGATCCGCCCGGCCCTCGCCGAAGAGGGCATCCACATCGTGGGCTGGAGCGACCTCTCCACGGACGAGCGCGAGCGCCTGCGCGACTGGTTCGAGGAGCAGGTCTTTCCCGTCCTCACGCCACTGGCCGTCGACCCCGCGCACCCGTTCCCTTACATCTCCGGGCTCTCGCTCAACATGGCCGTGCTGCTGGAGGACCGCAAGACCGGTGCCGAGCACTTCGCGCGCCTCAAGGTGCCGCCGCTGCTGCCCCGCCTCGTCCGCCTCGACGAGACCGACGACGAGCTGTACACCACCCGCTTCGTCCCCGTCGAAGAGATCATCGCGGCCCACCTCGACGAGCTCTTCCCCGGCATGAAGGTGCGTGAGCACTTCACCTTCCGCGTCACCCGCAACGAGGACCTCGAGGTCGAGGAGGACGACGCCGAGAACCTCCTCGCCGCGCTCGAGAAGGAACTCACCCGTCGCCGCTTCGGACCCGCCGTCCGCCTCGAGATCGAGGAACGCACGGACGACCACGTGCTCGACCTGCTCACCCGTGAGCTCGGCGTGAGTCCCCGCGAGGTCTTCCGCCTTCCCACCCCGCTCGACCTGCGCTGCCTCGACGTCATCGCCGACCTCGACCGCACCGAGCTCAAGTACCCGCCGTTCGTGCCCCGCACCCATCGCGACATCAACCGTCACGAGAGCGCGAAGGCCGCCGACATGTTCGCGGCCATCCGCCGCAAGGACGTGCTCGTCCAGCACCCGTACGACTCGTTCTCGACCTCGGTGCAGGCGTTCGTCGAGCAGGCGGCCGCCGACCCGCGCGTCGTCGCCATCAAGCAGACCCTGTACCGCACGAGCGGCGACTCCCCCATCATCGACGCCCTCGTCGCCGCCGCCGAGGCGGGCAAACAGGTCCTCGCGGTCGTCGAGATCAAGGCCCGCTTCGACGAGCAGAACAACATCGACTGGGCCCGCAAGCTCGAACACGCGGGCGTTCACGTCGTCTACGGCATCGTCGGTCTCAAGACCCACTGCAAGCTGTCGCTCGTCATCCGCCACGAGGGGTCGGGGCTGCGCCGCTACTGCCACGTCGGCACCGGCAACTACCACCCCAAAACCGCGCGCCTCTACGAGGACTTCGGCCTGTTCACCTGCGACCCGCGCGTCGGCGAGGACCTGACCAAGCTGTTCAACCAGCTCTCCGGTTGGGCGCCCCGCAGCAAGTACTCGCGGCTCCTGGTCGCGCCGTCCTCCATCCGCACCGGCCTCATCGAACGCATCGACGCCCAGATCGAGCGCGCGAGCAAGGGCAAGGACGCGTACGTCGGCATCAAGGTCAACTCGATCGTCGACGAGGCGATCATCGACAGCCTCTACCGCGCCTCCCGGGCGGGAGTCCGCGTCGATGTCCTCGTCCGCGGCATCTGCTCGCTGCGGCCCGGCGTCGAGGGGCTGTCCGAGAACATCCGGGTCCGCTCGATCCTCGGCCGGTTCCTCGAACACTCCCGCGTTTTCGTCTTCGGCCCCGGCGGCGAAGACGGCGTCTTCTTCGGCAGCGCCGACATGATGCACCGCAACCTCGACCGCCGCGTCGAGGCCCTCGTCCGCATCACCGACCCGCGGCACGTCAGCGACCTCGTGGGCGTACTCGAGCGCGGCATGAGCGACGAGTACTCCAGCTTCCACCTCGCCGGAGACGGCCGCTGGACCCGTCACCACCGCGGCCCCCAGGGCGAGTACCTGCTCGACCTGCAGAGCGTCCTCATCGACGAGCACGCCGCTCGCCGCCGCTCCGGCCGTGGCTGAGCGGACCGGTCGACGGAACGCGCTCGCCGCCGCGGGAACCATCCCGTGGCGGCGACGCTCCGGGCACCTCGAGGTGGCCCTCGTCCACCGACCTCGCTACGACGACTGGTCGTGGCCCAAAGGCAAACTCGACCCCGGTGAGGACTGGCCGGCCACCGCAATCCGCGAGACCTGGGAGGAGACGGGTCTGCGCGTCCGTCTCGGACAGCCGCTGCCCGCCAACCGGTACGTCCTCTCCGGCGGCGCCACCAAAGAGGTCCGCTACTGGGCCGGCGAGATCATCGGCGGCGAAGGTATCCTCGAGAACGAGATCGACGAGGTCCGCTGGCTCACCCCGGCCAAAGCACGGCGGCTGCTCACGGCACGGCGCGACCTCCGCCAACTCGAAGCACTCACCCACGTCCCCACCCGCACCGTCATGATCGTGCGTCACGCCCACGCCGTCTCCCGCAAAGCCTGGGACGGCGACGACGACCGGCTGCGCCCCCTCGAGGACGCCGGCACGGAACGCGCCGACGCGCTCCGCCCCCTCCTCGACGCCTACGACATCCGGCAGGTCATCTGCTCCCCGTCGACCCGCTGCGCCGACACCATGCGCCCCTACCTGCGCCACCACGACGTGACAGCCACCTGGAGCATCCCCCTCTCCGAAGAGGGCTACGCCGACAACCCCAACAAGCTCCGCGGCGTCGTCACGCAAGGACTGGACCACACCGACCCCGTCGCGTTCTGCAGCCACGGCCCCGTGCTCGGCGCCCTCCTCGACGAGATCACCGGCCGCCTCCGCACCCCCGGCAAAGACGTCAAACGCACCCTCCGCACCGTGCGCCGCAACAACCTCGACAAAGGCGAAGCACTCGTCCTCCACATCAGCCACGCAAAACGACCCGCCATCATCGCCGTCGAACGCCACCGCCCCTGACCTGCAGCGACGCCCCGCAGCACCCGCCAAGCGCACAACCGACGCCCCGCACCAGTGGGCAAGACACCCAGCCTCTGCTAGGTTCTCTGACTGTGTGCCGGGCCGCGGCAGCCCCGGGCTCCATCATTCGCCGTTACGAACGGCCCCGCGCCGAGAGGCGCTCCCGGTCCGGCACACACCCC
>DAMDJY010000063.1:7627-18769 GCA_032100225.1 Mobilicoccus sp.
AACACTCGCCGTTACGAACGGCCCCGCGCCGAGAGGCGCTCCCGGTCCGGCACACACCCCCACCAATCAGCCTGACAGCGCTCACATCTGCGCCCCGGCACACAGCGCGGACGCGCCAGACAGCCACATCACCAGGCCCCAACACTCGCCGTTACGAACGGCCCCGCGCCGAGAGGCGCTCCCGGTCCGGCACACCCTCAAACTCCCGTCATGGACTCGGACGGCGAACACACGCCCGAACCCTGGTGCGCCTCGAGATCCCTGATCGCCAGCGACCGAGCTCGACGGCCAGGGCCCTGCCACTCGCACTCCGCGCAGCAGCCGTGGGCGAAAGAACCGATCTCGACCGTTCGCGGCACCTCCGGCACCTCGACCACCTGAGCGGCACCACGGCGCTCGAACAACCCGAACATGCGATCACAACCCTCGACGACACGAATTCAACGTCGTCCAGCCTAATTGAACGGTCGTCCAGAGGAAGGCCACATGTCGCAAATAGGACAGCGCCCGGCTCCCCCCAAGGAGAACCGGGCGCTGTCCGCCACCGCTGAAATTACGGAAACTCAACCATCATTCTTGGCTGATCTCCTCGCCCCTCCGGGCCTCACTCGCTTCGCTCGCTCGTGTCCTCAGGACTCGTCGATCAGCCAAAACGACCGGAGATGTAGTCCTCAGTCGCCTTCTCCGTCGGGTTGTTGAACACCTTGCTGGTCTCGTCGAACTCGACCAGCTGGCCCGGCTTGCCGGTGCCCTCGATGTTGAAGAAGCCCGTCTTGTCGGACACACGCGCAGCCTGCTGCATGTTGTGCGTCACGATGACGATCGTGTAGTTCTCCTTCAGCTCCTGGATGAGGTCCTCCACGGCGAGCGTGGAGATCGGGTCCAGAGCCGAGCAGGGCTCGTCCATGAGGACGACGTCGGGGCGCACCGCGATCGTGCGGGCGATGCACAGACGCTGCTGCTGACCACCCGAGAGACCCATGCCGGGCTTGTCGAGACGGTCCTTGACCTCGTTCCAGAGGTTCGCGCCACGCAGCGACTGCTCCACGAGCGCCTCGGCGTCGCTCTTCTTGATGCGGCTGTTGTTCAGCTTCACACCCGCGAGCACGTTCTCCGCGATCGACATCGTGGGGAACGGGTTGGGCTTCTGGAACACCATGCCGACCTTGCGGCGCACCAGCACCGGGTCGACACCCTTGGCATAGATGTTCTCGCCGTCGATGACGACCTCACCGTCGCAGTACGCGCCGGGGATGACCTCATGCATGCGGTTCAGGGAGCGCAGGAACGTGGACTTGCCACACCCCGACGGACCGATGAGAGCCGTGACGGTGCGAGGCTCGATGAAGACGCTCACATCCTTCACCGCAAGAAAGTCGCCGTAGAAGATGTCCAGGTTCTTGACGTCGATACTCTTCGACATTGCTGTTGTTGTCCTTCCAGACCGGTGCTGAAGTGCCAGGGGTGCCGAGGTCAGCGCCCGGCCTTGGGGGCGAACACCTTGGAGATGAGGCGGGCCGCGATGTTGAGGCCCATGACGATGACGATGAGGACCAGAGCGGACGACCACGCACGATCGAGGTAGGGCCCCGGCGGGGTGCCCGGCGTCATGTACTGGTAGTACGCGAAGACAGGCAGGGTGGCCATCCGGCTGTCGAACGGGTTGACGTTCCAGCTGTCGGCCGTACCCACGGTGATGAGCAAGGGGGCCGTCTCACCGATGACACGGGCGATGGCGAGCGTCACACCGGTCGCGATACCGGCCAGAGCCGTGGGCAGCACAACCTTGACGATGGTCAGCCAGCGGGGAACTCCAAGAGCGAGAGACGCCTCACGCAGGTCGTGCGGCACGATCCGCAGCATCTCCTCGGTGTTCCGCACGACGGTCGGAATCATCAGGACGATGAGCGCCGTGGCACCCACGATCCCTGCCTTGAATCCCGGACCCATGATGAGGAGCCACAGGGAGAAGGCGAACAGACCGGCGACGATCGAGGGGATACCCGTCATGACGTCGACGAAGAAGGTCAGCGCCCGCGACAAGCGGTTCTTCTTGCCATATTCGACCAGGTAGATGGCCGCGAGGATGCCGATGGGAACCGAGACGACGGTCGCAATGCCGGTGATGATCAAGGTCCCCATGATGGCGTGGTATGCGCCACCGCCATCGCCGATGACGTTACGCATCGTGTTGGAGAAGAACTGGGCGTCCATCCGGGCCATGCCCTTTTGCAGAACACCCAGGGTCACCGACACCAGGGGCACCATGGCCAGCGCGAACATCGTGGTCACCACGGCGGTGACGAGTCGGTCGACCGCGTGCCGACCGCCCTCACGAGAGCGGGAGACCACGAACATCGTCACCATGTAGATCACGGCCGCGAGGACGATGATCCCGACGGGGTGTAAACCCCAGCCGAAGAGGAAACTCAGGGCGATCCCCGCGACGACCGCGCCGATGAGGATGCCGCGTCGAAGAGTGCTGGAGAGAGGGGAATGCGTTCCCTCGGCCGAGACGGCCGTCGGGCCTGCAGCGTTGTCGCCACCAGGGGTCGCCATGTCAGTCGCCTTCGTCTTGTCACTGGTGGTCATGGAGTCACGCCTTCACAGTGCCGCGGCTGATGATCCAGCGGGCCAGCATGTTGACGGCGAGCGTGAGTGCGAAGAGCACGAGACCGGAGGCCACGAGTGCATTGACGGCGAGGCCCGAGGACTCCGGGAACTGCAGCGCGATGTTTCCGGCGATCGTGCCCGAGTTCGTGCTGCCGACCGTGTTGAGGGTGATGACGGCGGCCGGGGAGAGCACGATGGCAACGGCCATCGTCTCGCCGAGCGCGCGACCCAGCCCGAGCATGGCGCCGGAGATGACGCCGGACTTGCCGAACGGGATGACCGACATCTTGATCATCTCCCAGCGCGTCGCGCCGAGTGCCAGGGCAGCCTCCTCCTGCAGACGCGGGGTCTGGAGGAAGACCTCCCGGTTCACCGCCGTCATGATCGGCAGGATCATGACAGCGAGCACGATGCCGACGACGAGCATGGTGCGCCCGGTCACGGTGACAGGGCCGCTGAAGAACGGCAGGAACCCGAGGTACTTCTCGAGCCACAGCATGACCGGCACGGTGGCCGGGGCCAGAACGTCCTTGCCCCAGAGACCGAAGATGAGGGAGGGAACCGCAGCGAGCAGGTCGATGAGGTAGCCCAACGCCTGCGAGAGCTTGCGGGGCGCGTAGTGCGTGATGAACAGGGCGATACCGATGGAGAGCGGTACCGCGATGACCAGAGCGATGGTCGCCGAGAAGATCGTGCCGAAGAGGAACGGGGCGATGTAGGCCGTCAGGCCCATACCGCCGGGAATGTCCTCGGGAGCTGCCACCAGGGCCGGTAATGCCTGCCACAGGAGGAAGGCCGCGACACCGGCGAGGGTCGCAAGGATGAGGATGCCTGAACCGACGGACGCCCCCGAGAAGATGCGGTCGCCGGGTCGAGTCACCGCCTTGGGGGGCGAAGCTGCTGTCGTGGTCAAGGACGTGTCTCTCTCGTGTCAGGGTGGCGCTGAATGCTCCGCTCGTGCCACGGTCCGGCCCACAGGATCGATGTGGGCCGGACCGCGAACGAGCGTCGTGCAGGGTGGAGACTCGATCAGCCGGCGGCGATCATGTCGATGCCCTTCATCGCAGCCTCGCGCGTCTTGTCCGAGATCGGAGCCGAACCCGCAGACTCCTCGGCGGCCTTCTGGCCCTCTTCGCTGACGACGTGCTGCAGGAAGGACTTGACCGTGTTGGCCTTGTCCGCGTCGCTGAACTTGGAGCACGTGATCGTGTAGGTCAGCAGCGTGACGGGGTACGCCTTGGGGTTCGTCGTGTCGCGCTTGATGTTGATGACGAAGTCGTAGGGAGAGGTGCGCTTCTCCTGCTCCGACTCGTCGACGATCGCGGCGGCACCCTCGGAGGTGGGCTCGATATACTCTTCGCCGACCTTGACCTTGACGACCTTGAGGTCACCGATCTGGCTGTGGTCGGCGTAGCCGATCGTGCCGTTACCGGACTTGATGGCGTCGACGACACCGGACGTGCCCTTGGCAGCCTCGCCGCCCTTCATGGGCCAGTCGCCGGAGGCCTTCTCGGTCCAGTCGGCCTTAGCGGCCTTGCTGAGGTAGTCCGTGAAGTTCTCGGTCGTGCCCGACTTGTCGGAGCGGTGCACCGTGGTGATGGCCGTGGCCGGCAGGGTGACGCCGGCGTTCTCGGCGGCGATGGCCGGGTCGTTCCACTTGGTGATCTTGCCCGCGAAGATCTTGGCGATCGTCGAGGCGGAGAGCTGCAGGTTGTCGACACCCTCGACGTTGTACGCGATCGCGATCGGCGACACGTAGGCGGGGAACTCGACGACGTCACCGCAGGTGGCGGGGACCTTCTCGGCCTCTTCGGGCTTGAGGGCCGAGTCGGAACCGGCGAAGTCGGCGGCACCGGCAAGCCACTGCTCACGGCCGGCGCCGGAACCCTGGGGGTCATAGTTGACCGTGGCGCTCGGGTTGGCCTTCTGGAAGTTGGCCTTCCAGGACTCCATCGCGGACTTCTGCGACGATGCGCCGATGCCGGCGATGGTGGCCGTGGCGCCGGAGTCGGCACCGCTGGCACCCGGAGCGGGGGCGGAGGGCTCGTTGGCCGGCGCGCCACATGCAGTCAGGGCGAAAGTCAGGGCGAGGCCGGCCGGCATGGCGGCGCGGACGAGGGTGTTGCGCTTCACGTCAGTGGAACCTTTCGAGTGTGCTTCTCCGTCGTCGAGGCCTGCGGCGCGTTGCCGTGCTCGATGTTCAGACGCGTACAAACCGAAGGTAAAGGGGAGGTGGTGACGCACTACCACCCCGCAGGTAAACACAGCATGAACGCAATCGGGACACTCGTTCACCGACGTCCGCGATGCGTTGGCGCGGCTGGCTCAACCTGCTACAAAACGGCCTCAAATTTCGTGGGATGCCTTGAGTGACAAGACATTTCATGACTTTCCTCAGGTGAGGGAGTCTCTTCTCCACAGAGAGGCGCAGGCGGCGAGGTCGTCGGCCATCGTGGCGACCTGTGCCGCCCCTCCGGCCAATCCCGGAACGGAGAGCGACTCGATCGGCCCTGCGGCATCGCGGGAGGCACGGCCCGCCGCGACGACCCGACAAAACGCCGCTGCACGGTAGAGGGCGCCGTCGAGATCTCCCTCGAACACACCGGTGAGGATGGCGTCGGCGAGCGCACGGACCTCCTCCGGTCCGGGCGGACTCCCCACTCCGGCAATCGCACCGGAGACCTGCGCATAACCCAGACCGTCGCGGTAGTCCTCGCTCGCCGAGAGCGCATCGCGCCGGACCCACTCGCGCAGGACATACAGGCGCCACA
This sequence comes from Mobilicoccus sp., assembly GCA_032100225.1. GTDB lineage: Bacteria > Actinomycetota > Actinomycetes > Actinomycetales > Dermatophilaceae > Mobilicoccus. The sequence goes on from DAMDJY010000063.1 coordinate 13,012, forward strand.
GCGCTCCGGGCAGGCTGCGCGCGGGCCGTGCCGCCCACAGCTCCGCCACCGTCGAGAGTCCGATCTCGTCGACGAGCGCGACCAGCCGCGCGGTCAACTCCGGATCCTGACGTGCCCGTCCCGTGCCCACCACGATCGCCGCCGTATCGTGCGCGACCTGCGTGATGACCGCCGGGTCGAGGTGCTCCTGGGCGAACGAGTCGAGCGCCACGGCGTCCAACATCACCGGACGCCGTGGCGTGGGGGGCATGGTCATGGGCGACTCATTCGGAGGACGGCCCGATGATGACGACGGAGTCGGGTGCGAGGTGCAGGGCGCGATCGTCCAGGGTGGTCGTCACATCGAGGGCCAGCAGGACGACGCGCTCGGCGTCGGGGGCGCTCAGCTCGATGTCAACGGCCTCCTCCGAGAGGTTGACGACGACACGGTGCTTGCCGCGCACGATCGTCGCAGATCTCGTCACCGGACCCGGCTCGACGCGCACGGCTGCTAGGTCGCCGGAGGACAGGTCGGGGCGCGAGCGGCGCAGGGCGAGCAGCGCGCGGTACCAGCTGAGCATCCGGTCGTGCTCGCCCGAGTGGACCTCGGCCCAGTCGAGGGTGGAGGCCTCCACCGTGTCGAGCGACTGCGGGTCGGGAACGTCGTCCTCGTTCCACCCATGGGTGGCGAACTCGCGGCGCCGCCCGTTGCGAACGGCCTCGGCCAGGTCGGCGTCGGTGTGGTCGGTGAAGTACTGCCACGGCGTCGAGGCGGCCCACTCCTCACCCATGAACAGCATGGGCGTGTACGGGCTGGTCAACAGCAGTGCGGCGCCCACGGCGAGGCGGCGCATGCCGACGGTCGCGGCCAGTCGGTCACCGGCGCGCCGGTTGCCGACCTGGTCGTGGGTCTGCAGCGAGGCGACGAACGACGAGCCCGAGACGAGAGCCGGGTCGACGGGGCGGCCGTGCCTGCGACCGCGGAACGTCGAGAGGGAGTCGGCGTGGAAGAACGGGCTGGTCAGCACCGATTCGAGCGCGTGCGGCGCGGCGAAGTCGGAGTAGTAGCCCTGCGTCTCCCCCGTGAGCGCGACGTGCAGGCCGTGGTGGACGTCGTCGGCCCACTGCGCGTGCAGACCGAGTCCGCCCTTCTCGCGGGAGATGACGGTGCGCGGGTCGTTGCGGTCGCTCTCGGCGATGAGCTGGATCGTGCGGCCGGACTCCTCGGCGAAGTCGTCGACGGCCGTGGTGAACTCCTCGAGAATGTGCACCGCGCGGTCGTCGTGCAGCTCGTGCACCGCGTCGAGGCGCAGCGCGTCGATGCGGTAGTCCCGCACCCAGGCGAGCACGTTGTCGAGGAGGTAGGCGCGCACGGTGTCGCTGTTCGGACCGTCGAGGTTGATCGCCGCGCCCCAGGGGGTGTGGTGGCGATCGTTGAAGTAGGGGCCGTAGGAGAGCAGGTAGTTACCGTCGGGTCCGAGGTGGTTGTGCACGACGTCGAGGGCGACCGCCAGGCCGCGCTGGTGAGCGGCGTCGACGAATCGCTGCAGCGCCTCCGGGCCACCGTAGGGCTCGTGCACGGAGAACGGCGCGACGCCGTCGTAGCCCCAGCCGTGCTCGCCGGGGAACGAGGCGACGGGCATGAGCTCGACCATGTCGACACCGAGTTCGACGAGGTGATCGAGGCGCTCGATGGCCGAGTCCAGGGTGCGGCCTGGCGTGAACGTTCCGACGTGCAGCTCGTAGATCGTCGAGCCGGGCAGGTCGATGCCGGTCCAGTCCTGGGTCGTCCAGGAGAACTCGTCGAGGTCGACGACGGCAGCGCGACCGTGCGGGCCGTCGGGCAGGCGACGTGCGGCCGGGTCGGGCAGCACAGGACCGCCGTCGAGGCTGTACCCGTACCGCGCGCCCACCGCGGCGGGCAGACGCAGCGTCCACCAGCCGTCGGGCAGGGCTTCCATGTCGTGGCGGACGCCGTCGAGCTCGATCTCGACGCGCTCTTTCGCATACGGCGCCCAGACCGTGAACTCGCGGACGTCTCCGCGACGCATACCGGCGGCAGCGATGGAGGGGTGCTGACTCATCAGGCTTGAGACTCTCTCGAGAAGGGGCGTACGGACGGTCGGTGGTCCGTCGACGACGGCGGTGGAATCAGGGCCGAGGTCCAGATCCAGATCACAGTCGTAGACGGAGTCGGAGTCGGAGTCGGAGTCGGTCAGCGTTGAAGCAGAACGGCGACGGGTCGGTGGGCGAACAGCTCGGCCGCCCGACGCTCTCCGCCGGTGTGGGTCGTGCCGGTGAGCACGTCGGTCCACTCCCCCTCGCCGAGGCGGACGGTCGTGTCGCCCCATCCACCCCCGGCTGCGAGGCGCGCGGCGGCACGCGTGACGAGAACGGTCACCGTGCCCTTGTTGCCGAGGCCGAGAGCACCGGCGAGGAAGTTGCCGGTGTAGGTGCGGGTGAACCCGACGACGTGGTCGCTCTCGACCTGCAGCGGGGCGTAGGCAGCCCCGTCACCGAACAGCTCCGGCGACTCACGCCGCAAGCGCAGCAGGGTGGCGGTGACCAGCAGTTTCTCGGCGTCGAGACCGTTGAGGCCGTCTCGGTTCGACAGCTCCCCGGCCACGCCGACGCGATCGAGCGCCTCGAGCATTTCGCTACGGGAGTCGTAGTCGACCGGCCGGCGATTGTCGGGGTCGACGAGCGACAGGTCGACGATCTCGCAGCCCTGGTAGGTGTCGGGGACACCGGGAAGCGTGAGCGCCAGCACTTTCTGGCTCAACGTCGTGGCCCGCACGGCCTCGACGTTCTTCGCGAGCGCCCGCTCGATGGCGTCGTGCAGGCGTCCTTCGTTGCTGACGAGTTCGGCGAAGTCGAGAACCCGCTGCTCATACTCGGCGTCACCGTCGACCCACGCGGTGTGCACCTTGGCCTCACGCAGGGCCTTGAGCAGGTACTCGTCCCGGCGTTCGCGGGAGATCTGCCCGACTCCGAGGATCGTCTGCCAGATGAGGTGCACGGTCGGCGCGTCGATGTCGACCTCGGCGGCGCGCTCCAGGCACACGCGGGCGCATTCGGCCCACGACTCCGGGTCGCCGGCGACGGCCAGAATGCGCGCGCGAACGTCCTCGCTGCGCTTGGTGTCGTGCGTGGACAGCCCGATCATGCCGAGCGACCAGTCCTTCTGCTGCCGCGCGGCCCAGGCGTGCATCGCCTCGGGCGAACCATGGTCGAGCAGCTCGGGGTCCCCGCCCACCTCGTTGAGGGCGACCAGACGGTGCCAGCGGTAGAACGTCGTGTCCTCGATGCCCTTGGCCATCACCGGACCCCACGTCTGCTGCAGCCGCACCGAGAAGTCGACGGCGGCAGGGTGGTCGTCGTCCTCGGCGACGGTGAGAGCGCTGAGCGCCCGCAACTCGGGCTCGAGATCGGGCTGGGCGTCGAGCGCCGAGGCGAACGCTGCCGTCAGGCGCTCTCGCGCGACGGGGCTGAGCCGCTCGTCAGGGCGCACGTAGGCGCGGTACACCTCACCGGCCACGAGGAGTTCGACGATCGCTGCCCGCAGGCGCTCGGGGTCGAACTCGGGGAGAACCTCACGCGCACGGCGGGTGAGTCGCTCCACCTCCGGGCCGAGGGACTGCGCGACGACCTGTCGCTTGGCCGCGTCGACCGCCTCCGGAACAGTGTGCTCACCGCCCGCGTTGTCCCACGCCGTGGTGACGGCGGCCGCGACCTCAGAGTCCGTGTCGACGAGCGCAGCGGTGATCGCCCGCATCCCGTCGTAGCCCGTCGTGCCTGCGCACCGCCACGAGGTCGGCAGCTCCTCGGTGCCTTCGAGAATCTTCTCGACCCACACCGGGGTGCCGCGACGCGTCGCGCGGTGCAACTGGTCGAGGTAGCCCGCGGGGTCGGCGAGGCCGTCGGGGTGGTCGATGCGGAACCCGTCGATCAGGCCCTGCTCGTGCAGCTCCAACAACAGGGCGTGCGTGGCGGCGAAGACCTCGGGCAGCTCGACCCGCACGGCGATGAGGGAGTCCACCTCGAAGAACCGGCGGTAGTTGAGCACCGTCTCCTTGTCCCGCCAGGAGGCGAGCCGGTAGTGCTGACGATCGAGGATGTCGCGCACCGGCGTCTCGGCGTCGCCCTCGGTGCCGAGCGCGATGGGCAGCACGTGATCGTAGTAGCGGATGACCGGCTGCGTCAGACCATCGATCTCCATGCTTTCGACGGTGATCTCGCCCGCCTCGAGCACCTCGTCGAGGTCACTGCCGAGGATCGGCAGGCCCAGACGGCCGCCACCGGCCTTCCAGTCGATGTCGAACCACTCGGCCGTGCTCGCGTCGCGACCGTCGCGCAGCACCTTCCAGATGGGGCGAGCCACATACTCCGGGGCCACGAACGCCATGTGGTTGGGCACCACGTCGACGATGATCCCGAGGCCGTACTCCTTGGCCGCCTCGGCCAGGCGCTCGAACCCGCTGCGTCCCCCCAGGTCGGCGGAGATGCGGGTGTGATCCACCACGTCGTACCCGTGCATCGAGCCCTTGGCCGCCTGCAGGATCGGCGAGAGGTAGAGGTGCGAGACGCCGAGCGACGCCAGATACGGGACGATCCGCTGCGCCTCGTCGAACCCGAAACCCTCGTGCATCTGCAGTCGGTAGGTACCGGTGACGTTCATGTGGAGCGGCTCCCTCACAGCTGGATTCGCGCCCCCGTCCGGGCACGCTGCCCCAACGGTACTGAACCCGCGGCGTCGACGCTCATCGGCTCCGCTGCGCGAGCCGCCACCGGCGTCCGTCGAAGGACGTGACGGGCAGGGGCGTCAGGAGGCGACAGCGAAGATCGGGGCTCGGGTTTCGCTCCGGGCGAGCTCCAGGCCCCACTCCGTGGCCACCGAGGTTCCGTCGATGTCACCACCCACAGCGTCGAAGCCAGGACGGGTGACGCCCGTCGCCCGGTAACCACGAGCCTGCAGCAGGGTCTGCGTCGCTGTGTCGTCCCCCGCGACCTCCATGAGGACCTCCGGGACCGACTGCTGATCGGCCCAGGCTTCGACCGCCTGGAGAAGGGCACGGCCTGCCTCCGCGCCACGGGGATCCTGCTCTGTCGGCGCCGTGACGAAGTGACGCACGATGACGACCTGACGCTCGATGTCACCGTCGAGGTATGCGGCGACGAATCCGTCGACCGTCCCATCGAGGGCATGACTGAACATGGCAAGACGTCGGGGGCCCTGCAGGTCGCGCCAGCGCTCTTTCCACGCCTGCACGGGGCTGGGCGAATCAGCCACCGCCCGAACGAGTTCGGGGCAGGGCCTGTCGGTGGAGGCACGAAACACCAGCTCACGAAGCACTGGCCAGTCTCGCGTTCCGGGAACGGTCACCATCTTGGTCGAACGACTGATATTAGGAGCCACGCTCGCAACTTACGTGCGTTTTCATTCAGTCACCGCAAGCACTTGTTAATGAACCCCCCGGGATTCATTCAATCCATGCGTCCCATGTCGACGACCCGCATGACGAGCTCGCCCGTCTCGTCGGACGCGGCGAGGTCGACCTCGGCCCAGATCCGCCAATCGTGATCTCCCGCCGGGTCGTCCAGGATCTGCTGCACCAGCCAGTACCCCGGCTCACTCTCGGTGTCGACGACGACCATGCGCGGTCCACGGGCATCCGGACCTGTGCCGATGTATTCGTGTTCGTCGAAATACTCGTCCAATGCGTCGGCCCAGTCGTCGGCGTCCATGCCGGGAGCGCCGCGGGTCGCGGGTGCATCGAGG
>DAMDJY010000064.1:0-17879 GCA_032100225.1 Mobilicoccus sp.
AAGGGCCGCGGCAAGCAGACCGCGGCCGACCAGGAGATCGGTGCCGTCCTCGCCCGGTCCTCACTGCCCGAGGCGACTCCGGCTGCCCGAGCTGCCGTCGCCACGCTGACCCGGCGACTCGGCACCAAGGCAGCGCAGGGGCTCCCGCCGCTGTGGGCCGATGCCGTCGAGGCCGCAGCCGGTCCGGAGGACAACGACCTCGCCGACTCGCTCGACCAGGCGATCGTCGGAACGCCTCTGCGCGAACGCAACCCGTGGTGGTGGTACATCATCGGCGCGCTGCACTGGGTGCTGCTCTTCGCCGCGCTCGGTGGCCTGCTGTGGCTGCTGTTGCTGTGGGGGATGAGCGCGGCGCAACTGCCGCTGCCCGAGATTCCGCGCTATTCGGGTATCCCCGTGCCGACCGGACTGCTCTTCGGTGGTCTGCTCGCCGGGGTGCTGCTCGCGCTCGTGTGTGTGCCACTCGTGCGCCTCGGTGCGCGTGGACGGCGCCGCAAGGTCGAGCGGCGTCTGGACACGGCGATCGGGCAGGTGGCCAAATCGCGGCTGCTCGCCCCGCAGAACGACATCCTCGCCCGGCACCGCCGCACGCGGGAGAACCTCGAACGGGTGCTTGCGACCCGACGCTGACGACGCTCCGCGCGCGTCCACACCGCGAGCTCGCGTTGCGCCCTCTCCACAGGGGGCTGCGCGGGCACGGCGGGGGAGGGCGTACCTCGCGAGGCTGATCGGACCGGTCCATCTCTGGGCCGGTCCGATCTCGTTTCAGGAGGACTCCGTGAACGACACCTACGTGACCATCTGCGGCAACGCCACCGCACACCCGCTCACCCGTACGACGTCCAAGGGCGAGCCGATGGTCAAGATCCGGCTGGCGTCCACCCCGTGGCGGTACGACTCCGATCAGCGCCGCTACGTCGACATGCCGACCAACTTCGTCGATGTCCTCGCGTTCCGGCACCTCGCGCGTCACGTGCAGGCGTCGGTGAGCAAGGGAGACCCGCTTGTCGTCCACGGCCGGTTGAGGGTCGTGCCCTGGGAGCGCGATGGACGCACCGGCACCAATGTCGAGATCGAGGCCAGCACGATCGGGCACGATATGAACCGCGGCGTCGCCGCCTTCACCCGCGCCAACCAGGCCGAGCCGGCACGTCAGGAGGCTCCGGCGTACCCGACTCCCGACCCGGCAGCTGCGGACACCGACGAGTACGTCGTCCACAGCGCCTGATCCGTACGGCGCCGATCCTGTTCCGATTCGTAGCCCGGGGCAGTAGGTCGATAACCTCCACCCATGGCCGAGTTCATTTACACCATGACCAAGGCGCGTAAGGCGGTCGGCGACAAGCTGATCCTCGACGACGTGTCCATGTCGTTCTACCCGGGCGCCAAGATCGGCGTCGTCGGACCCAACGGTGCCGGTAAGTCCACGATCCTCAAGATCATGGCTGGACTCGACACGCCCAGCAACGGTGAGGCACGCCTCTCCCCGGGCTACTCGGTGGGCATCCTCCTGCAGGAGCCGCCGCTCAACGAGGAGAAGACTGTCCTCGGCAACGTCGAGGAGGGCCTCGGCGAGATCAAGGCGAAGGTCGACCGCTTCAACGCGATCTCCGCAGAGATGGCCGAGCCCGACGCCGACTTCGACGCCCTCATGGGTGAGATGGGCAAGCTGCAGGAGGAGATCGACCACGCCGACGCGTGGGACCTCGACTCCCAGCTGGAGCAGGCGATGGACGCCCTGCAGTGCCCCCCGGGCGATGCCGACGTGACCGTTCTCTCCGGTGGTGAGCGACGCCGCGTGGCGCTGTGCAAGCTGCTGCTGAGCAAGCCCGACCTGCTGCTGCTCGACGAGCCCACCAACCACCTCGACGCCGAGTCGGTCAACTGGCTGGAGCAGCACCTCGCCGCCTACCCGGGCACCGTCCTGGCCGTCACCCACGACCGGTACTTCCTCGACAACGTGGCCCAGTGGATCGCCGAGGTCGACCGTGGTCGCCTCTACCCGTACGAGGGCAACTACTCGACCTACCTCGAGAAGAAGGCCGCCCGTCTGACGGTGCAGGGCAAGAAGGACGTCAAGCTCGCCAAGCGCCTCAAGGACGAGCTCGAGTGGGTTCGCTCGAACACCAAGGGCCGTCAGGCCAAGAGCAAGGCGCGTCTGGCTCGCTACGAGGAGATGGCGGCGGAGGCCGAGCGCACCCGCAAGCTCGACTTCGAGGAGATCCAGATTCCGCCGGGCCCGCGTCTGGGTTCGACGGTCATCGAGGTCAAGGACCTCAAGAAGGGCTTCGGCGACCGCGTTCTCATCGAGGGCCTGAGCTTCTCGCTGCCCCGCAACGGCATCGTCGGTGTCATCGGTCCCAACGGTGTCGGTAAGACCACGCTGTTCAAGACCATCGTGGGCCTGGAGGAGCCGGACTCCGGCTCGGTCCGTGTCGGCGAGACGGTCAAGATCAGCTACGTCGACCAGTCCCGTGAGGGTCTGGACCCCAACAAGACGCTGTGGGAGGTCGTCTCCGACGGTCTCGACCACATCCAGGTCGGCCAGGTCGAGATCCCCAGCCGCGCCTACGTGAGTCAGTTCGGCTTCAAGGGTCCGGACCAGCAGAAGAAGGCCGGGGTGCTCTCCGGTGGTGAGCGCAACCGCCTCAACCTCGCGTTGACGTTGAAGCAGGGTGGAAACCTTCTGCTCCTCGACGAACCGACCAACGACCTCGACGTCGAAACCCTCGGTTCGCTGGAGAACGCGCTCCTCGACTTCCCGGGTTGTGCCGTGGTCATCAGCCACGACCGGTGGTTCCTCGACCGGGTCGCGACGCACATCCTGGCCTACGAGGGCACGGGAGAGAATCCGAGCTCCTGGTACTGGTTCGAGGGCAACTTCGACGGCTACGAGAAGAACAAGGTCGAGCGCTTGGGTGAGGACGCGGCGAGGCCGCACAGGGTCACCTATCGGAAGCTCACGCGCGACTGACGAAACGCGAGCCCGGAGGTAGGAGCGCAGCGCAGCGAGCATCCTGCCGGAGGTCGAGTCGAGGAAGTTGCGGAGAAGATTCGTGACTGATCAAGGTCGAGTCGAGGAAGTCGACGCCCGCCCGTTCCCGTGATGGGAGCGGGCGGGCGTCGCTTGTTTCGTCTGTTCAGGACGGGAGGCGTGTAGCGGTAAGCACGCGGTTCTGTTTGCGTGCAGAGGAGTCGCTCGTGGTGAGGGCTTCGAGCAGGGCCAGCACCCACGCGGCTGACTCGACGGTGTCGTCGTCGCCGGCGGCGCTCAATCCGTGGGCAACGCAACCTGCGGACCCGCGAGTCGGGGGGTGCCGAGTGCCGTTACGGTGGGGTGGTGTTGCGACATGAAGGTGGCCCACTTCTTGGCTGGGAATGGCCACGCCGCTTGTCCAGGCGTCGGAGTCTCGAACCCGTGCAAAAAATCTCGGCCCCAGTTGGGGACGCCGAAGGTTGCGAATTGATGCATGGCTTCGTTGGCAGGGAAATCGCCCCTGAGTGAGACGGACAGCTGCTCGCCTTTGGTGGCTGTCTCCCGCGGGATGCGGGCCAGTTCCGACAACTGATCGTCGGTGCTCATGCTGGCGGGCGTGAGGGGTGGGCAGAGGGCCGCGATCGCGGACCACGTCCCTGCAGTCCCGGCCGAGACCTGCAGGCGTGCCGCGTTCAAGCAGGAGAAAACCGCGCGCAGTGGGACTCTGCCGCCTCGGGCGAGCGTCGCAGAAGTATCCATCTGGACCCAGTAGCAGCAGCCAGTTTGAGACGTTTCGACTCCGGCGTCGCTGATGTTCCAACCGGGGCGGTCGACGCCGCCTTGCGAAGCAACGGATGTCAGATCCAGGGCACCTGCAATCAAAGAGAACTCTTTGAGGAGATCCCCCGCCGGGTGTACCGCTGCGGGGTCGGTGTGGGGGACGTCGATGCCGCAGACCAGCGGGGCAGCGGTGAGGGTTGCAGCCTCCGGGACGGGCGCGGGGTGGACATCCGACAACTTTGATTCCGCCGGGTCGCAACGCGATCGACGCGAGGTCGGCCGTAATGATCATTCACACTGGCAGGCATGTCACGCCGTCGACGCCCGCCTCCGCTCCCGCCACGGGAGGGGGCGGGCGTCGCGCGTCTGGGCCTGCCGGTGGCGGGGCAGTGGGCGACTGTCGCCGATGCGATGCGCGAGATCACCGGTGCGGCTGCCGAAGTCGAGCGGCGTCTGGCCGCGGGGGAGGTCGTCCTGGCCGACTGCACCGTCGTCACCGAGTCGACGACGTACGCGGAGGGGCGGCTCCGAGGCGGATCCGTGTGGACCTACCGCGAGTTGCCGGACGAGACACCGGTGCCGGGTGAGGTCGAGATCCTGTACCGCGACGACGACATCCTCGTCGTCGACAAGCCGCCGTTTCTCGCGACGATGCCGCGGGGGAGTCACGTGCGGGAGAGCGTCGTGTGGCGTCTACGCGAGGCGGGCTTCGCCGATGTCGCGCCGGCACACCGCCTGGACCGGTTGACCTCCGGAATCGTGCTCTGCACGCTGCGGCCCCAGGTGCGCGGCGCGTATCAGATCCTCTTCGCCGAGCGTCGGGTGACGAAGGCGTACGAGGCTGTCGTGCATGCTGGCGCCGACGTGGCGAGTCGGCTGCCGGAGGTGGTGCGCTCGCGAATCGTCAAGGAGCGGGGCGACCTACGGGCACGGGAGGTGCCGGGGGAGCCGAACGCCGGGACCCGCATCGAGGTCCTCGGAACCGGGCCGGGAGTCGCCCATCTGCGGCTGTTTCCGACGACGGGCCGCACTCATCAATTGCGCGTCCACCTGGCCGGACTCGGCACACCGATCGTCGGAGATTCGCTCTACGGAACACCCGAGGATCAGGCGCGACCAGAGTCCTTCGATCGGCCCCTCGCGCTCCTTGCCCGTGAACTCTCGTTCACCGACCCGCTCTCGAGAGCCGAGCGCCGCTTCACCTCGGCACGCGAGCTGCCCTGGCAGCCACGCGACGCCTGAGGATGCAGCCGAGGACGCAGCGAGACCAGGGTGAGCACCCTGACGTGGCTGCGTACTCGGATGCGATGTCGGCTGCCTTCTCGGCCCTCGGGCGAGGGCTACGCGGAGCGGGGCGTGCGGTGCAACGAAATCGCGTGTCTCGGCGCATCGCACACTCTCTTCCCGGTCGTAGCCTGGACCCACGCCGCCCACAGGGGCGGCAGGTGGCCCGAAGTGGCTCCGACGCTCCGGCACTCCGGCGCTCCGACACGGGCCACCCCGGACACGAGGAGTGATCATGGCCGACGACGACGTCGACATTCACAAGACCCAGGCACACCCACGCGACCCGCACATGTGGGAGGCCGTCTTCGTCTTCCTCCTGCTCATCGCCGTGATGGTCGTGGCCATCGCCGTCTTCGACGCGAACCCCCACATCCCCATGCTGCTCGGGGCCGGCTTCGGTGCGCTGATGGCGATGCGCCTGGGCTGGAAGTGGGTCGACGTCGAGACGATGATGTACGACGGCGTCCGCCAGGCTATGCAGGCCATCGTCATCCTGGCGGTCATCGGCATCCTCATCGGTGTCTGGCTGCTGGCCGGTGTCGTGCCGACGATGATCTATTACGGGTTGGGCATCCTGAATCCGTCCATCTTCCTCGTCGTCACGGTGTTGATCTGCTCGGTGACGTCGCTGGCCACCGGCACCAGCTGGGGCACGGCGGGAACGATCGGCATCGCCCTCATGGGCATCGGGCTGGGCCTCGGCGTACCGGCCCCCATGGCCGCCGGCGCTGTGATCTCCGGTGCGTACTTCGGCGACAAGCTGTCGCCCCTGTCAGACACCACCAACCTGGCTCCGGCGATGGCCGGGACCGACGTCTTCACCCACGTGAAGTTCATGCTTCGCCCCACGGTCGTGGCCTACGTGTTGTCACTTGTCGTGTTCGGGGTGCTCGGCCTCACCACCGACACCGGGGCCGGGGGAGACCTCTCCGTCGTCAACGAGTTGAAGAGTGCCCTGGCCGCCCAGTTCACGATCAGCCCGATTCTGCTGCTTCCGCCGCTCGTCGTCATCCTGCTCATGGCGTTCAAGGTGCCGGCCATCCCCGGGATCACGGCGGGCATCTTCGCCGGCGCAATCTGCGCCCCGATCTTTCAGGGCGCGAGCTTCGGTGACCTCCTGACGGTCGGTTACGACGGGTTCACCGCCGAAACCGGTGTCAAGGCTATCGACGAGTTGCTCGACGCGGGCGGGTTGACCGGAATGTTCTACTCCATCTCGCTGACGATCTTCGCGATGATGTTCGGCGGCATCGTCGAGGGGACAGGTCAGTTGCGAGTTCTCGTCGCACCGCTGCTGAAGCGGGTCAAGAGCGCCCCCGGCCTGATCGGCGCCACGATGGGGACCTCCGTCGTCTCCAACATCACGATGCCCGAGCAGTACATCTCCGTGGTCGTCCCTGGACGCATGTACGCCAAGGTGTACGAGGAGCGCGGATATCACCCGAAGATGCTGTCCAACGCGCTGGAGTCCGCGGGCACCGTCCTCTCGCCTCTGGTGCCATGGAACACCTGCGGCGTGTTCATGCTCAGCGTCCTCGGCGTCAGCACCTTCCAGTACGCGCCCTATGCGGTCTTCAACTACCTCACGCCCCTGGTGACCCTCGCCCTGGCGTACCTCGGTGTCACCGTCGCCTTCCGCAAGGACGACCCCACCACGATCGTCGGTGTGACCGCTGAGGAAGTGGCACAGGAGCGACCCACCTCGGCATGACGCGGCGGCTGAGGACGCAGCCGAGGTCGCAGCGAGACGAGGGTGATCACCCTGACTGGGCTACGTCCTCGCCTGCGATGTCCCCTGCGTCTCGTCGCGAGTGACTCCGGGCGCTCGCGTGAGTGTGCTGGGTGAGGACGTGCGTGAAGACGTGCACAGGTGGGGGTGATGACCCCCGGATCTGCACGTCGTCAGGTTCGACGACGGGTTCGATGTCTGGTGTGGGCGAGCACACGTCGGTGGGCGCGATACGACACTTGAATCCGGATTCAGGTTCTGTGAGGATCGAAGCACGTAGCCGTGCAGTCGTCGAAGGGGAGTGCCGATGTTCGAGCTCAGTGCACGAGGCCAGGAGTATCACGACCGGTTGACGGCGTTCATGGACGAGTGCCTCTACCCCGCCGAGGCCGTCTACCACCAGCAGATGGTGGAGGCGGGCAACCCGCACCACCAGCCGCAGATCCTCGAAGACCTCAAGGCCGAGGCCAAGTCGCGCGGACTGTGGAACCTGTTCCACCCCCACCCCGAATGGGGCCCGGGTCTGACCAACCTCGAGTACGCGCACCTCGCTGAGATCACCGGCCGCAGCCTCGAACTCGCGCCCGAGGCCACCAACTGCAACGCCCCCGACACTGGCAACATGGAGGTGCTCACCCTCTTCGGTACCGACGAGCACAAGGAGAAGTGGCTCAAGCCCCTCCTGGCCGGTGAGATCGCGTCGGCGTTCGCCATGACCGAGCCCGGAGTCGCCAGCTCGGACGCCACCAACATCGAGACCTCCATCGAGCGTGACGGCGACGAGTACGTTATCAACGGCGTCAAGTGGTGGACGTCCAACGCGATGCACGCCAACTGCCGCGTCATGATCGTCATGGGCAAGACCGACCCGAGCGCCCCCACCCACCGGCAGCAGTCGATGCTCGTCGTGCCGATGGACACACCCGGCGTCACCGTCGTCCGCAACCTGCCCGTCTATGGCTACCACGACCGCGAAGGCCACGCCGAGGTCCGCTTCGACAATGTGCGCGTGCCCGTCACAGCACTGCTCGCCGGCGAGGGCGACGGCTTCATGATCTCCCAGGCCCGCCTCGGCCCCGGACGAATCCACCACTGCATGAGGGCGATCGGCGCCGCAGAACGTGCCCTCGACCTCATGATCGACCGCGCCTGCGACCGAGCCACCTTTGGCCGCCCGCTGGCCGACCGCTCCAACATCCAGGACTGGATCGCCGAGTCGCGCATCGAGATCGAGATGGCGCGCCTGCTCACGCTCAAGGCCGCGTACATGATGGACACCGTCGGCAACAAGGCCGCGCGCACCGAGATCGCCGCGATCAAGGTCGCCGCCCCGGCCGCCGCGCTCAAGGTCATCGACCGTGCCGTGCAGGTCTACGGCGGCGCCGGCGTGTCCGACGACACCCCGCTCGCCTCGATGTGGGCGCACATGCGCACCCTGCGCCTCGCGGACGGCCCCGACGAGGTCCACAAGATGACGATCGCGCGCTGGGAGCTCCGCCGCCGCCGTCCCGACTGGGGCCGCAAGCACGTCGTTCCCGCCGCCGCAACGACCGACTCCGCCAAGACGGGAGAGACGCGATGAGCGACGACACCACGGGTCAGGCGCAGGTCGACGGCATCGACGCCGAGGCGGTCGGCCGGTGGATCACCGGTCTGGGCATCGGTGCCCGGGGGCCGTTCACGTTCCGGCGGATCGGGCTCGGACAGTCCAACCTCACGTTCCTCGTCGACGATGCCGCAGGTCAGCGGTACGCGCTGCGTCGTCCGCCGCTCGGGGAGATCCTCGCCTCGGCGCACGACGTCGTGCGAGAGCACCGCATCCTGGAGGGGTTGCAGGAAACCGACGTGCCGGTCCCGACGATCCACGGGCTCTGCGAGGACCCGTCGGTCTCGGACGTGCCGCTCATGCTCATGTCGTACGTCGAGGGCCTGGTCCTGGACGGGCCCGAGGACGCCGAGGCCCTGGGCGAGTCGCAGCGTCACGCCGTCGGGCTCGGCCTCGTCGACGCGCTGGCCCGCATCCATGCCGTCGACCTGACGGCGACCGGCCTGGTCGATCTGGCGAGTCACAAGCCGTATGCGGCTCGTCAACTGCGGCGCTGGTCGCGGCAGTGGGAACTCAGCAAGATGCGCGAACTCCCGGCGCTCGAAGAGTTCACGCGCCGTCTCGAGGCGTCGGCCCCCGAGCCTGGGGAGATCGTGCTCGTACACGGCGACTGTCATCCGCGCAATGTCATCGTCGACCCCGCGCAGGGGACCGTCAGGGCCGTCCTCGACTGGGAGCTGGCCTCCCTCGGTGATCCGCTCGCCGACCTCGGGACCGTCCTCGGGTACTGGCCGCAGGTGGGGGACCCGCCCACCGTTCGCGTCGGCGTCACGACCCTCCCCGGGTTCGCGCAGCGGGCAGAACTCGTCGAGGAGTACGCCAGGCTGACCGGCCGCGACGTGTCGGCCGTGCCGTTCTGGACCTCCCTCGGGCTGTGGAAACTCGCCATCATCATCGAAGGCGTGCGACGGCGTCAGGCGGACGATCCGCGGAATCTCTCGGCCGCGGGCCAGTTCCCGGCCGGGGCGGTCGATGCACTCGTCGACTACGCGCACGGCGTTCTCGACGGCCGGCACTGAGGGGAGACCGTTGTGTCTCGTCGCGCACGAGGGCAGCTGTCCGGGGTGTGCCCCCGTGGTGACGGCTGCCCCCGACGCCCCGCGTCGTGGCCGATCGAGGTGTCGGCGGTCTCCTAGACTGGTCGGATGACTGCTGACACATCGGGCACCGCGCCCACGGCGTCGTTGGCCCCCTTCGGCGACGGCACCGTGGGGACCCAGCCGCAGACCGCGCGGGGTCGTCGCACGCGTGACGCCCTCGTCGCGGCGGCCCGCGTCGTCTTCGAGCGTGACGGCTACATGGAGTCGCGGCTGGTGGACATCGTGGCCGAGGCGAAGTGCTCCATCGGCAGCTTTTACACGTGGTTCGACGGCAAGGACGAGATCTTTGCCGCCGTGCTGCAGGAGGCCGTCGAAGACATGCTGCAGCCCGCGGTCGAGCGACCCCAGGGCGACCCGGTCGCCGGCATCAGGGCCAGTCACCGCGCCTACCTCGAGGCCTACGCCCGCAACGCGCGGCTCAACCGCATGCTCGACCAGGCCGCCCTGATCGATCCGCGATTCCTCGACATCCGCCGGGCCCGATCCGCGGCGTTCACGGAGCGCAACGCTCGTGCCATCCGCCAGTGGCAGGAGGCCGGGCTGGCCGATCCCTCCCTCGACCCCCACCTGACGGCCATGTCCCTGTCGGGCATGCTCTCCCGCCTCGCCATCGACATCCACCTGCACGGCCTGCAGGTCGACACCGAGGCCCTGCTCGACGTCGCGACCACCGTGTGGGTCCGGACGCTGCGCCTGCCGGAGTCGCCCTCGGAATGAGGGAGCGTCCACCCGGGCGCAGAACGGTGGGGGCCGTCGGCGTCGTTGCCGGCGGCCCCCACGTCGTTCACCCCGTCTTTCAGCACGTCGTTCAGCGGGCGAGTGACACCGCGCCGTCGACGACGACCGTGCCACCCATGACGTAGTCACCGGCCCGGGAGGCCAGGTAGATGGCGGCGGCGGCCATGTCCTCCGGCTCGCCGATGCGCCCGGCGGGGATGGAACGACGCACCTCGTCCGCCTGGTCACGGGCCTCGCGGTTCATCTCGGAGGCGAAGGCACCCGGCGCGATCGCGGAGACGGCGATCCCCTCGGGGGCCAGGCGGACCGCCATGCGCCGGGTGAGGTGCATGAGGCCCGACTTGCTGGCGTGGTAGCTGTACGTCTCGAGGTGTCCCAGGCTCAGCCCGTCGATCGAGGCGATGTTGATGATCTTGGACAGCCGGCCGTTCTTCTCGTGGGCGGCCCGGAGGCTCGGCAGCAGCGCCTGGGACAGAAAGAACGGGGCCTTGACGTTGAGGTTCATCACCTTGTCCCAGCCGTGCTCGGGGAACTCCTCGAACCCGGCACCCCACGCGGCGCCGGCGTTGTTGACGAGGATGTCGAGGGTCGGCTCGCGATCGGTCAGGTCGGTGACCAGGCTGCGGACGCCGTCCATCGTCGACACGTCGGCGGGCAGGGCGATGCACTCCCCGTGGGCGGACAGCTCCTCGGCGCTCTGGCGGCAGGCGTCGGCCTTGCGGGCGGAGATGTAGACGCGCGCCCCCTGGGCGAGGAAGCCCTCGGCGATCATGCGACCGATGCCGCGGGAGCCGCCGGTGACCAGCGCGGTGCGTCCGGCGAGTGAGAACAGGGTCGAGGTGTTCATGGAGATCCTTCGCTGGCGGTGGATACGTCCGTCCGACTCTAACTTGAAACCGGATTCAAGTGCGCTATGGTGCCCGTACTCGTGAAGCCCGACCGGAGGAGCACGGATGACGACCGCCACCGAACTGCGACTGGCGCAGCGGCCGCAGGGATACCCCGACGACCAGACCTGGGACATCGTCGAGACGGAACTGCCGGAGCCGGCCGACGGAGAGATCGCCGTCGCCGTGCAGTACGTCTCGATCGATCCGGCGATGCGCGGCTGGCTCAACGACGTGCGGTCCTACGTCCCGCCCGTGAAGGTCGGCGCCGTCATGCGCGCGTTCGCCCTGGGTGAGGTCACGGCCTCCCGCCACCCCGACTTCGCGGTCGGGGACATGGTCACCGGTCTGTTCGGCGTCCGGGACCACGCCATCAGCGACGGCCACGGCGTCACCGTGGTGGACACCTCGAAGGTGTCCCCGACCACCTGGCTCGGTGCGCTCGGCATGCCGGGGATGACCGCCTGGTTCGGCCTGCACGAGATCGGTCGTCCCGAGCCGGGGCAGACCGTCCTCGTCTCGGCCGCGGCCGGGGCCGTGGGCTCGGTCGTGGCGCAGCTCGCCAAGAGCAAGGGGTGCCGGGTCGTCGGTGTGGCCGGGGGTCCCGAGAAGACCGCATGGCTCGAGGAGATCGGCTGCGACGCGACCATCGACTACCGCGACGGTGACCTGGTGCGTCAGGTGCGTGCCGCCGCTCCCGACGGCGTCGACGTGTACTTCGACAACGTCGGTGGCGAGCTTCTCGACGCGGCGCTCGCCAACCTGGCCATGGGGGCCCGCGTGGTCGTGTGCGGCGCGATCTCCACCTACAACGAGGAATCGCTCCCGCCCGGCCCGAGCCGCTATCTGTCGCTGCTCGTGTTCCGTGCGTCCATGCAGGGATTCGTCGTCACCGACTACGCCGACCGATACGGCGAGGCCGTCCAGGACATGCTCGAACTCATCGCCTCGGGCGATCTCGTGGCCCGCGAGCACGTCGTCACCGGAGGGGTACGGGCCTTCCCCGAGGCGCTCCTCGGCATCTACCGGGGTGTCAACACCGGCAAGCTCGTGCTCGAGATCTGAGGAGAAACCGATGCGTGCAGTCCAGATCACCCGCCTCGACGGGCCCGAAGCCGTCGAGGTCGACGAGGTTCCCGAGCCGACCGACGCCGACAAGGTCGTCGTCGACGTCGCCGCGGCGGGGGTGGCCTTCCCCGAGCTTCTCCAGACGCGCGGGCTCTACCAGTACAAGCCCGAGCTGCCGTTCGTGCCGGGTGCGGAGGTCGCCGGCACCGTCGTGTCCGCCCCCGAGGGGAGCGGTTTCGCGCCCGGTGACCGTGTCGCGGCCCTGACCGTGCTCGGCGGATTCGCCGAACGGGTCGCCACAACACCGGACCTGACGTTCCCCCTGCCCGAGAGCGTCTCCTTCGAGAAGGGGGCGGCGTTCCTCTTCAACTACTGCACCGTCTATTTCGCTTTGATCGAGCGGGGCGGACTGGCCGCCGGTGAGACCGTGCTCGTGCACGGCGCCGCCGGTGGCATCGGCACGGCCACGATCCAGGTCGCCAAGGCGTTCGGTGCGGGCACGGTGATCGCCGTGGTGTCGACGCAGGAGAAGGGCGAGGTCGCGAAGGCCGCCGGCGCCGACGAGGTCGTCCTCGCCGACGGCTTCCGGGAGACCGTGGGGCGGCGGGTCGACATCGTCGTCGATCCGGTCGGGGGAGATCGCTTCACCGATTCTCTGCGCACGTTGCGCGAGAACGGGCGGCTCCTCGTCATCGGGTTCACCGCCGGGTCGATCCCCGAGGTCAAGGTCAATCGCCTGCTGCTCAATAACGTCTCGGTGGTCGGCGTCGGCTGGGGTGCCTACGCCATGACCCGACCGGGGCACATCGCCACGGAGTTCGCCGCCCTCGAGGAGCACCTGCGCTCCGGCCGGCTGGACCCGCCCGTCGGGGCCACGTACCCGTTGGACGAGGCCGCCTCGGCGCTCGCGTCCCTGGAGGGGCGGACCGTGACCGGCAAGGTCGTCCTCACCATGTGATCTCCGGGGTCGGCCGCGGTCGGCGTCGAGCGCGACGGAACGGGTGGGGTCCGATCGACTCGACGATGAGGACAGGCTTGTCGATGCCCTCGGCCTCGACGGTCAGGGTGCTCTTGAGGTTGTACTGCCCGGGCTGGGTCTCGGTGACGCTGTTGAGCACGCTGCGCATGCGGAACCGACTGTTCACCGGGAGCGGGGCGAGAAACCGCACCTTGTCGTAGCCGTAGTTGAGGGCGTGGGTGAATCCGTCGAAGGACATGAGGTCGGCCATCATGGCCGGCGTGCACGAGAGCGTGTACACCCCGTGCGCGATGGTCGAACCCAACGGACTGGCCGCGGCCTTCTCCTCGTCCACGTGGATCCACTGATGGTCGTCCGTGACGTCGGCGAACTGATCGATGGTGGCCTGGTCGACGGTGCGCCAGGGGGAGGGGCCGAGTTCGACGCCGACGAGGGCCTCGAGGTCGGCCAGGGTCTGGGGGCGGGGCTTGTCGGTCATGGCGACTCCTTCGTCTTCGATGTCGGGAGGCTAGTTGAACCTGAAGGCGGATTCAACTAGCGTCGCGTCATGGACAACGACGCCCAGACAACAACCTGCCCCCAGCGAGTCGCGGTCGTCACCGGCGCCGCGCGAGGCATCGGACGCGCCGTGGCCCAGCGCCTAGCGAAGGACGGTCACGCCGTCGCCGTTCTCGACCTCGACGAGGCCGCCTGCGAGGCGGTCGCCCAGGAGATCACCGCATCCGGTGGCCGCGCCGTCGGTGTCGGGGTCGACGTCTCGAACCCCGACGCGGTCGAGGCGGGGGTCGCCCGCGTGGTCGCCGAACTCGGTGCCCCGACGATCCTCGTCAACAACGCCGGCATCATCCGCGACAACCTCCTGTTCAAGATGTCCGTGGACGACTGGGACGCCGTCATGGGCGTTCACCTGCGGGGATCGTTCCTCATGTCCAAGGCGTGCCAGGCCCACATGACCGAGGCGACGTTCGGCCGCATCGTCAACCTCTCCAGCACCTCGGCCCTGGGCAACCGCGGTCAGGTCAACTACTCGGCCGCCAAGGCGGGTCTGCAGGGCTTCACCAAGACCCTGGCCCTCGAACTCGGCAAGTTCGGGGTCACCGCCAACGCGATCGCCCCCGGGTTCATCCAGACCGACATGACCGCGGCCACCGCCGAGCGCATCGGTGTCCCGTTCGACGACTTCCTCGCCCACATGGCCAAGGAGATCCCCGTGCAGCGCGTGGGGCAGCCGGAGGACATCGCCGCCACGGTGTCGTTCCTGGTCCGTGAGGACGCGGGGTTCGTGTCCGGCCAGGTCATCTATGTGGCCGGCGGACCGAAGGACTGATCGGCGTGGACGTCACGGGCAGGACGGCCGTCGTCACCGGGGCGGCCGGAGGCATCGGCGCGGCCCTCGCGGCGGAGTTGCTGGAGCGCGGTGCCTCCGTGCTCATCACCGACCTCGACGCCGACCGGCTGAACGGGATGCGCGACGAGCTCGCCGAGCGGTTCGGCTCGGACGTCGTCGCCGCCCAGGAGGGGGACGCCGCGGACGAGGCGACCATCCGGGGCTGGATCGAGACCGCCGAAGCGCAGCTCGGGGCGGTACGGATCTACGCCGCCAACGCGGGAATCGGCGGCGGTGGCGGCCTGGAGGCCACCGAGGAGGATTGGGAGCGGGGTCTCCAGGTCAACGTCATGGCCCACGTGCGAGCGGCCCGCGTCCTCGTCCCCCGCTGGCTGGAGGCAGGCGAGGGGCACTTCGCGGTCAGCAAGCACGGCGCGCTCGCCTTCGCCGAATGGCTGGCCGTCACGTACGGCGCGCAGGGCATCGGCGTGTCCTGCCTGTGCCCCATGGGCGTCGACACCGCGCTGCTGCGGGCCGACGTCGGCAACGGGGTGGCGCGCGCCGCGCAGGCCGCGGTCATCGAGGCGGGCGACGTCCTGTCACCGGCGTACGTGGCCCGTCTGACCGTCGACGCCGTGAAACGGGGCGAGTTCCTCGTCCTCCCGCACCCGGAGGTGCACGAGTTCGCCCAGCGGCGGGCCGCCGACCACGGGCGCTGGATCGTCGGCATGCAGCGGTTCTCCGAATCTCTGTCTGCGACGACCCCGGTGACCGGCACGGTGCCGCAGAACGCAGCCATCCCCAACACGACGAAGGGGCAGTCATGACGATGAACGCAGCCGCCGTCCCGCGCGGTCACGCGCACCGCACCCCGGACGCCCTCGCCCTCGTGGACGGCGACCGGGAGTGGACCTACGACCAGCTCGACGCGATCGTCGCAGGAGCGGTCGAGTCCTTGACCGCGCGCGGCGTGAAACCGGGCGACCGGGTCCTCCTGGTGCTGCCCACGACCGCCGAGTTCGTGGCGACCTATTTCGCGGCGCTCTCTCTCGGGGCGATCGTCGTCAGCGTCAACACGATGTCGACGGCGGTGGAGCTCTCGTACTACGCCGAGGACGCCGGGTGTTCCCTCATCGTCGCGTGGCACGAGACCGCCGACCCCTCCCGCGAGACGGCGACGACGAGCGGGCTGCCCCTGTGGGTGGTCGACCCCTCGTCGATCACCCCCTCGGACACCCGGCATGACGTCGCGGACACCGACGCCCACGACGCGGCGGTGATCCTCTACACCAGCGGCACCACCGGCCGCCCCAAGGGCGCCGTGCTCACCCACTCCAACCTCATCCGGACGGGCGAGGCCTACGCCGAGGCGCTCGGCACCGAGCCAGACGACCGGATGGGGACCGCGCTACCGCTGTTCCACGTCTTCGGGCAGGTGTCGGTGATGATGGCCGTCTACTGCAGCGGTTCCGCCCTGTTCCTCGTGCGCCCGTTCGATCCGGCCCGCATGTTGGAGTTGGCGTCCTCCCGCAGGCTCACGGCCCTCGCCGGGGTGCCGACCATGTGGATCGCGATGCTCCACACCCCGACCGACCTGGGACCGGCGGACTTCGCGTCGCTGCGGCTGGCCTGCTCGGGTGGGGCAGCCATGCCCTCGGAGGTCGCGAGAGCGTTCCGGGAGCGGTTCGGTGCTCAGATCCTCGACGGCTACGGCCTGAGTGAGACCTCGGGCGGTGCCACGTTCAACCAGGCCGGGGGCGTGATCAAGGAGATGAGCGTGGGCCGCGCCATTCCCGGCACGGTCATCACCGTCCTCGACGACCTGCACAACCCGGTCCCACCGGGGGAGGTCGGGGAGATCGCCATCGACGGTCCGGTCGTCATGAAGGAGTACTGGGGCAGACCGGAGGCCACCCAGGCGGCCAAGGTCGGGCGATGGCTGCTCACCGGTGACCTCGGTCGGATGGACGAGGACGGGTACGTCTGGATCGTCGACCGCAAGAAGGACCTCGTGATCCGCGGCGGGTACAACGTGTACCCGCGCGAGGTGGAGGAACACCTGTTCGCGCACCCGCAGGTCCAGGAGGCGGCCGTCGTCGGACTGCCCGACGAGCGACTCGGCGAGGAGGTCGCCGCCGTCGTGGCCCCCAAGGTGGGGGAGTCGCTCGACGCTCACGAGCTGCGAGCGTGGTTGGGCGAGCGCCTGTCCGCCTACAAGGTTCCCCGAGTGTATCTGTTCGTCGACTCCCTGCCCAAGGGGGCGACCGGCAAGATCCTCAAGCGGGGGCTAGACCGAGATCGCATTCACGCGGAGGGAATTCGCGTGTCTTCACCCGACAGGAGCGACACATGAGCGACCCGATGGACGCGGTTCACGCGTTACTCGACCGGTACGACCCCGCGAACACCAGTGACGAGGAGTTCCTCGGGGCCCGGTACGACGCGGGCCTGGCGTGGGTCCACTTCCCGGAGGGGCTCGGTGGGTCGGGCCTGCCCCGGTCCCGCCAGACCGAGATCGACGACCTGTTCACCCGGGCCGGCGCCCCCGGACCGGCGAAGACCCGCAACGGCATCGGCCTGGGGATGGCCGCGCCGACCCTCGTCGCCTTCGGCACACCCGAGCAGCAGCAGAAGTACCTGCGCCCGCTGTACACGGCGGAGGAGATCTGGTGCCAGTTGTTCAGCGAGCCCGGCGCGGGGTCCGACCTCGCCGCAGTGGCCACGCGGGCCGTCCGCGACGGTGACGAGTGGGTCGTCACCGGTCAGAAGGTGTGGACCTCAGGGGCGCACCACGCGCGGCGGGCCATCCTCCTCGCGCGCACCGACGTCGACGTGCCCAAGCACGCCGGTCTCACGTACTTCGTCCTCGACATGCACGCGCCGGGCGTGGACGTGCGCCCCCTGCGGCAGATCACCGGTGAGGCCGAGTTCAACGAGGTGTTCCTCGACGAGGTGCGGATCCCCGACTCGGACCGCGTCGGCGAGGTCGGCATGGGCTGGAAGGTCGCCACGGCCACCCTCAACAGCGAACGCGTCTCCATCGGCGCGGGCGCCGCACGGGAGGCGGGGCAGATCGGCCTCGTCGCCGACCTGTGGCGGCGTCGCCCCGAGGTGCGCACCCCCGGAGCCCACGACGAACTCATGCGCTGGTGGGTCCAGGCCGAGGCCCTGCGCCTGGCCGGGGTTCGCCTGCAGCAGTCACTGGCGGTCGGTGCTCCCGGACCGGAGTCCTCGGCGATGAAGCTCATGTTCGCGCATCAGGCCCAGCAGATCAGCTCGTTCGCCCTCGAACTCGCGCCCGAGGAGGGCCTGCTCTACGGCGAGTGGACGATGCGCCGCTCCACCGAGGCGTCCTTCCTGGGGCGCGACTCCGGATTCCGCTACCTGCGGGCCAAGGGCAA
>DAMDJY010000064.1:17984-18299 GCA_032100225.1 Mobilicoccus sp.
CCGCGAGAGCTTGCGATCCGTGCTGACCCGCGGCTCGACCGCCGATGTCGTGCTGGCGCTGTACGACGAGCCCGAGACCGACGTCTCGGGGTTGTGGCGAACCTTGGCCGGGGATCTCGGCCTGGCCGGGTTGCTCGTCCCCGAGGACCGCGGCGGTGTCGGCGCCGGAGCCCGCGAGGCCGCGACCGTGCTGGAGGAACTCGGGCGGTTCGTCGTCCCGGTGCCGTTCCTCACGAGCGCGGTCGTCGCCACCCGGGTGCTGCTCGGCACCGACGACTCCACGTGGCTGCCGCGGCTCGCCGAGGGCGAGATCAC
>DAMDJY010000065.1:0-12726 GCA_032100225.1 Mobilicoccus sp.
AGGTGGGCGTGTGGGTGCTGCGGTAGGCGACGACGTCCGGCCCCAGGTCGGTGAGGGGTGTCAGGGTCCCGGTGCCGAGCCCCCGGTCGCGACGCAGCCGGAGCAGGGTGCGGTACAGCTCGAGCGTGGAGCCCGCGACGCCCTCCTGCCGATCCACCGCGAGGGCCGCGTACGAGTCCGGTTGAGGGAGCCAGAGTTCGCCGGTGGTGTTGAACCCGGCGGCCGGTGCATCACCCTCCCACGGCATGGGGATCCGGCAACCGTCGCGGCCGATCTCGTCGCCGCTGCTGCGGTGGAACTGTGGGTCCTGCCGCACCTCGTCCGGCAGCGCGGTGTGCTCCGGCAGGCCGAGTTCTTCGCCCTGGTAGAGGTAGGCCGATCCGGGCAGGGCCAGCATGAGGGTCGTCGCGGCGCGGGCCCGGCGCAGGCCGAGGTCGGCGTCGGGTTGCGGATCGCACGCGCCGATCCCGTTGCGGCGCACGGCATCCGTGGGGAATCCGAGGCGGGAGGCGTGCCGGACGACGTCGTGGTTGGAGAGAACCCAGGTGGTGGGCGCGCCCACCTCGTCGTTCACCGCGACGGAGGTCTCGACGGCCTCGCGCAGATCGGCCGCCCGCCACGGGGCGTTGAGGTAGTGGAAGTTGAACGCCTGGTGCATCTCGTCGGGGCGCGTGTACCGGGCGGCGCGTTTGAGCGGCTCGACCCAGGCCTCGGCCACGAGGATGCGCTGACCGTCGGGGTCGATCGACCCATCGGGACGGGTACGGGTGTACTCGTCGAGGATGCGGCGCCAGCGGCGGTAGATCTCATGGACGCCGTCCTGGTCCCACATCGGGGCCTCGTGGGTGGGCGGTGCGTCCTCACCGAACCCGGCCATGGCCGCCCGGGCATCCCAATCGGGCAGGCCCTCCTTCTTGACGAGGCCGTGGGCCACGTCGACGCGGAACCCGTCGACGCCGCGGTCGAGCCAGAACCGCAGGACGGAGTCGAACTCGGCGAGGACCTCCTCGTTGGTCCAGTCGAGGTCGGGCTGCGTGGAGTCGAAGAGGTTGAGGTACCACTGCGCCTTACGCACCAGCGATCCGTCGTCGACCAGGACCGCCGGGTCGGCCTGCGTCCAGGCCGACCCCCAGAACACCGAGGTCCAGTCGTTCGGGGGCTCCTCCCCGCGTTCGCCTCGGCCGTCTCGGAAGATGTACCGGGCGCGTGCGGGTGACCCCGGCTCGGAGGCCAGCGCCTCCTGGAACCAGGCGTGCTCGCTGGACGTGTGGTTGGGCACGAGGTCGACGATGATCTTGAGGCCCAGATCGTGCGCCGTGGCGATCAGGGCGTCGGCGTCCGCCAGGGTGCCGAAGAGCAGGTCGATGTCGCGGTAGTCGGCGACGTCGTATCCGGCGTCCTTCATCGGCGACCGGTAGAAGGGCGAGATCCACAACGCGTCGACACCCAGCTCGGCCAGGTAGGGCAAGCGCGCCCGGATTCCGGGGAGGTCGCCGATTCCGTCACCGCTGGAGTCCGCCCACGAGCGGGGATACACCTGATAGATCGCGGCGTGACGCCACCAGGCGTCGTCGGTGGACACGGTCGAGGGGGGCTGAGTCTGCGTCACCCCACCAGTGTGACAACCACCTCCGACACTCCTTCACCCCCGTCCGTCGAGCCGCTGCCGGGCGACCCGGCGACGACACCGGGGGTGCGCGAAAGCCTGTCCGCATGGCGGATTGTCGCGCAATCGACGGTGTTCTCGGCAACCCGACGTCAGCTCCCGGCCTCGTCGCGAGGCCCTCATGCTCGCGACGGGCGGCTCAGGCCTGCGGGGTGTTGACGAGCATGTCGGCCGCCCGTACGAGGTAGTCGCGCATGAGGGCGTCCATCTCGGGGTCGAGGTCGACGGTCTCGAGTGCCGTGGTCATGTGGTGCAGCCAGCGGTCGCGCATGTGGGGAGTGACGGCGAAGTCCACGTGCCGCATGCGCAGCCGGGGGTGTCCACGCTGCTCGGAGTACGTCGTCGGGCCACCCCAGTACTGCTCCAGGAACATCCGCAAACGCACCTCCGCCGGGCCGAGATCGGCCTCGGGGTACATGGCGCGCAGCTCCGGGTCGCCGGCGACGCCGCGGTAGAACTCGGCGACGAGCTTCTCGAACGTCGCGTGCCCGCCCATCCGCTCGTAGAGGGACACCTGGGCTTCTGCGTCTCGATCACTCACCACGGCATCCTCCCAGACACGAGCATCAGGGGTGCGCGGTGGACCCTCCGGAACCCGGCATGTAGATGGGCCCCCGGATGCCGGCGTGGTGCAGAGCTGTCTTGCACCGCTCGCGGATCTCGCGCTGCGCACCCCAGTGCTTGTTGGGTGCGCACTTGGCGAAGATGCGAATGGTCGTGGCACCGGCGGTGATCGACTCGACACCGGCGACGTCGGGGCGCTCGAGCAGGACGGGCTTCCATGCCGCGTCGGCGAACATCTCCGTCATCTGCTGCCGCAGGATCGCCGTGACCCGCTCGGGCGACTCGTCGGGAGCGAAAGGCACGTCCACGATCGCCGTCGTCCACCCTTGTGACCGGTTGGCGATGCGGAGGATCTCGCCGTTGCGCACGTACCAGACCACGCCCTCGGCATCGCGCAGCCGCGTGACCCGCAGCGTCACCTCCTCGACGGTGCCGACGACGTCGCCGGTGTCGATGACGTCGCCGACGCCGTACTGGTCTTCGAGGATCATGAACATGCCCGAGAGAAAGTCCTTGACCAGGCTCTGCGCACCGAAACCGAGGGCGACACCACCCACACCGGCCGAGGCGAGCACCGGTGCCATGTTGAGGCCGAGTTCGGTGCCGATCATGAGAACCGCCGTCGTCCACACGACGACCGAGGCGATGCTGCGGAGCACCGACCCGAGCGTGGTGACTCGCGCTCGCTGACGCTCGGTGGAGACGAGGCCGGACTGCGAGATCGCCCGCCCGGCGCGACGGCGATACCGCTTGAGGACCGGCAGCTGCGCAGTCGGGGTGGCATCGACAGCCCCCATCGTCGTCGTGTCGCCGTTGACGCGGCGCTCGACGATGGAGTCGACCAGGCGGTTGATGACCCGGTGGATGAACCAGCGCGTGATCCAGGCGCCCACCAGGATGGTCAGGATCGTCAGCGGCACCCCGAGAAACCACTCCATGGTCGTCTCCCACGAGACGCCGGCGATGTTCCGGAGCATGCGAGGTTCGGCAAACATGACATCCATCGTGACAGGCCAGGCTGGATGCCACGTCAAGGTCGGCGGGGGGCTGCGGCCCCGGAGAAGCCTCAGCCTCGCCGCGAGGACGGCGTGATCCCGTGGATTCGCTTGAGACGCTGTGCCACCGATCGGTCACCGGCGCGCTCGGAGGCCGTGTCGGCTTTACGATCGGACCTGGCCTGCCTGCTCTCCACAGAAGGATCCTTGTGAACGACTCCTCGCTCCCGGCCGACCTCGCCGAACTCGCGCGTGGTTACGGTGTCGCGACCGACTACGTCGACTGGCAGGGCGAGCACGTCGTCGTGCCGGCCGAGACCATCGCGGTCGTCCTCGCCGCCCTCGACATCGACGCCTCGACTCCGGAGGCCGCCCGCGCCGCTGTGGAGGAGATGCCCCTGCGTGCGTGGCGGCGTCGTCTGCCTCCCGTCATGGTCGTCACCCAGGGTGACTCGACGACGGTGCCCGTCCACGTGCCGCACGGAGACCCCGTCACGGTGTCGGTCGAACTCGAGTCGGGAGAGCACCGCGCCCTGACGCAGAAGCAGGTGTGGGTCGACCCCCGCATGGTCGACGGGGTGCAGGTGGGTGAGGCGACGTTCCAGATCCCCTCCGACCTGCCGCTCGGATGGCACACGCTGCACGCCGAGCACAGCTCCGGAGACGCCACCGGCGCGCTCGTCATCGTCCCGGCCAAGCTCGAGCTGCCCGCCGCAGTCGCGGCCAACGGTGCCTCCGGCCTGATGAACCAGATCTACTCCGTGCGCTCCCAGCGGTCTTGGGGCGTGGGCGATTTCGGTGACGTCGCCGAGCTGGGCACGTGGGCCGCTCGCGCGCTGGCGTCGGACTTCATGCTCATCAACCCCGTCCACGCCGCCGAGCCCAAGGCGCCGATGGAGGCCTCGCCGTACCTGCCGACATCGCGCCGGTTCGTCAACCCACTCTACATCCGCGTCGAAGACGTGCCCGAGCTCGCGTTCCTCTCTCCTGAGGACCGCGCCGAGGTCGAGCGCCTCGCCGCGGAGGCGCGTAAGGCCAACCGCAGCGACCGGATCGACCGCGACACTGCGTGGGAGCTCAAGGAGGCGGCGCTGCGCATTCTGCACGCCCAGCCCATGACGATCCGCCGGGCCGCGCTCTTCGAGGCCTACTGCGAGCGAGAGGGGCAGGGCCTCATCGACTTCGCCACCTGGTGCGCGCTGGTCAGCCGTTACGGCAGCTCGCAGGAGTGGCCCCAGGGCGTCGATGGCCCCGACTCACCCGCCACCGCCGCCGTGCGCGAAGAGCTCGGCGACGATGTGTCGTTCGCCAGGTGGATGCAGTGGGTGCTCGACACCCAACTCGCTACCGCTCAGCGCGAACTCGTCGAAGCGGGCATGACATTGGGTGTCGTCCAGGACCTCGCCGTGGGCGTTCACCCCACCGGCGCCGACTGCTGGTCGCTCGGATCTGCCTTCGCTCGCGGCATCACCGTGGGCGCCCCGCCGGACCCCTACAACCAGCGCGGCCAGGACTGGAGCCAGCCGCCGTGGCGCCCCGACCGCCTCGAGGAGCTGGCCTATGCACCGTTCCGCGACATGGTGCGCTCGGCGCTGCGTCACTCCGGTGGGCTGCGGATCGACCACATCATCGGCCTGTTCCGGCTCTGGTGGGTTCCTGCGGGCAAGCTGCCGCTGGACGGCACGTACGTGCACTACGACCACGACGCGCTCATCGGCATCCTCATGCTCGAGGCCCAGCGGGCCGGCGCCGTCATCATCGGTGAGGACCTCGGCACCGTCGAGCCGTGGGTGCGCGACTACCTCAGTGCGCGCGGCGTCCTCGGCACGTCGATCCTCTGGTTCGAGAACGACGAGAATGGCACGCCCCGGGCGCCGGAGTCCTACCGCCGGTTGTGCCTGGCCTCGGTCACGACGCACGACCTTCCCCCGACCGCCGGGTACCTCACCGGCGAACACATGCGTATCCGCGCCGAACTCGACCTGTTCACACGGCCGCTCGAGGTCGAACAGGCCGACGACGACGCCGCACAGGGCCGGATGATGGCGGCGCTGCGGCAGCGCGGGTTCCTCGACGACGCAGCGACGGGCGGGGAGAAGTCCGACGAGCAGGACGCGGCGGGTCTGCGCGCCAAGGTCGAGGCCCTGCACCGCTACGTCTCGGCAACGCCTGCCGCGCTGGTCGGTATCGCCGTGCCCGACCTCGTCGGTGACCGCCGCGCCATGAACCAGCCCGGCACCCACCTGGAATACCCCAACTGGCGGTTGTCCCTGGCCGGCCCGGACCGCGAGCCGCTCATGCTGGAGGACATCGTCTCCTCCCGCCAGGCCCGCTCCCTGGCCGCCACCGTCCGACGCGGCGACCACTCCGCCTGACCGTCGACCTGCAGCACCCACACACCACGACTGCGCTGACTCGCGCAGACCGGCACCGACTCGGGCACCGTCCCGAAACTGTGCAGGTCTGCGCGAGTCAGCGCAGTGTCGTGTCAGAACCGTCGTGACGGGTCGGTGAACGTCAGAGCTCGTCCGTGTCGAGGTCCCGACCCTCGTCCCATTCCCGGCGACGGCGGTGGAGAACCACAGCGAAGCCCAGCAGGGACAATGCGCTGAACAGGACGATCGGCAGACGCCCGACTGCGAGCCCGTCGGTGGGTCCGGTGCAGCCGCTCGCGAGCGACGTACAGGCAGAGGCAGATCCGGCGACCTGCGCGCCCTGGGCGCCGCGAGCGTCGGCCGCAGGTGCGGGTCCGGCCTGCCAGTCGGGATCGTCGGCCTGGGTGTAGCCGCGTTCGGGGGTGCAGTTCTCCGTGCAGATGGCCTCACCCTTACCCCGGTAACGAGGATCGGTCGGGGTCTGGCCCCACCACGGCACAGTCGAGCGCTTGTTGCGGGGTCTGTCGCCGAACCGGGCTCGCCTGCGACGCCGGGGCGCCACGGGCTGTTCGTCCGGTTAGATCCAGAGTTCCCCTGGGTACCGGGGCGGTTCGAGTGCGGCCGCCCGTTCGTCGTCGGCGGGCCGGGGCGTTGCACGGTCGGGGGGTTCTTGACCGGTGCAGGCTTCGGGTTCGGGGCAGGCTTGGGGTTCGTTACCGGTGCGGGACCGGGCGCCGGGTTCGGCCCGGGGTTCGGGCTCGGTGCAGTTGGGTCGTCGGTCGGGCCCTCGGTCGGCGTCGGGTCCTCGGTGGGACCGTCGGTCGGCGCGGGGCCGGGAATCGGGCCGGGGCCGGGTGCGATGACCGAGGGCGCCAGCAGCGGCACGGTCACGGCGTCCTCCACGGCGAGCGGGGGAACGACACCGGAGTACACCGGGGTGCCGGTGAGGCGGGCCGTGTCGCGCAGCTCGCCCGCCACCACGTCGGCGGTGGTGAGGGTGTACGTTCCCGTCGCGACACAGTGGGCGCTCTCACCGGAGTCGAGGGTGGTCTTGTCACACGCAGTGGCGACTCGGTCGTCGGCGATCGCGATGTCCTTGAGCGGCACATTGCCGGTGTTGGTGACGTCGTAGGAGAACAGCACCGTGTCTCCGCGCCGGCAACACCGTCGCCGTCGACATCGGTAAGGGTGTACCCCATCGTCATCGTCATCGCCGCGACGGCGCGAGGCGCGACGGGCGTCGTCGCCGTGTCCGATCCGTTGGCGCCGTTGTTGCCCGCGGTGATGGCGTTCGCGTTGACAGTGTTGGTCAACGTCGTCGTGCTTTCGCCCTGAGCCTGGTCGGCGGGCACGGTGTAGGGCTGCGCCGTGCACGCCGTGGAGGCGCCCGGCTCGAGCATGCCCGTCGTCGTGCAGGTGATGTCGCGTCCGGCCTTGGCAAGCATGGCGTCCTGCACCTGCACCGCGGCGGGTGCCGAACTGGTGTTGGTCACGACGAAGGAGTCGGTGATCTCGTCGCCCGGGTCGGCCTGGCCGGGGAACCCGTCGTCCTTGGTGATCTCGGCGGTCTTGACCACGTCGAGGCCGGTCTCCTCCGCCGGGATCCGCACGGAGTCGCTGCTCTCGGCCCGGACAGTGGGGCCCTGGGCCGGTTCTCCGGTCGCTGTGGCGGTGTTGAGCACGTACGTACGGGCGACGTCCTCGGCCGTCACGGTGTGCGGGGCCGCGGCGCAGTCGGCGCTGGAGCCCGGAGGCAGGGTGGTCGGCGTACAGGAGACCGCAGCGTCGCCGAGGAGGTTGTCGTCCACGTCGACGTCGTCGATCCGCACGTTGCCGGTGTTGACCACGGTGAACGAGTAGGTGACCTTCTCGCCCTCGACAAGAGCGGTGGTGACGCGCTCGGCCTCACGGCGTGCGTACTTGTGCAGCTCCAGGCTGGGCTGGGCGCTCTGACCCGTGGCAGCGGTACCGGTGGCGGGCAGGCTATAGACGGGGAGACCGGCGACGTCACCGCGGGCGGTGGCGGTGTTGGTCAGGGTGCCGCCGGCGATCATCGCGGCGGTCACGGTCACGGTCACGGTCACGGTGACGGGGGCCGAGGCGCAGGTGGTCAGCCCACCGGGCGCGACGGTGGTGCCGTCGCAGGTGACGGCGACACCGGCGGCCATGAGGGCAGGATCGTCGATCGTCGTGCCGGTGACGGGCACCGTGCCGGACTTGCGCAGGCTGAAGCGGAAGTGACGACGTCATCCTCGTCGGCGACGCCGATCCCCATGCCGTCGGTCGTGATCTCGACGGTCTTGGTCATCGCGAGCGTGCCGTACCCGAGAGGCTCGACATGGGAGGCCTGGGCGATCGGCGTGCGGTTGCCCTCCAGCGTCGACGCCTGGGCCGAGGCGGCGTTCTGCAAGGTCGGCGAGGCAAGGTCGGCGGCGGTCAGCACGTAGGCACCACTGGCCGCGCACGTGACGCTCGCACCGGGGGCGATCTCGCCGCTCGGGCAGGTGACAGCGATGCCGCGGGCCGTCAGCAGGTCGTCGGCCACGCTTGGCTCCGTGACCGGCTGGGCCCCGCTGTTGGTGACCTCGAACGTGTAGGTCAGCTCATCACCAAGTCCGGCGACCTTGTCTCCGAGGACGTCCTTGGTGATCGTCGCGCTCTTGACGAGGCGCAGCGTCCGGAACTCCTCCAACGGAACCGTCGAGGATCCCGAGCCGGTGACGGTGGCGGTGGATCCACCGGGCAGTGTCGCCGTGGCGGTGGCCGTGTTGGTGACGGCCTTGGCGGCGACGTCGGCCGCCGTGATCGTGTACACGGGCGAGGAGCAGGAGGCCCCTGCGCCGGGGGCGAGGTTCGTGGCGCAGAGCAGGCCCGTCACTCCGAGGAGCGGGTCGCTCACACGGACAGCCGACAGCGTGCGGCGGCCGGTGTTGCGGACGTCGAAGCGCCAGGTGATCGTGTCGCCCGCAGCCCAGGAGCGCGAGTCGTCGATGTCGATGCTGGAGGTCACGGACTTGGTGATCGAGACGCTCGACGGGGTGTCGAACACGATCTCGTCGGAGTCGCCCGCGGTCAGGGAGGAGGGACCTGATTTCGCCGCGGCGGTGGCCGTGTTGGTGACGCGGCCCGCGTCGAGGTCACTCTGGGTGACGAGGTGAGTGCTCGGTGCAGAGCAGGTGCGGGTTGCTCCGGCTGCGAGCGGCTCGGCGCCGCAGGTGAAGTCGACCAGCTTGAGGGCCGGGTCGTCGATGGTGACGGCGTCGATGCTCGCCGCACCGGTGTTCGTGACCGTGAAGTCGTAGCTGAGGGCGTCACCGAGGTCGCAGGTGCCGGTGTCGCCAGCGGCGGCGGTGTCGCAGGTGCCCACCTTGGTGAGGGTCATCTTGGCGACGGGGGAGAGGTCGACCACGGCCAAGGCGAGGGCGGTGGCTGCTGCGCCGCTGGGCGGGGTCGCCGAGACGGTCGCCGTGTTCTCCACGCGACGGGCGTCGACCTCGGCCTGGGTGATGGTGTGCGGGCTCGAGCTGCACGTCGTGCTCGTCCGAAGAGCCAGAGTGGTGCTCGCACAGGTCACCGACGCCGCCATCGGGTCGGTGATGGTGATGTTGCGCAGCGTGACGTTGCTCGTGTTGGTGACGGTGAAGTTGTAGCCGACGGTGTCTCCTGCGTCGTGTCCGTTGCCGTCACCATCGATGACGGCTCCGGCACGCTTCTCGAGCGTGATCTCCGCGAGCGCGGTGATCGGGGTGATCGTCGAGGGCTTCGAGTTGGCCGCGTCATGGGCGATCGGGGTAGCCGATCCGGTCTTGGGCATGGCGGCTGCGGTGGCGCTGTTGGTCACGCCGCCGGCGTCCACGTCGGTCTGCGTCAGCGTGTAGGCCGGCCCGGTGCAGGTCGCGCTCGCGCCGGGCGCGAGGGTCTCGGCGCAGGTGATCGGAGCGCCGATCTTCGGGTCGGTGACGACCACGTCGTTCAGGCTCTGGGCACCGGTGTTGGTGACCGTGAAGGTGTAGGTGATCTCGCGCCGGGGGCGAGTGAGCCGACGCACGGTGCGGCGGTGATCGTCACGCCGGTGAGGGTCTGCTGGCCGGTGTTGGTGACGGTGAACGTGTACGGAACGGTCTCACCGGCGTCTGCGCGACCGTTCGTGTTGGCGTCAGTGGGGCCGGTGCTCGCCTTGACGAGGGTGAGGGAGTTCTCGACGACGAGGGTCACCGTGTCGGTGGCGTTCGCCGTCACGCTCGCGCGAGCGAGGGCGTCGGTTCCCACAGCGGTCGCGCTGTTGACGACGGTGCCGGCCTCGATGTCGGCGCTGGTGAGGGTGTAGCCGCCGGTCGCGGTGCAGGTCGCGGGGGCACCGGGTGCGAGGTTCGAGGCGCAGGTGAACGCGCGTCCGTCGTCGATCTTCGCGTCGGTAATGCTAGCCGTGGCCAGGGTGACCGGGCCGGTGTTCGTGACCGAGAACGTGTAGCGGATCTCCTCGCCGATGTCGGCGCGGCCGTTACCGTTCGAGTCGGTCGGAGTCTGGGCCTGCTTGGTCATCGTCAGAGTCGGGAGAGCGGGGGCAAACGTCTGTGAGCTGGGCAGAGGCTGCGTGATGGCGGCACCACTCGGCGGCATCGCGGCAACCGTCGACGTGGCGGTCACCGACCCACGGTCGATATCGGCCTGGGTCAGCACGTACGGCGGCAGAGTGCATGTCACTGTGACGCCGGGAGCCAGAGGTCCAGCAGCGCAGAGCGCCTTGTCCAAGCCGAGGCGCGTATCGGTGACCCGGATGTCGGTCAGTGTCGTGGCACCGGTGTTGGTCACGGTCACCGTCATGGGCAGCGTGTCACCTGCGTTGAGGCCGTCGGTCCCGGTGACCGGTCCTTGCAGCCCCCCGGTGACGGTGAATGCAGGCGTCGAGGTGAGCGTCGTGGTGAACGAATCCGAGGCGCTGACGGGGGCGCTCACGGGACCGTTCCCCTTGGTGCCGGTGACGGTCGCCTCGTTTGTCAGCGATCCCGCATCGACCTCGGCCTGCGTCAGTGCGTGCCGCGCGGTGCAGCTCGTCGTCTTGCCCGGGTCGAGGGTGTCCGTGGCGCACGATGCCAGGGTGCTGCGCTCGGCAGCGGTCAGCCGGGTATCGGTGAGAGCCACGTCCTTCACGGAGGCGGTGCCCGTGTTCGTCACCTTAAACGTGTAGTCGACGATCGTCCCGGCCTTGGCGTCCGCGAGAGTGGCAGGGCCGATCTTGTCGAGGGTCAGGGCGGCCAGGACGGTGATCGGGGTCGTGACCGTCGATTCGGAACTGGTGACGACGGGACCGGTGGCGGTCGCCGAGGTCGCTGCAGCGGTCGCGGTGTTCGTCACGCCACCGGCATTGATGTCGGCCTGCGAGACGATGTAGTTGCGGGAGCAGGTCGTCGTGGCGCCGGGCGCGAGGAGGCCGTCGCCGCAGCGGAAGGCCTCTGCCTGGATCGTCGGGTCGGTGACCGTGGGAGCCACGAGGGTCGTGGCACCGGTGTTCGTCAGATCGAAGGTGTAGGTGATCTGGTCGCCCGCGTCGGCGAGGCCTTCGGCACCGTTGTTGCCGTCGATGTCGGCGATGCCGCCGCTGCTCTTGACGAGCGTGAGGCCGGTGGCGAGGGTGCCGAGGTTGACCGTGTCGACCGCGGTGCTGGTCGGAGCGGTGCCGCCGTCACTCGGGGCGCCGGTGGCGGTGGCCGTGTTGACGACCGTGCCGGCATCGATGTCGGCCTGCGTGAGTGTGTACGGCTTGGGCTGCACCTGGCAAGTGTTGGATTCGCCTGGGTCGAGGGTGCCGGGGACGCAGGACAGGTCGGTGGCACCCAGCAAGGGGTCACTGGCCACGACGTTGCGCAGCGGTGTCGTGCCCGCGTTCGTCACGCTGAGCGAGAAGGTGACGGTGTCGCCGGCGTCGGTGCGGCCCGAGCCGTTGGCGTCGACGACGGCCGTGTGGGTCTTGGTGAGGGTGATGGCGGCATCGGTGATCGGGATCGTCGATGTGCCCTCGGCGGTGACGGCAGCGCCACCTCCGACGAGCGACGGGGGCGTCGCGGTGACCGACGCCGTGTTGGTGACGGCCTTGGCCGCGACCTCACCCGCGGTCACCTTATGCGCGGCGGCAGTACAGGTCGTCGAGGCGCCGGGCGCCAGCGTCGTAGCCGGGCAGGTCACGGCGCCGAGCATCGCGTCGGTCACGGAGACGCCGGTGACCTGGGTGGTGCCCGTGTTGCGCACCTCGAGGGCGTAGGTGATCGCGTCACCGGCCGACAGGCGTCCGTTGCCGTCGGGGTCGGTCGTCCTCGCAACGCTCTTACGGAGCTCGATGCCGGGGGCCGGTGCATCCGGCGGGGCGGGGGAGGCGCTGTTGTTCGTCTTCGGGCCGGACTCCTGCCCGTCAGCCAGAGCAGCGGTGTTGCGCAGGCCGTCCGCCGCAGCCGTGGTGGTACCGGTGTAGTGGAACGTCACGGTGAAGACGTACTCGTGGCTCGTCTCGCCGCCGACGGTGGCGGTGCCGAGGGTCCACGGGCCTGCGTTGGTGGCCGATCCGTCGACCGGGCCGGTTCACGTCGCACCGTCGATGGCGATCGTCGAGGCGAAGGCCGGGGTGTCGGTCAGCGTGTACTCCCGCGGGGTGCCGCCGGTGTTCGTCACGCGCACGGTGTAGTTGACCCGACGCGTTCGCTGTCACGGCCTTGGTCGTGATGTCACCGCGTGCCGTGACCGTGGCGGTGTTCGCCACGGTCGTCGGGTCGGGTGAGCCTGCCGTCCAGGTCAGGGGTTGCGCACAGGTGTAGGTCCACGTCTCGGTGGGGTCGAGCAGCCCGTCACCGTTGGCATCGCCGCCGGTGCGGGTGGGGGAGGCGCACGCCGAATTTGGCAGTGGCTTAGCGGCACCCGAAGCCGTGGTCGTCGCCGCGTCCGTGAGGGCGACCGACGCGAGGGGGTCGACGCCGGTGTTGGTGACCTTGTAGGTGTAGGTGACTGTTCCCGTTCCGGTGACGGTGGTCGTCGACGCGGTCTTCGTGATGGCGACACCGCTCCGGGCGACGATCGTTGTGGTCGGGTCCGGAGCCGTGGCGGTGCCGGTGGGGCGGGCCGGGTCGTCGCTGAGCAC
>DAMDJY010000065.1:12736-18039 GCA_032100225.1 Mobilicoccus sp.
GTGCCTGCGCTGGAGGTGACCGTGGCCTGGTTGCTGATCGTGTCGACCTTGTTCGCAATGGTGCCTGCGTTGACGCGCACCTTGAACTGCACGGTCGCCGTATCGCCTGCAGGGATGAGAGCGTCGACGCCGGTCCGCGATCCCTCGATCATGTTGGTCGTGCGGTAGGCCATGCCGCCCACATCGGGCACGGCATTGTTGTTCAGGGTCGTCGAGCCGGGCACGTAGGTCGTGTTGGCGGGGATCAGGTCCTTCAAGGTGGCCGACGTGGCAGGCGCCGAACCGACGTTGCGCACACGCACGGTGTAGGTGATCACGTCGCCGTCCTCGACGGCGGGCTTCGTGGTCTCCGCGGTCTTGGAGACGACGAGGTCGGCCTTTGGCATGGCGCACGAGCCGAGGTCGGCGTGGCGGGACGTCTGCCACACGCCCTCTTGCAGATATTCGGTGGCGATTCCCGTGGCCGGGTCGATCACGTCGATGAGGTTGTTGCCGAGCGCGGGGTCGGTACCGGCGTAGATCCGCCCGTCTGCTCCGAAGGCCATGCCGGCGTAGAAGCGGGGTGTGTGACGGGTTGACCTCGATCGTCGTCACGGGCGTGCTGCTGGTGAGCGTGGCGATCGACGCCTGGTCGATGATGACCAGACGCGTGTCGCCCCCGCTCGTCTCGCCGAGCAGCCAGAGGTTGCCGTCGCCGTCGATGGCGATGTCCCCGGCGTTGGTGTACAGGTTCGGCGACCAGGGGCCGGGCGTGTACCCCTTGTCCTCCCACGTGGTGGCGCCTGGCGCGAGGCGGTAGAGGTGTTGATCCGGGGCCCAGCTCCAGATCGTGCCGTCGGGCCCGACGCCCAGGCGCTCGGTGTCGGTCGCCATCGACGGGCCGACGATCAGTGTGTCGCCCGTGCCGTCGGCCTTCACGCGATAGAGGCCGGCCTCGTTTCGCGTGGTAAGAGGGCTGGGGATGTAGATCAGCGTCCCGTTCGTCGGGTCGGCGCCGATCGCGCGAAAGTACTCGTACTCCTGCTTGGCCGCGGTGTTGGGCAGGAGGGTCCGCGAGCAGAGTCGGGGTGAGCCCCCCGGAGGTGACGGTACCGATCGCGCTGGTGTTGAGCCCGCTGGCCGTCCAGGAGGCCGGGAATCCGCCGTACCAGAGGGTCGAACACACCGACGAGAGCGTCACGGTGGACGTCGCGGTTGCGGTACTCGTCGTGCGGCTCCCGTCGGCGGCGATCGTCGCGAAGGTGGCCGTCGCGGTGCCGGTCTGGGTGGCATCGACCTTGGCCGTGCACGTGTAGGTCGCCGTGCCGCCCGCGGGGATCCAGGTGCGCAGACCATCGGTGGACAGGCCGGACTTGCCGGTGATCGGTCCGCACTCGGTGTCGGTGATCGAGGTCTGATAGACGGGCGAGGCCGACCGGTTGACCACGGTGTACGTCCACGTGACCGCGGAGCCGGGGGTTGTGATGGTCGTGGCCGAGGAGCTGACGCTGAGGTCGATCCGGCCATCGGGTGACGCCGCCTGCAGCACGGGTGCGGCGCTGGCCACCAGGGGGGATCGGTGGGCTGAGGACGAGCACCACGAGGGAGACGAACCAGGCGAGTAGGGGCACGACCGAGACGACGGTTCATCGACCGGGCCCTCCTTCAAACGGTGATGCTGCCCAGCACAAGGCCGTTCAGTGGCAGATTGCGTGGGCGCAACGTCATGGGGGACGCGCGCAGGCAGATGGTGCTCGGCCGGGAGGGACGACCGTCACTGACCTATCGGTCAGGTGTCTCGATGACTGAGGGTGTTATGCGCCACGCGGATGGGTGATCGCCGGTGCGCGAGGGCGTTTGCTGCTGGACAGCCGCTCACGACGAGGTGCTGCCCCGCAGGGGCTAGGTCACGCGCTACTTGTCGTGCCTGACGACGCGGGTCACGCACTGGTGCTTGGCTGCTGCTGCTGCGGCGGTCTCGGTGTAAAAGGCCTTGGCTGCGACCTCCTTGGTCGCACCCGGCGCGATCTCGGCCTTGACCGAGGTCGAGCCGATGACCGACCAGCCGTCGGGGTTCACGACAGAAGCCTCGACCTCGTAGGACTGAGTGGCCTTGGTGGGGTTCTTGATGGTCCCGGAGAACGACCACTTGCCCGCCGAGTCGGCCGTGCATGTCGGTGCCGCGAGGTCCTTGTGAGCGCCCACCCCGCCGTCGGCGTCGACTGTGGTGGCCGCAGCGGCGGCAGGCAGGATGGGAGTCGTTTGTGCGGTCGTGCCGCTATCCGCGCTGGTCGCGCTGGGGGAGCCCGGGTTCTCGGCCGAGCATCCGGAGAGGGCGCAGACCAGCAGTGTTGCGCTCACGACAGCACGTGCCGCCGAGGTGTGCGCTGGGCGTCGCGGGGTGACCGAGCTGGAGGGACACCACATGCCACCCCCATCGGCACCGCGACCCTCACGCTGAGGTGCCTGTCGTGAGTGACCGTCCGGTGCCGGCCCGGCAACCTGCGCGTGAGGTCGCCTCGGAGACAAAGAGGTCGGCTACCGGCCGCGGTCAGCGCGCAGGACGGTGAACGTGGCGTTGCGGGCCAACTCCGTGACGTGCGCGAACTGGGCCTCGAGCACGGGTCGGTACCGCAGGTGGGAGTTGTGCACGAGGTAGAGCGCACCGCCGGGGTAGAGCGCGCGGTGGGCGGCGTCGACGAGGGGCTGCACGAGCGTCGCGTCGATGCGGGTGCCCGCGTGGAAGGGCGGGTTGAGCAGCACGATGTCGGCCTCACCGTCGTCGACGCTGGCTGCCGCGTCGTCCCAGACGATCTCGGCCCGCTCCTTGAACGGGGCGAGGGTGAGGTCGGCCGAGAGCACGGCGTCGGTGGCGACATCGGTGGCGATGATCCGCGCCGCGGGGAGGGCCCGGAGGGCTGCGAGG
This sequence comes from Mobilicoccus sp., assembly GCA_032100225.1. GTDB lineage: Bacteria > Actinomycetota > Actinomycetes > Actinomycetales > Dermatophilaceae > Mobilicoccus. The sequence goes on from DAMDJY010000065.1 coordinate 15,642, forward strand.
GACACCGATCCATTGCCGCAGCCGAGGTCGAGGATCGTGCAGGGCTGGCTGCCAATCCAGTCGCGGATGTCGTCGATGGCGGCATCGGCCAGGAACATGCCGCCCCGGTCGAGGTTGGCTCCGCCGAAGACCCCGCCGATGCCGTGGACGGTGCCGAGCTCGGTCTCGAGCGCTGTGGCCGCGGGCGGTTCGACGTCGGCGAGGGGGCCCGAGGCGATGATGCAGCGGAACTTGCCCTGTCCGCGGCTGGCGTGAACGTCGGTGAACGACGCAGCCAGCGTGTCGTTCTGGGACCGAGTCATGTGCTTGGTGTTTCCGCCTGCCACGAGGGTCAGGGCGCCGCCGACCTGGGCCAGGGAGCGTCCGAGATGGTCGAGCTCGGCCAAGGACTTGGGCAGGTGCGTGAGCGCGAGGACTCGTCCGGATGTGCCCGTGCCACCGATGAACTCGGTGGTGTCGAGCGGACCGTCCATCCCCGCGACGTTCAGGATGTCGCGGCGACCGGCGTCCTCGGCGATCCGGACGGCCTGCCGCGCCTGCCGCAGGTCGCGCGAAGCGAGGTGGACCCGCGAACCGGCTGCCTCGGTCTCGTGAGCGGCGACGAGGGTGAGCGCGGCGTCGGTCAGGGCGCCGTCGGGGTCGTCGAGCACGATGACGTGCTCGACATGGCCGGATCCCGTCGCCGCTGCCTCATCGAGGATGAGCTGGTCGAGGCGCGCCGGGGTGATCTGCATGGACCCCAGGCTAGAGGTACAGCGAGGGGCAGCTGCGCTGTGCCTCGTTCAGGTCGCCCCTGGCACGGCCGCGGCTCCGCCTCGTACGGGCGAGCCGTGGCCGGTCCCATCCACCTCGCTGGCCTGTGTCGGGGTCAGGTGATGGGTCCGGAAGCCGGTCCCGCCCCGGTCGCGTCTGTGGCAGGTCGCCTGGCCGGGGGCCGAACTGGCAGGAGCAGCAGCAGGCCGATGAACAGGACGAGGATGATGCCGAGGATGCCCCAGTGCTGGCTGCCTCCGGTGCTCACCCGGGAGCCGAGGCCGATGAAGGCCGCGAACATCGTGGGCGCGAGAAAGCTGACCGCGCGGCCCGTGGTGGCGTAGAGGCCGAAGATCTCGCCCTCACGGCCGGCGGGGATGAGTCGGGCGAGAAGTGAGCGAGACGCCGACTGGGCCGGGCCGACGAAGACGCACAGCATCAGGCCGAGGATCCAGAACACGGTCGGGCCACCGTCGTGGAAGAGGAAGATCCCGAGCCCGGCCAGCACCATGGCGATGAGCGACCCGACGATCAGGGCCTTGGGGCCGATCCGGTCGTCCAGCACCCCGAACGCCATCGTCGCGAGGCCGGCGACGACGTTGGCAGCGATGCCGAAGACGATGACGTTGCCGGCGGTGAACCCGAAGGACCCGTGCGCGAGGACGCCGCCGAAGGTGAACACTCCGGCCAGTCCGTCACGGAACACGGCCGAGGCCAGGAGAAAGAACAGCATGTGGGGATGTTCGCGGGCCAGGCCCTTGACCGTGCCGAACAGCGCCCGGTAGGAGTCGATGATCCCCATCCGCCGACGCGACGGAGCATCGCCCTCGGTTTCCCCACCCTCGCTGTCGCCGCTCCGGGAGCGGGCCGATCGGGCGCGGTCGGGCACGGCCACCATGACGGGAATCGCGAAGATGGCGAACCAGATGGCGGAGAGCAGGACGGCGACGCGGACGTTGAGGCCGTCGGTGTGGGTGACGCCGAACCAACCCACCTCAGGTGCGATGAACCCGAAGTACAGGATGAGCAGCAGCACGATGCCGCCGAGATAGCCGGCGCCCCAGCCCAGCCCGGACACGCGCCCGATAGTCGCGGGGGTGGAGACCCGAGGCAGCATGCCGTTGTAGTTGACGCTCGCGAACTCGAAGAACACGTGGCCCACGGCCAGCAGCCCGATGCCCCACCAGAGGAACGACGGGTCGGGGCGCACCGTGAACATCAGGGCGCTCAGCACGACGACGATCGCGGTGTTGACGCCGAGCCACAGCGTGGGACGCCCGGCGCGGTCGGCGCGCTGTCCGATGATCGGGGCCAGCAGGGCGATGACGACCCCGGCCAGGCCCGTGCCCAATCCCAAGGCGGAGGACGTCTCGGCAGGATCGCCGAATCCCGAGCTCGTCAGGTACACGGTGAACACGAAGGTCGTGATCACCGCGTTGAAGGCGGCCGAGCCCCAGTCCCAGGCGGCCCAGGCCGCGACGCGGCCCTTGGGGGGATGGGCCGCCGCGGCCGGAATGCTCATGAGCCGTGTCGCTCACCGGACGCGCCAGACCCAGCGCTCCGCGCGGCAATGTCGGCGGATTGTGCGGCGAGCGCTCGGGCGACGCCGTCACGGGCCTCGCCGACGAGTCGGACGAGACCGGCC
>DAMDJY010000066.1:0-14365 GCA_032100225.1 Mobilicoccus sp.
GCACCGCGCCGCGCAGCAACAGCACGGCCTTCTTGACCTCGGGGCGGGAGAAGAAGCGTTCGCCGCCACGGATGAGATACGGGATGCCCGCGTCGGCGAGCGCATCCTCGAAGGCCTCCGACTGCGCGTTGGTGCGGTAGAGGATGGCGATCTCGGAGGCGAGCGTGCCCTTGTCGATCAACGCCGAGACGGCCTGCGCGACTCCGGCCGCCTCCGGTTGGCGAGCTCGACGATCTGCGGCGAGCTGCGGTAGTTGCGTACCAGGTGGACGACGCGCGCGTCGGGATGGGTGCGCGTGAACCCGGTGAGGTGCGTCGGGCTGGCGCCGGTGAAGCTGTAGATCGTCTGCGCGGGGTCGCCGACGACGCATACGTCCTTGCGCTGCCCCACCCACAGGTCGAGGAGCCGCTGCTGGACGGCGTTGACGTCCTGGTATTCGTCGACGACGAAGTGGCGGTACTGGCCGCGCACCTCGCGGGCGATCTCTTCGGACTCGTCCAGGATGCCGACCATGAGCAGCAGGACGTCTTCGAAGTCGATGACGCCGCGCGCGGTCTTGCTGGCCTCGTACTGTCCGAGCAGCCGGCCCATCGTCGTGGGGTCGATCCCGGCAGCCTCGCGCCCGGCCCGAGTCGCCGCGATGGGGTACGTGTCCTCGGTGAGCATGCTCACTTTGGCCCACTCGATCTCGGCCGACAGGTCACGGATGACGGCCTTGTCGGTGAGGATGCGCAGCCGCGATGCGGCCTCGGCGACGATGGGCGCCTTGTGCGCCATGATCTGCGGCGCCGCCCCACCGACGGCCCGCGGCCAGAAGTAGTGCAGTTGTCGCAATGCCGCGGAGTGGAAGGTGCGCGCCTGCACCCCACCGACGCCGAGCGCCCGCAGACGCGTACGCATTTCGGCCGCAGCCCGCGCTGTGAACGTGACAGCCAGAACCCGTTGTGGCTGGTAGGCGCCGGCTCCGACCCCGTAGGCGATACGGTGCGTGATGGCGCGCGTCTTACCCGATCCCGCGCCCGCGAGCACACACATCGCACCCAGCGGATTGCTCGCGACCTCCCGTTGATCGGGGTCGAGAGCGCCGAGGATGTCGTCCGGAGTGGGGCGCGAGGGCAGGGCGTCGTTCATCGAGACCGATCCTGTCAGAACCCACCGACAACCCTAGAGTGGCCACGTTCATCCGCCGTCGCCTGCCGCGTCGGCCCCCGCTTCGCACCGACCCTGGAGGTCCCGTGTCCAACGCCCACCCCGTCGTCCCCGAGGCCGGCAGCGTCACGGTCTACTCGACGTCCTGGTGCCCGTACTGCTCCTTGCTGCTCACCGACCTGCGCGACGAGGGCATCCCCGCGACCGTCATCGATGTCGAGACCGCCCCCGACGCGGCCGAGGCCACCGCCGTCGTCGAACGCATCAACGGCGGCAACCGCGTCGTCCCCACCGTCGTCTTTCCCGACGGCACCACCGCCACCAACCCCGGGCTCGACGACGTGCTCCTCCGCATCGCCCGCTGAGAACTGCCCGCTGAGCACTGCCTGGCGAGCACGGCCGCCACAGCCACCCCGTCACGACACGGGGCGAGCTCGCGTCTCAGGAGGGGCGGGCGCCCCAGGCCGGGCCGCCGCGCTCGTCGACTCCGGGCACGTCGATGCTCGAGCCGAGCCAGGTCTCGATATGACGCCGGGCGATCGACATGCGACCAGGGAGCGCGATCGTGCCTGCTGCGACGGCGGCTCGCACCTCGTCGCGGTCGTACCACTCCGCCGCCGCGATCTCCCTCGTGTCGAGGTGGACGTCCTCGGTGTCGGCGTGGGCGACGAAGCCCACCATCAACGACGCGGGGAACGGCCACGCCTGACTCCCCGAGTACGTGACATCGCCGATCGTCAGCCCCACCTCTTCGCCGACCTCACGTCGCACCGCCGCCTCCAGGCTCTCCCCTGGTTCGACGAACCCCGCGAGCACCGATCGACGGTTCTCCGGCCAGGCCGGCGAGCGCGCCAACAGGAGCCGGTCGGCCTCGTCGACGACGGCCATGATGACCGCCGGATCGGTCCGTGGGTAGAGGTCGCGATCCTCGGCGATGCACCGACGCACCCAGCCCGCTGCTGCCGGCTCGGTGGCGCTCCCGCACCGCGGGCAGAAGCGGTGCGTGCGATGCCAGATCGCCATGCCCTGGGCCGTCATGAACGCCTCGGCATCGTCCTCGGTCATCCACGGCCCGACCTCACGCAGCGTCGCCCACACAGCATTGCTCGCAGTATCGACACCCTCGCCGCTGTCCTGCTGCTCCGGGCGGCAGACGGCGACGACGGACTGCCCCTCCGGGTCACGGCCGAGGAACACCGCGACGTCGTGGTCGAGGTCGCCGGGCTCCGCGGGGCGCAGGACGAGGTGCGGTTGTCCGTCTGGCGAATCCTGCACGAGCGCACGGTCTCCCGCGATCACGAGAACCCGGGTCGAGGAGTCGCCGAGCAGGTGGTTCAGGTCCAGGTGGGGTCGTTCCTCGGAGCGTCGGTCACGAAGGCGCGTCATGGTGCCACGGTAGGCGCGTCGGGAATCAGGGGGTGAGTCGCACCGGGCATGCGGGCCGGGCGCGCACCTCGTGCAGATACCGTGGCCAGGTGAAGATCACCCCCCACCACCTCGCAGCCCTCGCCGATGCCGCCGTCCCCGGCCTCGTGCCGATCGGCATCCACGTGGTGGCCCAAAACGTCGGGGATCGTTTTCACGTCGGCTTCGTCATCGACGACCGGGAGCGGGCCTGGGTGGTGCGGGTGCCGGGCGATCCGGTGTCGGCCGCGCTGCAGGACACGTCGATTCCCTACCTCGAGGAGATTGCGCGCTACCTCCCGTTCGACGTGCCGGCCTGCGCCGGGGTGTCGTCTCTGCCTGACGGGCGTCGCGCCATGGTCTACCCGTACCTGCACGGCCGCATCGTCGATTTCGCGCTGCTCCCGGCGGGCCCGGGCATCGCGACCGGAATCGGGCAGGCGCTCGCTGCGCTGCACGACGTGCCCGTCGCCGCGCTGGACGAGACCGGGGTCCCCGTCTACGACTCGGAGGACTGCCGCCACCGCCTGGTCAGCGACGTCGACCGTGGCGCGCGGACCGGTCTGGTGCCCTCGGGGTTGCTGACTCGCTGGGAACGCACGTTGGAGAACGTCACGTGGTGGCGGTTCGCCACAGTGCCCGTCCACGGATACCTGTCCAACGCGCACCTGCTCGCGGACTTCCCGACGGAGGACACGAGCTCGGGCCGTGTCTCGGCGCTCGTCAGTTGGGAGGGCGCCAAGATCGGCGACCCTGCCGAGGATCTCGCTGCCCTCGCCCGATCGGCTCCCCCGGAGGCCGTCGACACCGTGTTCGGGGCTTACGCGCAGCATCGCCGCGACGCGGTGGACCCGCATCTGCGCGAGCGTGCCCGGCTGCTCGGAGAACTGCGTGTGCTGTCGCGTCTGCTGTCGGCGCATCACCGGGGTGACGCGCCGGCCGTCGAGCACGCTGTCAGCGCCATGCGCCGGCTGCTCGACATCCTGCAGGACGACGTCGAGGTTCGCCCCAGCTCGACCGACGAGGCCCGCGGCGCTCTGCCGGTCTCGTTCGAGGAGGACCCTCCTGAGGAGGACTGGTACTCCTCAGGAGCCACCCCCACGTCGGACGCCCCGCGCAGCGCCGAAGGCCGGCTGACCTCGGATGATCAGTACGCCGCTGAGAGCCGCTCAGCGCCGGATGACCAGGCCGGCTCCGATGGTGAGTTCGGTTCGGATGGTGAGTTCGACTCGGACGGTCAGCCCCGCTCGGGTGTTCAGCACGGCTCTGACGATCGGCCCGGCTCGGACAGGCAGAACTGACGTCAGCGTTCGTCCGGCGCCTCCTCTGCCGCGGTGAGCCTGGCGAGTTGATCGACGAGGTCGCTCTCTTCGGGCAGTGGCGGGTAGACGGTCTCGCCGGTGGCGGCGTAGTAGAACGCGGCGTCGATGTCGTCCAGCGGTCGTCCACTCCAGCGGGAGTAGGCCAACCGGTAGACGGCGAGCTGCACGCTGCGTTGGGCGAGTTTCGCCGGTGACGGTGGCGCGCCCGTCTTCCAGTCGACGATCGTCACTCCCCCGTCCTCGCGCGGGAACACCGCGTCGATGCGTCCACGGACGGGCAGACCGGCCACGACCGTCTCGAGCGCAACCTCGACCTCCAGGGGCGTGGCGCTCGCCCAGGAGCTCGCGAGAAACAGCGCTCGGGCCGCATCCATGTCGACCGGTTCGGCGGGTTCGTCGGCGAAACCGTGGAGGTCGAGGTCGTCGACGAGACTGGCATTGCGGTAGTGGCCTTCGATCCAACTGTGAAAAGCCGTGCCTGCCCGGGCCGCCGTCGCCGGTGGCGCGGGCATGGGCCGCCGGAGTCGGTCGGCGAATCCCTCCGGGTCGCTGCGCAGTTCGACCAGGGCTGAGGTGGAGAGGTGTCCCGGCAGGTGCGCCTGAGCACGATCCCCCGGTGGCAGCCGGCGCTCGGCGAGCAGCACATCCACGATCTCGCGCAGGTGCCGCAGCTCCTCGTCCTCGATGTCGGCGTCTTCCGGTTCGTCGTCATCACGATCGGCGCGCTCGTCGTACCCCTCGCGCTCCCAGGCGTCCGGGACATCCCCCTCGTGCGGTTCCGTCGCATCATCGGCGAGTCCGCCCTCCGAGGCCGCTCGCACCCAGGCGGCCGCCAGGCGCTCGGCGGCGTCTCGGGGATCATCGCGCGAGGTCGGCCAGCGGGCGGCAGGGGTGTCGGCGGTAGCGGGGTTGGGCGTGCCGGGCTCCGGATCCGGCTCCCAGCGCAGGCACCGCACCACCCCAGGAATGTCCAGGAGCGTGCTGAGAAAACGTGAGGTCACCCGCGGGGACACCCCGTCGAGCCAGACACTCGCGGTGAGCAGCAGCCTGCGGCGGGCCCGGGTGAAGGCGACGTAGGCCAGACGACGTTCTTCGTCGAGAGCGTGCAATCCGCCGTCGGCAGCAAATCTGCCGATGGCCGAGGACAACTCGGTGAGATCGTCGACGGTCTGCCACGAGAGGCTCGGCAGCCCCGAGGCGTCTCGCCGCAGGTCGTACGGCACGGATCCAAGACCGGTCAGCCACCCCTTCGACGAGGGCGAGGGCAGTCCGCCGTCCTTGGGCGGGTTGTAGCTGCGGTGGGAGGGGAACGCCGCCTCGACGAGCCCCGGGACCGCCACCGCGTCCCACTCCAGGCCCTTGGCCGCGTGGACGGTGAGCACCTGCACGGCGCCCTCGGTGACCTGCGCCGCCGGTGAGTCGAGGCCCCGCTCCTCATCGCGTGCAGCGTCGAGCCAGTCGAGGAATCCGCCGATGGTGGGGCGGTCCGCGCTGTGGGCGAATCCGGCGGCGGCATCGGCAAAGGCATCGAGGTGGCGGCGGGCCGTCGAGGGCAGGGCACCGACTGCCGCGGCGACCTCGACGTCGAGGCCCAGGGTTCGTTCGGCGAGGACGACCAACTCGGGCAGCGGGTGCCCGACAGCCGATCGCACGGTTGCGATCGCAGCAGAGAGCCGCTCCAACCGGTCGTAGGCGGTGGTGGAGAAACGCTGCCCTGCGCGTCCCACCCAGTCAGGATCGGGAAGCGCGTCCACGGCCTCGACCAAGCTCGGCTCGTCCTCGTCGGGATGATCCACCGGCTCGGGGACTGACGGATCCACCATCTCCTCGGCGCTCGGCACACTCTCCTGCGAGCCACCGGTCCCCACCCGATTCGCGCTGTCTACGCGGTCTGCGCTGCCCGTGCGGTCGGCGCGGTCTGTGCGCTGCGCGCGCATCTCGCGTGACCATGCCCCGAGCGCGTCGAGATCCGCGGCACCGAGTCGGACGAAGGGCCCGGTGAGCAGCCGCATCAGCGCGTCGCCACGGGAGGGGTCGTGCACGACCCGCAGCAGCGAGACGATGTCGCTGACCTCCGGGCGGGTGAGCAGACCGCCGAGTCCGACGACTTCGACGGGAATCCCTCGGGCACCGAGCGCATCCGCCACGGCTGCGAACTGGGCGCGGCGGCGGCACAACACGGCAGCCGAGATTCCGGTGGGGCGGCGGTTTCCGTGGCGGTTCGGTTGCCACCATTGGCTCGCGATCCAGTCGGCCACGTACTCGGCCTCGGCAGCGGCCGTCTCAAGCCGGGCCGCCTCGACCAGTCCGTCTCCTGCGGCCGGTGATGGCTGCAGCCGGGCCACGGGAACCGGGCTCGCGGCCGACAGGGGCGCTGCCGTCGTGTTCGCGACCGTGAGGATCGACCGGTCGTTACGCCAGCTCGTCGACAGTGGCAGCACCATCGGCACCAGCGGTTCTCCCTCGGCGGGCGGAACTGCCACGAGCTCTGGGTCGGTGGAGACCATCTGGGCCGAGGGGACGGTGAACCGTTGGGGAAAGGCGGCCAGCGTCGTGGCGCTGGCGCCGCGCCAGCCGTAGATCGACTGGTGGGGGTCGCCGACGGCGGTGACGGGCCGGGTGACTCCGGCGCGCGGGTCGGCGTAGAGGGCGTGCAGGAGGGTCATCTGCGCCGCGCTCGTGTCTTGGAACTCGTCGAGGAGGACGACCGAGTAGCGCGCCCGCTCGGCTGCGGCGACCTCGGGATCGAGCTCGGCCAGGGCGGCCGCGACCGCCATTTGGTCGGCGAAGTCGAGGGACTCTGCGGACTTCTTGGTGCGGGCGTACGCCTCCAGCAACGGGATGACCTGTCGTTGAGCAGCCACGTGGGCGAGGAGGTCCTTGACCGGCGCGGGCACACCGCGAGAACGCCCCTCCCCCTGAGGCAGCCCGTGGATCGAGGTCTCCAGGTCGGCGAGGTAGTGGTCGAGTTCGGCCGGCGTGCGCAGGTGTTCGGCCAACTGCCCGGCAAGGTCTCGCACCGCGGCGGTGACCGTGGATTCCACGTTGCGGACGGCGTCCATCGGGCCGTCGTATCTGACGACGACCTCGTGCGCGTGCTGCCAGGCAGCGGCCTCGGTGAGGAGCCGCGCGTCGGGTTCGACGCCGAGGCGTAGTCCGTGTTCGGTGACCAGACCTCCGGCGTAGGAGTGGTAGGTGGCCACCGTGGGGAGGCGCTCGTCGTCGGTCTCGTAGAGTCCCTCGACCAGGCCGACGTCGCTGAGACGGCGCAGGCGGCTGCCGATGCGTTCGGCCAGTTCACCTGCGGCTTTGCGGGTGAAGGTGAGGCCGAGGATGCGGTCGGGGTCGACGAGTCGGTTGGCCACGAGCCAGACGACGCGACCAGACATGGTCTCGGTCTTGCCCGAGCCTGCGCCGGCGACGACGAGCATCGAGTGCAGCGGAGCCTCGATGACGGCCTGCTGCTCGGGGGTGGGCGGAAGCTGCCCGAGGGCGGCGGCGATGTCGAGGGCGGAGTAGGTGACGGACGTGGTCATCGCAGGGTCTCTCCCTCGGGCTGGATGGGGCAGCTGAACCGGGATTCGCAGACCCGGCACCAGGATCCGGCGCGGGCTCGGAACGTGCGTCCCGCCATTCCCTCTGCCGTCTCGGTGAGCAAGGTGTGCGCCCACTGCGGGTCGTCGTCGCTCGCCAGAGCCGCTTGATGCTGGGTGGCCCCGGACTTGCCGCCGCCCTCGCCGATCTGCATGAGCGCCGCGCCGGCAGAGTCGCGGCCGTGCTCGGGAAATCCGCCCGCCTGCACGGCCACCTGGTAGGCGCCGAGCTGCGGCAGTCGGGGCAACTCGTCGTTCCTCGGCTTGGACGACGCCGAGCCGGTCTTGAGATCGACGATGCGCAGTCGGCCCTTCGCGTCGCGTTCGAGGCGATCGACCCGGCCTCGCACGACCGCGCGTCCGAGCGTGACCTGCACGTCGATCTCGGTGCCCACGACCTCCCACCCTGCTCGCAGAGCCTGGGTGTGTTGGCGCGCGAGCCGGTCGAGCATTGCGGTCGCCTTCTCGTACTGACGCCGGGCGAGCCACCCTTCGGGCAGGTCGAGTTCGCCCCAGCGGCGGTCGAGTTCGGCGACCAACGCCGGGTAGTCGCCGTTGTCGACCTCGGCGGCGATGTCGTGCACCAACGTGCCCAACGACGTCGCGACGCTGCCACCACCGGCCTGACCGCCCGAGGAGGTCAGCAGCCACCGCAGTTCGCACCGGTCGAAGGCCTCCACCTTGGACGGGGAGACCGACACGAGTTCGTCGTCGCCTCGCCTGGGGCGGTCGTCACTGATGCCACGGAGTTCCCACCAGTCCCGCGGGTCGTCACCGGCCACGCCCTCCTCGGCCAGCCGTGCGAGGAGACGGGCCGCGACGAGGTCGTCGGTCGAGGCGGGAGCTGCCTCGACGGGTTCGGCACCGCCGGGTAACCGCCCGAGCGCGCTGCCGGCGAGGCGTCGACGCAGGGTGGCGACGACGTCGGCGAGGGTCATCGGGGGCGGCAGGGGCGCGTAAGGGCGCGCCTCCTCGGACCGATCCACAAGATCGAGAAAGCCTGACGGCGATTCGTCGTCGTTGTCGACCGCGGTGCACACCAACGATCGGCGTGCACGACTGACGGCGACGAGGAACAACCGTGCCTCGTCGGAGCGGATCGCCGTGCGAGCCGCTGTGGCCGACCGACCCCGACCGGTGACGAGGTCGACGAGTTCGGCCGAGCCCAGGACCGATCCACGCAGCCGCAGGTCGGGCCACACGCCCTCTTGTAGCCCGGCGACGACGACGAGGTCCCAGTCGAGTCCGGCGGCACCGGCGGGAGTGGTCAGGGTGACGCACTCGTCGCTGGGGGCTCGGGCGACCAGCGTGTCACCGGCGACGTCCTGGCCGCTGACGTGCTCGAGGAATCCGTCGGGCCCACGCTGCGGCAACCGGTCGACGTAGCGCGCGGCCGCGTCACTGAGCGCGACGACTGCGTCGAGGTCTCGGTCGGCCCGCAGACTGCCCGAGAGTGCAGCCCGACGCCAGGGGTCGGCGAGGCCCGAGGCCTGCCACATCGCCCAGATCACCGTCTCTGCGGTGACCCCGGGATGCCACGTGTCGCCGTCCCGCTCGGCCGCAAGGACTCCTGCGGCGAGCACGTCGCGGATGCGTCGAAGACCCACGGCGGGAGCCCCGTCTTCGAGCTCGTCGACCACGGAGTCGCCGAACACTGCCGCGACGAGCAGATCGTCCGTACTGCGGGGGCGCGGCCTCTCATCCTCCGGAATTCGAGCCCCTGCGGTGGCCTCGGCGCGACGCAGCGCGCGGAGGAGTCGTCGGACGGCGAGCGAATCGGTACCGCCGAGCGGGGAGGCCAGCAGGTCGAGAACGGCCTCGGCGTCGAGCCCCGTTTCGACCCCGGCCGAGATCGCCAACGCCACGTCGAAGAGACGCAGGAACGGACGCACCGCGGGCTCGTCGCGCAGGGGAACCCGCGCACCGGGAACGTCGACGGGAATGCCGTCACCAGCGAGGACGCGACGCATCGTGGCGCTGCGGCCTGCTCCACGCACGATGACCGCCATCCGGGAGTACGGGACACCTTCGACGAGATGAGCGTGTCGCAAGCGGGCAGAGATGAACCGCGCCTCGGCTGCGCCCGTGCCGAGCACCGCCGTCTCCACCTGGCCCTGAGCCGTGGCCTCACCCGCTGCGCCGACAGCCTCGCCCTCGGCAGCTTCGCCATCACGAGCCTCGCTGTCCGGAGCCATGCCCTGGCCCGAGACCGTCGCGGCGGGAGTCACCTCGAGCCCGTGCACCTCCGCACTCGTGTCACCGCCAGCGCTCCCGGCACCGGTGGACATGGCCCATCCCTCTGGAGCCTCGACCACGCCGGCGGAGAACAGGTCGATGACGTCAGACTCCCCCAGCTCGAACAACGATGTCTGAACCGGCTCGGCTACAACCTGGGCCCGCACCGTGCCGGGCGAGTGTTCGGTCGCGCGAATCGTGCCGTCTGGTCCGAGGCGGTGCAGCACGGAGCCCACCGATCCGATGCGGTCGGCGACGCGCGAGGCGACGGCACTGATGGCCGCAGGCAGCCGCCAGGACACCTCCAGGGTGCAGACCTGCTGTGCCGGTTCGGCCATCATCAGCTGCGGGTCGGCGCCGCGGAAGGTCTGGGTGGCGGCGTCGGGGTCGCCGACGAGCACGATCTCGTTGCCGCCCGAGCGCAACAAACGCAGGAGCCGCGCTGCGGGAGCGGTCAGCTCCTGGGCGTCGTCGACCACGACGACCCGCACCTCGTCGTGCACGCGGGCGAGCACGTCCGCGTCGTCCTCCATCAGGTCGGCAGCAGCCGTGAGGATCCATGCCGGGTCGTACCCCCCGGGCGTGGACAGCGCGGTGACCTCGTCGTATTCGGCCAGCACCTGCGCGGCCGCGGCCCACACCGGCTTGTCGACCCGGGCTGCGAGTTCTGCCAGCCCGTCGGCGTCGAGGCCATGTTCGACGGCACGCATGAGCAGGTCGCGCAGCTCGCTGCGGAATCCGCGCGTGCGGCTGGCCTCGGCCAGCTCACCGGGCCAGTCCGGTCGACGCCCGACTCCGGCCTCGTGACCGGCGAGGAGTTCACGCAGAATCACGTCCTGCTCCGGACCGCTGAGCAGTCGCGGCACCGGGTCTCCATGCATGAGGGCGTCACGGCGCAGCACACCGTAGGCGAACGCCTGAACGCTGCTCACGAGCGGCGAGGCCGTGGTGGCGGCGAGAGCCGTCGTGAGTTGTTGCCGAAGCCGCGCAGCGGCGACTCGGGTGGGAGCCAGGACCAGCGCCTCCTGAGCACGGATGGTCCCGTCGGCGACGCGGTCGAGCACGGCGTGCACCGCGACCGTCGACTTGCCCGTTCCGGGCGCACCCACGACGCGTACGAGTGACCCCCGCGCACTCACCGCCCGACGCTGCGAGGGATCGAGATCGGCTGCAGCCACGAAGGGTTCGTCGACACGCCGAGTGAGTCGACGGCGCCGACGCGGGTCTCCGCCGGCGGATCCCCCCTGCGTCTGCGACCCCGCCGCAGACCTGGGCCCGCCGTGCTGCGCCTCGCCTCGCTCCTCGACCATGCCGTCATTGGATCAGAGACCACCGACAACCCTTCGACTCCGACCCTCGACCTCCTTGATGCGCTCCCGACAGGAGGGATTCACAAGCCAATTCGGTCGATCGTGCCGATCCGGGAGGTGCGCAGCCTCGGGCCTGGATAAGATGCCTGCTCCGAGTCCTGCGACCCGGGCACTGACACGCGAAGGAGCTGGCCGGCGATGGCGATCAACAGCGGCGACACGGCGGCCGTCCCCCGAGGGACACGCTTGCCGCGTCAGGCCCGTCGTGCACAACTCCTCGACGCGGCGCTGGCCGTCTTCGTCGAGTCCGGCTATCACGCAGCGGCGATGGACGAGATCGCCGACCGCGCAGGCGTCTCCAAGCCGGTTCTCTATCAGCACTTTCCGAGCAAACTGCAGCTCTACTTGGCGCTGCTCGACTCGGCGTGCGACCAGATCCTCGAGTCGGTGGGCGCCGCGCTGCGCTCGACCACCGACAACGAGGAGCGCGTGGTCGCCACCATGGGCGCCTACCTCGATTACGTCGCCCGCCACGGTGGCGCCTACCGGTTGGTGTTCGAGTCCGACCTGCGGCAGGACAGCGAGGTCGAGAAGCGCGTGCGTCGCGTCGAGACCGTGACGTCGAAGGCCATCGCCGATGTCGTCCGGGATTCGACGGGGTTGCACGAGGCCGAGGCGCATCTCATCGCGACCGGTGTCGTGGGCATGGCGCAGACCGCCGCGAGGGTTTGGCTGGCCCACGAGTCGACGATCCCGGAGGACAGGGCTGCCCGGCTGCTCGCCGACGTGGTGTGGCGCGGGATCCGCACGATCCCCCGCGTCGACGACCCCAAACCGACGGCATAGGCACCGTCACGCCGCGCCTGGGAAGAAAGCGCACCGAGTCGTCGTTAACCTGGTGACGACCCCGATCGCCTCCCTGCGCTTCGCGCTGCAGGGTTTCGATCGCCCCATGCGTCTCGCGCCCAGCGTGACGCCGCGTCCGAAAGGAGACCTCGTGGAGGTCAAGATCGGTGTGCAGAACACGAGCCGCGAGATCACCCTCGATTCCGAGCAGAGCCCGGAGGAGATCGAGGCGGCGGTGACGTCGGCGTTCTCGAACGCCGGTCCGCTGCGTCTGGTCGATGCCAAGGGCAGCGTCGTGCTCGTCCCGGCGTCGGCTCTGGCTTATGTCGAAATCGGCGCGCCCCGCAAGGGCGGCGTCGGTTTCGGGATGCTCTGAGGCATCACGACGACGTTCTCGTAGAACGCTCGTAGAACAGGGGTCCGGTCACGCATCGCGTGGCCGGATCTTTTGTCTTCCGGCACAGCCCGGGGCTGCACGCGAACGGATGGGCGGGCGGGTAGAATGGCGGTGACCAATACGGTGCCCGGTCGGCACGACCTTGCGAATTCTCTCGGCCCATGAGCCGCTTCGGTGCGAACACTGCGCCACGTATGACCTCCGATCGGCCCGACACTTCCCGGCTGCGCCACGCGCCCGGAACGATCGAAGGACATCCATGACCGATCTGCCGACCATCGAAGCCACTGCCGACACCGTCGTCGAGCCCGACCAGACGTTCGCCGACTTCGGCATCCACCCCGACATTGTTGCCGCGCTGGCCGATTCGGGAATCATCGCTCCGTTCGCCATCCAGGCGATGACGTTGCCGGTGGCCCTCGGCGGCCACGACATCATCGGCCAGGCCAAGACGGGTACGGGCAAGACCCTCGGCTTCGGGGTTCCGCTGCTCCACCGGATCACTGCCCCCGGCGACGAGGGCTTCGACGACATGCCGCACCCCGGCCGCCCGCAGGCACTGGTGGTCGCCCCCACCCGCGAGCTCGCCAACCAGGTCGCCAGCGACCTCAACCGCGCGGCCGCGCGTCGCGGCATCCGCGTCACCACCATCTACGGTGGCCGCGCGTTCGAGCCGCAGGTCGAGGCGCTCAAGAACGGTGTCGAGGTCGTCGTCGGCACGCCGGGTCGCCTCATCGACCTGATGCAGCAGGGCCACCTGCGCCTGAGCTCGATCCGCACGCTCGTGCTCGACGAGGCCGACGAGATGCTCGACCTGGGCTTTCTCCCCGACGTCGAGAAGCTCCTCGCGCAGACGCCGGCCTCCCGCCAGACGATGCTGTTCTCGGCCACGATGCCCGGTGCCGTCGTCACGCTGGCGCGTCGCTACATGAGCCAGCCGACCCACATCCGCGCGATCTCGAACGACGACACGGGCGCCACCGTGGCCGCGATCGAGCAGTTCATCTACCGCGCGCACGCCATGGACAAGGTCGAGATGGTGGCCCGCATCCTCCAGGCGGAGGGCCGCGGCCTGACCATCGTGTTCAGCCGCACCAAGCGCACCGCCGCCAAGGTGGCCGACGAGCTGGTCGACCGCGGGTTCGCTGCGGCGAGCATCCACGGTGACCTCGGCCAGGGTGCGCGTGAGCAGGCGCTCCGCGCGTTCCGTAACGGCAAGGTCGACGTCCTCGTCGCCACCGATGTCGCCGCGCGCGGTATCGACGTCGAGAACGTCACCCACGTCATCAACTACCAGTGCCCCGAGGACGAGAAGACGTACCTGCACCGCACCGGCCGTACGGGGCGCGCGGGCAACAAGGGCGTCGCCGTCACCCTCGTCGACTGGGACGACATGCCGCGCTGGGGCCTCATCAACAAGGCCCTCGGCTTGGGAGTTCCCGAGCCGGTCGAGACGTACTCGGCCTCCGAGCACCTGTTCGCCGACCTGAACATCAACCCCAAGGCCACGGGGCGTCTGCCCAAGTCCGCTCGGACCCGCGCGGGCCTCGGCGCGGAGACCTTGGAAGATCTGGGCGAGACCGGCAAGTCCGGCGGCAAGGGCGCCCCTCGTGGTCGCGCCCGTGGCAAGAACGACGACCGTCCCAAGCGCGAGTCCTCCCGTGGCTCCTCCTCCGACTCGGCTGCGCGCCCGCCGCGCCGTCGTCGCCGCACGCGCAGCGGAGACTCCTCCGACTGACCTCGAGCCGACGCCACGTGCGTTACCGCTCCGCCGACACGGGCTCTCCTTCGGGAGGGCCCGTGTCGCGTTTCTGCTGCAGGCGAACAGGTCTGAGCAGGAGCGATTCCGGCGCCCCGCCGCGTTAAAGCCGTCCGCATGCTGGATCTCTTGGACGCACGTCCATGACCTCCCCTAGATTCGAGGCGTTGCAGGCCGCTTGGGGGCGCCTGCACCTGTTGGGGGAATTCGTCCACGTCGGCGACGCACACCGTTGCCAGGGGATTCAGGCACGGACACCTCGACACACAAACCCGCGATCTGCAGCCCACCCCTTCGGGTTACAGGTCGCTCCCCGGTGCGTTCCCTCCCCCCCGGGATCGCGCCGCCGC